>CAZJVN010000027.1:0-12898 GCA_964549775.1 uncultured archaeon | reverse complement strand
ATGTTGGACTATTTTTGTGAGTGTTTTTTCCTTGAACTTGAACCATTCCAACTTTGTAACAAATAAAACTAAGTGCTTTGTTTTCTGTCCCGATTCCTTTAATTGTAGGAGTTTCTTTAGCTGCTCTTACTCGAGGGTAATAAGCCATTGATCCTCTTCTTGGAGCATTAAATTGTGACATACATTTTCAACTCTATTTTTAAAATTTAATTTTTTTAAAAAAGTACAAAACTGTGCAAAAAGCACCAAATAAGAAAGATTATTTCGTATTTGCCAAACAAAAGCCTCACCAGAAACTTTGATCGGTAGTGTACTATTTAACTATTGATTAATAACAACCAATAACATAATTTTGCCAAAGAAAGGTTTATAAATCCACTTCGGGAGCTGTCCAAAAATCAATGATTTTTTATTTTGGGTTGATTTTAAGAATTATTTTGCATCTATTGGCGAATTTTAGTGGGTTTTTAGTATTATTTTATTTAACTATTTTTAGGTTCAATTACATCAATAATTTTGTATCTGCTCATTAGTTCTGGGAGGGTTCTAATTTTAGGGCCACCTGCATTTTCTGCAAAGATGTGTTCTCCTTTGTCTTCCCCAATATAAATTACTACATGAGTGTATATTCTATCCACGCTATTAAATGAACTTCTTGGGTTATGTACTCCAATTATTGTTCCAGGAGTAATAAATTTTCCTTCTCCTGCAAATGCTTCAAATTGTTCTTTAGTCATCCCTCCAGTTTCAGTTTTTCTATCAAATTTTGCACGATATTTTGAATGATTTGTTTCTGCAAAATACCATGCATGGGTTTTTGCATAATTTTTTGAAAAATATCTTTTAGCAAATCTTTGAACATACCCTGAACAATTATTAGGGGTGTTTGGGTCGTATCCTCCATCTATTGGTAGTTTTATTGGTTTTCTTAGTACAAGTGCATTATAAAGTACTTTTTGGGTCTCAAGTATCCCGTCCGGTCCATAAACTTTGATTTCTTGTTCCACGCTTCCTTCTTTAATAATGTAAATTACTTTATTTTCTGATTTTAATTTATTAGTTAATGTCATTGCCAAAGGTTCTAATTGTAAATTAGGTTCTTTAGTGTATGAAACAAAATTTACTTTTCCTATAAAATCTTTTTGAAGTTTTCCAAGAATTTTTACAGGAGTCATTGCTACAGAATTACTATATGCAATTGATACAGAATTAAATTTGTTAACAGTGAGGTCAGGGTTAGAGTTCCAAATACAAGGACTATTGCAAGTGTATGAAATAGTTTTTGCTGCATTAAGATAATCTTTACTCAAATAAGTTTCACTATTAGTAGTGTCGATTAAAGTGATTATTACCTCTTCATCAGAAGGAATCTCAATTACTCCATTTGTTTGTTTTATTTTTTCTTCTACCGCTCTTGTTATGCTTGTTGCAGTTGATTTAATATTGCAACCATTTTCGCAATCCTCAAATTTAATTTCCTCTCCTTCTTTAATGTTGTAGGAAGGTAATTGCATTATTTTGTTTCTATTGTTCAGGAAGGTTTCTAAATAATGCACAATAATAATGTCATAATCAATGATTTTATTTTCATCACACTTTTTTAGTAATTCTGCTTTTTCACTTTCAGTAAAATCGTTTTGATTAAAAATTTCTGTTAATTGTTGTTCACAACCACTACTAATTATTACATTTATGTTAATTTCTTTTTTTGAACTCAAGTAATAACTCAAAATCAGTTTAGTTGTAATTATTTCTCCTTCTTTATATTTGTCTATTTCGCTAATTGGTAGTTCTATTGAAAGCGAAAGTAGGGTTTTTCCGTTTTCATCAAGAGTTATGTTTGTATCAATAAATTTACTTACTTTGCTCTCCTCAAGTTCAATTAAGGGTAAAGATTTTCCTCCAACCTCTTTTGGGGCGTTAAATAGCACTGTTGTTGAATAAAGAGGTATTTCTTTTGAGAGGTACAAATTTATGTCAGTTGGTATTGGGATGTAAGTTGATTTGGGTATTTCAATAAGTAAACCATACTCTTCGTTGGTTTTTGTTTCGCTAATAGGAATTCTTTTGTCAACTGTATTAATTAGTGCAGTTGATATTAATTCAAACAATGAATTACTATTAGTGTTCTCATTAATGTTTTTAATTTGTTCAATTTCTGCAAAGTGTATTTGCACTTCTTGTTTTTCTTCAAGGTTTACTTTTGTTTCAAAAGCGAATTCTTCCATTATTTTTTGTACCTCTTCTTGGGTAAAATAATTTTTATCAAGGTACTCAAATTGTTTTATAATTTCTTTTAGTTCACTTTTTTCTTCAGTTGTAAATTTTTCATATTCTATTAGTTCTATTGGTAAAAAAAGTGCGGTGTGAGTTGTTTCTCCGACTTTAGTTTCTATTTTGATTTCTTTTACGCCCGGAGTGTACTCTTTTTGTTTAATAAATAAAATTGGATCCGCTTTTATTATTTCAGTAGAATAATCTCCGCTAATTTTTACTAATGAAATATCAGAGGCTATTGATTTTGGGATAATTAAAAACCCCACAATTGGGTTTTTTGTATTAATTGAATAGGTTTCAGTTCTGTTTTCTCCTTGAAGTTTAATTGTTTTTGTTAAATTAAAATCACTAAAAGAAAAAGATTGTTCGACCTCTTGTGCTGGTTGAAGAATTGTGTTTAGTTGAAACATTACTAAAAGGATAAGGATTACAGCAATTGCTATTAGAATTATTTTTTTAGAAGGGTATTTGTTGTTTGTAGCTTTCATAACAAAGTCTTTGTTTGGAAACTATTTATACTTTTCTGTTTTGCTTTTATTTTTTTTAAATTAATGGTTATTTTTAGGTACTTGATTTTTTTAATTAAAAAATTAGGGATGGTTTGACTGGTGGCTTTTTGGCCATCACCCCAACCTTTAATTGTTATTTTTCATTTTTAGAAAGGTTTAATCTTTTTCTTCCCATTCTTGTTGTTTCTTGTCTGATTTTTCAGTTACTTTTGTGATTATTCCAACTATTAAAAGAACTGCTAAAATGATTAATAATATTGTCGCAAGGTTTGAAATTCCTAGTGCTCCTAGTGAGAATAGTCCTGCAAGTGCAGAGTTTCCTATAGAAAATTCTTCGCTAATTTCTTCTCCGCTTGAAGAAAAAGTTACTCTTCCTCTTCCAGATTCAGCGTTTGCTGTTCTTGTTAAATTAATTGTAATATTGTTTGTTCCAGGAGTTATTGTAACACTTCTTGAACTTGCACTCCATCCTTGTGGGCCATCAAAAGTAATTACTCCGCTATATATTTTTGTTGTTGGATTATTAATTTCTATATTAATTTCTCCATTAGTTTCATCATTTTCAAAATCTAGGTTCATTGTTAATGAAGAAAAGTTTCCTTTCGCTTTGTTTGTTACACTAATTCTTTTTGAAGCAAGGTAACATCCACTAACTACCGGTCTTAATACTATCTCTCCGTTTGAAGAAAGGATTGTTACATCAAGTTCTCTACTTATTGAACTATTTGCTGGTAGAGAGATTAATGAAGGACTTGCGTCAAGTGTTCCTTCCACATAAATATCCGCTCTTTGATTGGTTCCATTTGTTATAGTAAATGGTATTTTTCCAAAGTTTTCTATAGAAATAATGTCTTGTGCACTTATTGAGAAATTGTTACAATTAGTGTATGAAGTAAGTCCGATTGAATCACTGTTCTCAACATTTACATTAAATGTTTCACTTCTTATGTTACTAAATGAACAAGTTTTTCCGTCACTAAACTTTCCTCTAACTTTTATTGTATTTTCAAATGATTTATTACTAAAAACATTTTCAGTTTTTACACTAACAGCAATATCAGCTATTCCATTAGCTGAAGCATATTTTTCGTTGTAATAGTTATCTAGTTCTACTCCGTTATCTGTTAATTGTATTTCAAGTATTTCAAATCTTTTTGTTGCATCGTTTTGTAAGTAAAAGTTTTCAATAGTCTCTCTTCCTTCTAAAATACTAATGTTGTTTGCAACGATTGTAATATCTTCACAATCTGATATTCCTCTATAATCATCGTCTTCATCATCATCGTCATCATCTAATGAACTTGATCCAGTGTCTTCTACAGTAACATCAAAACTTTCTCTTCCTACTGAAGATACTGAACAAAAATTACTTCCTAAATATCCTGCCACAGTAAAAGTCCCTGTGGTAGTAGTGTCTCTTGATACATATCCTACACTTAGAGTAATTTCTACTTCCTCTTCACTGTTTTCTTCCACTGTTTCACTATAATCAAAATCTCCTGATCTAATTAAAGAGTTTGAAAATATTGTGTCAAGTTCGCTTATTCTAAATTCAGTGTTTGTGTTGTTTTCAATTATAAAAGTTTCTGTTCCTTCTTCTCCTTCATCTATATCAAAATCTTCAACAATTAATTCAATTCCTGAACAACTATTGTTTACTACATCAACATATCCTCTTTCATCTTCATATTCTTCATTAACATCAAATATTGTTACATTTACTCGGTATCTTGAGTAATCATCATCTACTTCAAAAGCATCATCAAATGTGAAAGTATAATCATCCTCATCAAGGTCTTCGTCATCCTCAAGAGTGTCAAATAATTCCCAATCATCATTATCTTCTTGTCTATAAATTTGTGCTCTCACTTCAATATCATTAGCACAATCATTTCCACTAACTTCATCAATATCAAATTTAACTCTTATTGTAACATCATCATTATCTTCAGCAGTGATGTTTTGTGCGTAAGAATCAGTGTCACTTCTTAACTCAAGAGTAACATCCTCAAAATCAATACTGCAAGCATTAGCTGTCGCAAGTATTACTAAAAAAAGAATACTAACAAAAATTAACTTCATAACGTTACATTGTGGCATAAAGACTCACCTTATGTATTTGCGTAGCCAGGACTATTTAAAGCTTTCGTTTATTAACGGGAAGAAGTTAATTGTCGAAGTGTGGGTTTGTTCTTAAAGAAGTTTGAATTGGGTTAAATTAGTTATTTTTTAGTATTTTTAGATAATTGATAAAACTTTACTATTAATGGAGAAATAAATAAATTAACTAATGCGATAAATAAGGTGCTTATCACAAAATTACTAATGAGGAGGAAAGAAATAAACAAAACCCAAACAACTACTCCAACTTCGTTAAAACCTATTGTAGTTGGGTCAATTGAAATACCAACCTTGTTAACCATTTCATAAGCTTGGTCAAAAATAGCTTTAATTGTAAGAATAATTCCAGAAACTAATCCTATTCCAAAGATGAATAAAAGTTTCATAAAATAATCTTTTTTTGCACGAACAAAACCTTGTTTGAGTGAGTAAATTGCTCCTTTATTTTCAAAGTGAGAAATTGGAACTAAATTCATTGTAATCGGAGCAATTAAAAAGAAAAGTAAAAATATTAGAATTATTCCTCCAAAAATTATTCCTAAGAAACCAATAATTGAAAATATTTCTGGAGGGGTAGTAAATAACCCTGGTAGAAGTTGAATTAATACAAAAATAAGTGGTGCAGAAATAATTACGAGTAATAAAAATTCAATAATGCTTAAAATAATTATTGTTCTAAAAACTCTAAAAAAACCAATTTTTGCTAATTTAAGTGCGCTTTTGTAAGTAACTACTTTTTTCAAAAGAACTCCTTCACCCACTCTTAATTGGGCAAGGAAAAGATAAATTTGAATTATTGTCATAATGGTTGCAAAAATAAATATTACAAATACAATTACTTCAAAATTAATTAAATTTGAATAAAAAAAAGTGTTCCAATCAAAAAAATCAAGGTTAGTGGAATTTAGGAAATACTTTCCAAAAAAAAGAAGCCCTAAGGCTCCAATAACAATAAAAGAAACTCCCATTAAAATTAACATCACTAATTCTTGAATTAAAGTTAAGTAAATCATTTCTGAATATGCTTTAATGTTAAACGATTTTTTTAGTGTTTCTAAGTACTCTTTTAAGTAGTAATCAATTTTTGTTGACATAATTAGTTATTGATTAATTGGGTTTATTAATTTATTTAAGGTTTTAAAAAGATATAATTTTAAAAAATTAAAAAAAAAGAAATCACGCCCCGGGGACACCCCGAGACATGAAAAATTATTTCATTTATTTCCAAAGGTTACCAATTAATGGTAATGGTTTTTGTTCTCCACTTATTACATTTATTATTAATAAAATGTATAAAGCTAGAGTTGCTAATCCCACGATTGGTAATAAGATTAATCCTATTAAAACAATCATTAATATTGCTGAGATTAACATTCCAACAAATGCAACTACTTCAAGAACAACTACTTGTTTTGAGTAATATACTGCATATTTGTCGTCTTTCTTAGCGAATATTATTATTAGTGGAACCACTAATGGAATTATTATTGTTGATAACACTGAAATTAGTGCTAACATATTCATGTCTTTAGCCATAATTTAACCTCCTTTAAAGTTAAACATTATTTAATGTATTGAAAATTAAGTATTTAATACTATTTTTTTGCTTTTTTTTAAAACTTTTTTTGATAAAATTAGTTATTTTCTATTAAAATAGTATTATTATTGTTGGAATTTAGTTTCCTTTCCCTTTCCAATTAATTAAGGGTTTTAAGTATTTGTAAATTTTTACACTCTTTTTTTGAGCATCCATAACAGTGTTAATGTTTTTGTAAGCAAAAGGACTCTCATCAATGGTCCCCTCTTCAATTGTTGCAGTAATCCCTTTCATTGATTCTTTAAATTTTTCAAGAGTAACCTCTCTTTTTGTTTGAGTTTTACTCATTGCTCTTCCCGCTCCATGACTGCTTGATTCCAAAAAATCCTTGCTTCCTTTACCAACAACCAAAAAACAACCATCCCTCATGTTCCCTGGGATAATTCCTTTCTCTCCCTTTTTGCTCGGTGTTGCTCCTTTTCTATGAATAAATTTATCACTCTTTTTTATTCGCTCGGCATGATTATGATTTTTGTTAGCCCAAACAGTGGTTTTTACTTTTTCTCCCAGAGTATTTTCAATCCCATCAATTACCTTTTTTCCAATTTCAATTCTATTCAAAAGAGCCAATTTTAAACAAAAATTTAGAACACTCAAATATTCTTTACCAATAATGCTTGAAGAATCAAGAGGGTAAGTTTGTTCAATGTTTTCGCTTAAAGGTTGTCCAATATTTTGAGTTTTATTTTTAGTAGTTTCTTCTTGATTGATTTTTTGATTAGTTTCTTGCGCACGTTTCATATAGTGTCCAGCCACATGATGCCCCACGTTTCTTGATCCAGAGTGTATAATTAGCCAAGCAACATTTTTGTTTAATTTGTTTTTCTTGTCTTTACTGGTGTTTTGCGCTTCTTCACTTAATTCAATGAAGTGATTCCCATGTCCCAGCGTTCCAACATTACTTAGGGCTTTTCGTGCAATCCAACCAAATAGTTCAGGATCAATTTTTGAGTTTTTAAGTTCTTCAAGTATTTTTCTAAATTCTTTTCTATTTTCTTCACTCACATTGTGTTCTGCATTTAGTTTTCCAAGCCCCATTGGGATGCTAGCATTTATTTTATTATAAATTTCAATTTTTTTCTTTTTTATTTTTTCTAAAATATTTTTTCCTTCAACTTTGATTGCAGTTACTCCACATCCAATATCATACCCTACCCAAGAAGGAACAATAAACTTTTTAGTTATAATAACTGATCCTATGGGAGCGACATATCCATAATGTGCATCGGGCATTAATGCAGCATCAATAACATAATCTTGTTTTACACAATCTTGAAATTGATTTAAAGTAGCACTATCAATGTTTTTTGCATAAACCTTTTCATTAATTTTTTTCACAAAAATCGCCCTGGTTTTGGTTTTCTTTATTATTAAGTATATTTTTGATTAGGTTTAAGAAAAGTTGTTTTTTTAGTTAAAGTGATTATTGTTAACTAATTTGATTTAATTTTGTTTAAAAATTTTAGTTTATCGTAAGATTTCGTTAAAGTTTTGGTGTTCTTGTTCTTGGCTTATAATAGTTAATAAGAACCAAAGCGCAACTATTGCCCAAGTAAGGTTTAGGATTGTAAATAAATGCATTCCGTTCAAAAAGGAATAAATTCCTAAAAGAGAAGCGCCCAAAAAATTTATTAAATTATAGGTTTTAGTTTTTCTTCTAACTTTCTTTTTCTTAAAGTTGTTTAAGTAAAATGCGCTTAGCATTAACACTAAACCAGTTATTCCAATTGCTTCTATAATTAAGTCCATGCTAATTACTCCAAAAGCTAATAGGGTTAATAAATCATTCTATTGGGTTAAAAGTAATTAAAATTAGTTATTTTTGTTTAGTTTTTTTTATTAAGATAAGTAATATTTTTAGAAAATTGTTTAATTAAAAATTAGTTTTATTTAATTTCAATTTCTAAATGAATTTCTTCTGGAACTTCAACTCTCATTACTCTTTTTAGAGTTCGTTCATCAGCTTGGATATCCAGCATTCTTTTGTGGATTCTCATTTGCCAGTGTTCGTATGATTCAGTTCCTCCACCGCATGGTCCTTTTCTTGTTGGAACCACTAATTTTTTTGTAGGTAATGGAATTTTTCCAGAATGTTTAGCACCAGTTTTTTGTGCAACATCAAGAATCTTGTCACAGATTTCTTCAAGTTGTTTGTAATTTGTTCCTGTTAATTTTATTCTTGCTGTTTGCATACTTTGACTCACCAGTTCTCGTTATCAAATTTACTATCAAATACATTTAAAAATAATGTGGGAACGTTTTTTTCGTTCCCACAAATCATTTTTATTTTTTTACTTCATTTATTCTCTTTTTTCTACACTTAATACAATTCCTGCAGCTACAGTTTGTCCCATATCTCTGATAGCAAATCTTCCCATTTGTGGGAATTCTTTGAATGCTTCAATACATACTGGTTTTGTAGGAGTTATTTTTACTATTGCTGCATCTCCTGTTTTTAGGAATTTTGGATTTTCTTCCAAAGTTGCACCAGTTTTTGGATCAAGTTTTTTCTTGATTTCAGTTAATGTCATTGACATTTGTACTGTGTGCAAGTGGAATACTGGAGTGTATCCAATCGGAATTGCTGTTGGGTGATTTAAAACAACGATTTGTGCTTCAAATGACTTTGCAACAGTTGGTGGGTTAGTTACTGGTCCAATAACGTCTCCTCTTCCCATATCTTCAGCACCAAGTCCTCTTACTGAGAATCCAATATTGTTTCCTGGTTTTGCTATAGATAATTGTGTGTGGTGTTCTTCCATTGTTTTAACTTCTCCTTGTTTTCCAGAAGGCATTACAACAACTTTGTCCCCAGTTTTCATTGTTCCTGTTTCTACTCTTCCAACAGGAATTGCTCCAACCCCTTTGATACTATATACATCTTGTATTGGTAATCTTAGTGGTTTATCAAGTGGTGATGGTGGTGCTTGTAAGTCATCAAGAGTTTCTAGTAAAGTTTTTCCTGCATACCAAGGCATGTTTGTTGTTTTGTTAACAACATTATCCCCTCTCCATGATGAGATTGGAACAACTTTGATATTGTCTGGCTTGAATCCAACTCCTTGTAATAATTTAGTTGCTTCAGTTTTTACTTCTTCGAATCTTTTTTGATCGTAATTAATTTCATCCATTTTGTTAGCTGCAACTATTATTTGTCTTATACCCATCACTTGAGCTAAGAATGCGTGTTCTTTAGTTTGTGGTTGAACTCCTTCTTTTGTTGCAACAACAAGAACTGCTACATCAGCTTGACTGGTTCCTGTTATCATGTTTTTTACAAAGTCTCTGTGTCCAGGAGCATCAATAATTGTGAACATGTGGTTCTTTGCTTCGAATTTTTTATAAGATACGTCAATAGTAACTCCTCTTTCTCTTTCTTCTTTTAAGTTATCCATTACGTACGCGAAAATGAAAGTTCCCTTTCCTCTAGATTTAGCTTCTTCTTCAAGTTTTCTATATTCTTGTTCAGATAAAGCTCCTCCGTCGTAAAGTAATCTTCCAACCGTAGTTGATTTACCATGATCAACGTGTCCAATGAAAACAACGTTGATTAATTCTTTTTCAGCCATTTTCAATTCCTCCAATGAATCTTATATCGCATTTAAATAGCGTCACTTCCGCGATTTTAAGCCGTTCACCAGACAACGCATTAAACAAATAAGCTTAAAGAAAGCTTTTAAAGGCTTCGCAAAAAGTGAAAAAAATTTAGAGCTTTTTAGCAAAAGTTTTTATCCTCTAGAACCCAAGTTATTTGATGAGCCCGGGCGTAGTTGTGAAAGGAAGAGTTCTTTCAAAAATAAAAGAAGGGGATGCTCAAGGATTAATTTCTCACAACAAAAAATATGATTTATTGTATAATCGTTCTATTGTAAATGGAAAAATGACTCCGACTCGTGCAATAAGACTTGCAAGAGTAAGAAAAAGATATTTAGAAAGATTAAGAGAAATTCCTTTTTCAAAAGAAATGCTTGAAAAACAAATTAAATTTTCAGTTCCTGTTAATGGAAGAGTTCAAAATTTTTCTTTATTTAAAAATGGAATTGCTTTTGAAGGATTAAGTAGACCAGTTGTAATGGTTATTTTTCCTTTCGGAAAAGGACAATTTTTTTATAAAAGCACAGGAGCGAATAGTAAAAAACCAGGGGCATGGTTACCAATTAGAGGAGTAACTTATACAAAATTTAAAAACGGGGAAATGAATTGGTGGTACCAAAAGTATGTTGGTCACCCAAATTTTCCAGAATACTTAATTAAAATAGGGGAAGAAATTGCAAAAAGAGAAAGTGAAGTTGATTTTAAAAAAAATTGGAACGTTGACCAAGTTGAAGCAATGAAACAATACTTTGGATAATTGTTTTTTAATGAATTATTTTTCCAATACAATTATTACTTCTCTTACTCTGCCTATGTGTTGTGTTCTATTTGTTACGCAAGCAACTTCTCTTGCAGTGATAATGTCAATTAAAGTAAATCCAACTTTTTTTGCGTCCTCCGCAATTATTATTTCAGAGTCAATTGTTTTATCAGGCAAGCATCCGCCTGCAACAATAATGAAAGCTTTTCCTTTAGGTTTAAGACAAAAATAAATATTTTCAAGAACCTTTTTCATATCTTGAAAATAAGCAATAGCAATATCTGGAAGTCCAGCGTACTCTCCAGCTTCAACAGTAGGAATATCCCCAACATAAGAACGAAGTCTAGTTTCCTGTTCGTTAAAAAATAAATTAAGTTCCATTTTGTAAACAGAAGTGTACTCAATTTTATTCAAATATGGTGGAGAAGTAATCATACATCCAATAGAATTTTCTTCAAGCTTTAATGTACGCGCATCTTCGTTGTAAATTGTAGGTTCAATAGCTTCAATATTTTGTCCAATATTTTGAGATGTCTGTTTTCTTTTGTTTTCCACTCTTTCAATATCAAGTATCATTCTTTTTATTTTTCCTAAAAAAAGTTTTTTTACATCCATGTGATGTTTTTTTACTTTTTTTAAACTTCCACCAGTTTTGATTACGTTTGCAACTCTTCCAGTGGTATCAATTAATGCGAGTAAAAATAAGTCTCTAACTTTTTCGTCTTTAATTTCAAATAATTTTTGGTGGTAATAATAAATGTCATCCAAATTTTCTGCACGAAACAATTCTCTAACTTTTTTGTTAGGGTACTTTCCAATCATTGTTGGTTTTAGTTTTGCAAGTTCATTAAGCTCTGCTTTCAAAATACTTGTATCATAATTTCTTGTTTTAACATTGCAAATAAAAGAAGTTAATGGACTAACATCAGTTCCAATAGATTTTATTCCTAAATTTTTTGCAACAAGAAGGGTAGTTCCAACCCCTGCAAAAGGATCATAAATCGGTCCCTCGAGTTTGTATTCTTTAATGAGCCACTCTACAAGTTCTTTTGAGTAACCCTCTTTATAGTAAAACCAATCATGAATTGGTTCTTCCTTGTTAGGAACAAAAGTAACAAGATCCTTCAAATTGTTTGGAATCATAATAAAGAATAATTAGGGTAAGAATAATAAATAGATTTTTTGTTAAAAAATGCTTTTACCAAATTTGTCTACTTCCGCCATGATCAATTTGAGCTAAAGTTGGTTTCATAGTTTTTAGATTAAAATCAGTTACTAAAATGTTTGGGGATTGAAAGTCTGTCATTATATTTTCTCTCATTAATGCTATTCGATATTCGGTGTAGCCATTTTCTATAGCTATTTTAACTTGTTGAAGTTTATTTTCTGATAACCCTCTTAGTTTTCTTTTCAAAATCCAACTATATCTTGTATCTGCACTTTTTGATTTTAGATTTATTGCATTATCTAATGCTGTTGCAGGGTATCCTCTTTCAAGAATTCTTAAATTTTTTCTATCAATTGCTAAAATTTCAGTTGGTTGAAAAATAAAATGTTGAAATCGCATTTTTGCTAATTTATTAGTCCTATTTACTCTATTTACAAACATTCGTAAACTATCAGTGGATACAAAGGTTCTAACTGTTCCAAGCACCCCTTGAGTTACTGTTACAGGTTTTCTTTTCCAAGGAGAATCAACATGAAAATAAGGTGGTCTTGGTTTTATTCTTTTTGTCCCATCTTTTTTTATTACGACTTGTCCGTGCTCTTTTTTTCCAGCGTCAAAATCTGTCCAGAATTGTTTTATTTTTGTAGGGGCAACTCTCTTTGAACCAATTGGTCTGTACATGTAAACAGATTGTTGATTATGGAATATATAATGGTTTTGAGGTTTTAAAAAAAAGAAAAAAATAGAATCCAAAAAGGATTCTACTTTTATTTATTAGTTTGTTTATTCTAGGAAGAATTGCCAATTTTTCATTTCTTCTGGCATTCCTTTTCTTTTTCTAATTTCTTTAACTGTTGTTAATTGTAGTTCTC
>CAZJVN010000026.1:1168-13182 GCA_964549775.1 uncultured archaeon | reverse complement strand
AGTAAAAGATTTTCTGGAGACTTTGAATTTGAAGCAGGGCTTTATGACGCTTGGTTCTATATTGACTTTGGAGAAACAATGAGCATACTTGACTCTAATGCAGATGTAGAAGTATCTCTACTCTCTGTAAGAAACCCAGTAGAGTCCTCTCCATTTTATTATATTCCATTTGACGGAATGGTTGGAGAAAAGAGTGGAAGAAATGGTTACGGAGCGGTTTACAAAAATTTAACAGAAGGAAAAGATAAAGAAATACAAATAACAGGAGCTGGAGTATTAAATGACGTAATTACTTTTGAAAATATTGCAGGAAACGGAGTGGTTAGTGTGGATACAAAGAATGAAGCAAAATTCATTAATGTAAATTCAACACTTGGAACAAGAGGACAACTTGCTAGCGTAAGTTATGACGATTATGAAGCAACAATAAATTTCATACCAAATTATGCAACTCCAGTAATTATGAAAAAATCATTAAACGGAACTAGTGGAGAAGCAAAGTTTAATGTTCTTGAAAATTACCAAGCAATAAATGTTGGAGGAAATTTAAATTACTGGACAGGCGCAGCTAAGAGTAAAGACTTTTACGGTTCAAGCGCAATTGATGTTTACAATGATAGTCCAGATTCAAGACTTGATAGTGGAGATTATGGATTCCGTTGGGATGACGCTACACAGAACGGAAACTTGTACCTAAAAACAATTTTCTTTACCCCTGCAGAAAAAAGTTATATAATAGAATCAGCAGAAGGAACAACCACATTTTGGACACCAAACTCAAGTTCATTCAGCCCAACACAACAATTAATTGGAATACAAGGGATGGAACACAACAATCAATTAAGTAATTCAACTTTTAGCACCCTACAAGACTTATTCAACATGGTTGCAGAAGAAAGTGTTTGTGTGAGTAATGACGGGTCAAACATGTTGTTCTGGTGGAACTTAAGAACTCTAGCAAATACTGCTGGAACAAGTTACGGTTTAGAAGACCAAGAATTAGCACTTATAGGGCAATAAATATTTATACTACCCTTTCCTATATTTGTCATGATTTTAAATTTGTTAACAAACCTAAATCCATTACTAAACATTCTACCAAACATTTTGTTTATTGGAGATTTGTTTGGAGACATGACTTTTGTTCTAAAAATATTTGTACTCATGGCTATTTTTTCTTACATAATGAACCACATAGGAAAAGGCCCTTTAGGTTTATTTGTTTTCGCACTAATCTCTTGGCTAGTAATATTTGATTACTTTGCAATATTTGGTTCACTCTACATTTTATACATTTTATTAATTTCAGGACTTGTTTCAGTTATTATTGACTTCATGTTTATTACTCCCGGCCCCGCACCAAAAGCTCCAGGAATGGGAGAACCGGTTGGGAGTGGAAAAGACTTTGTAGGAAGACAAGGAGGTTTTCCACTACTAAAAAGATAATTACAAATTAAAGAATAATTATGAATAAAAAAAAATAATCAAAAATAAAAAATGATAATAATTACAAAATATTTTTGAATATTTAATAGAGAGATAAATTTAAATTAAAAGAGAAGGTTTTATTTTTATGCAAAAAGGGTTTTTACAATTTCTACCACTAATACCAATGGTAATACTATTAATGATATTACTAGTAGTAATCCTTCCAATAGCAATGGCGGTTTTTCCCCCAATAGATATTTTAGTAAAAATTATTTTAGTTATTAGCATATTCACTACTGTTAGAGGGTATTTGGGTCCGGGAACAATTAGCATAATTGTTTCAGGGATACTAATTTACTTTTTAGTATTCAAATGGGGTTTTATCGGAGCAATGGGTTGGTGGGGACTTACACTAATGGGAATGGGTTTCTTTGGAATAATTGTTTGGGGATCTAGTAAAATCATTCCACAACACCACTAAAAAAATATTACAAAATTATAACAAAAAGATGAAAAGCAGAAGGTTTTTATTTAATGGAAAACAAGAATATTATAGAGAATATTAGAGATATAAAAAGTGAAATTTGTTATGGCTATTGATTTGTTTGCAGCACTAAGCGGAGAAGATATTTTTAGTTCACTCGCTTTAGTACTATTCATAATCTACTTTTTATGGTTATATAATTGGGGAAAAAAACAATTAGGAACAAAATACGGTTTAGTAATAGCAGGGATAGTATTTTACCTAATATTTTTCTTATACCAAGACCTTGTATGGTTACCATTAATCTTATTCTTACTTGCAACATTTGGTAAAGATATTTTAGAAAGAGTACCAAAACCAAAGTAAAATTTGTTCAAAAAAAAGTGAGTGTTAATTTTTAATAAATTTAATTGTATATTTAATATTTAGTGAATTTGTTTTTTATGGATTTGATTTTATGGACCTAATGAATTACTTAATTTCAATTACCATAATTGCTCTCGCTATTGGTTTTGGAGAGAGTTGGATGGCTATTGGAGCCACTCTAATTCTAATTGTTGCATCAAACGATGTTAAAGCAAGTATTCTAATGCTTGTTTCTTTATTTGTATTTTATTTTATTAACGGAATCGGAATGAAAGATTTTTGGTTCATTGGAGTACTAGGTTTAATTGTTTTAGGGTACTTGTTAGGGTTAGGAAAAGAAGAAGCACCTGCTGATCCATACGCTGGCCTACTTGGTGGCGGCGGAATGGGAGGAATGGGCGGGATGATGTAAATTACATCAAAAACCAAAATTAATTGATTTTTAAAAAAGTGAGTGAATGAACGAATACGCAGCTTTTACATTATTCTTACTAACTATTTTTTTTTATAGCGTAGGAGCTGGGATTTTAGGTCCACTATTTTTGATAGCAACAATAATTGTTATGCTTGATCCTTTATGGAATTGGTTAAAGAAAGGAAAAGAAGAAGCAAACAAAATTGATGCTTATTACCCTGAAGATAAATTAAAAGAATACTCTGCCCTCGCTTCAAAAAAGAGTGCAGAACTTTTAGATCAAAAAACGCAAATCAATTACAAACCAATATTACACAAAACCCCAAGCATGGCAAAAAACTTCTTAAGCGAGCTTGACAAAATATTCAAATAAAAGTATTTAAGTAAAAACTTTTGAAAAACAAAAAACAAATCAAGAATAATTTTATTTCTTTGACTCAAGTTCTGTTAATATTTTTCTATTTAGTTCAAGCACATCTTTCATTACTTCAAGAGTAGCTTTTGTTTGTGCAGAAACGTCGTCAAGTTTTGTTTGAAGTTCAACTAGTTTTGTTGAAATTGAAGCATCCATTACTGGTTTTGAAGAGTTAACTGCTAATTTTACTTCATCAATTTTTGAAGCCACTTCATCAATTTTTTGTTCATGCATGTTTAGCATGTTATAAGTGGTTGTATCATTTAGTTCGTCTTTTTGAGCTTGGGATTCTATCTCATTTTGAATTAACTCGCTTCTTGACTCAGAATCATTTTGCTCTTCACTATTTTGTGAAGTGTTTTCAGAGGTTTGTTTTATTTTTGAAATGTAATTACTTGCTTCTTGTTCAGTTAAACCAATGTCTTTTAGAGTGGAAGTAATTGTAGAATCATCAATTCCTGAATCCATCATTCTTTTTACTGTATCCAAAATTATTTGTTCATTCACCATAATTATCATACTTATTACGAATTATTTGTATTTAAATTATCGCTTTTTAGTAAAAGTTGTTTTTTAAAAGAGAAACAAATTGTTTTAATAGTAGAAAAATCTTAATAATGATAAAGATAATAACAAAGAGTAGATAAATTAAGGGTATAATCTTTACTATAATCTTAGGGTGTTTTTGTTTGGTTGATTTTAAAATTGATTTTGGTCCATGGGAACAAATTTTTGTTGGAAAAGCATACGGACATGAGGTAGAAATCATTACTAACCAAGAACATATTTATCTAGTTTTTATTTATGAGTTAATTGGGGACAAAAAAGTCGGAGCAATTGTTGAAGGATATAAAGCACTTGTTGCCAGAGGACAGATAGAATCTTTTGTTAATACTCTTCCAAAACCAAGTATGGCTGTAGTAAAAAACAATTCTGAAAAAACCCAAAAAGTGTTTTTCCTAACTTTTGAACCAACTTATGTTGATTTTAATCAAGAAGATTATCTAAAAACTCTTGACTATGGTTTGCAAAAAAATATTGAAAGTATTAGAATGGTTATTGATCTTGCAAGAACCTCTTCAATTGAACTAAAAGAACTTGATGAGGTTTCAATAAAAGATTACTTCCAAATCATAGGAGATCCTTTTGTAATGAAAGTGCTCCTTTCCCCAAAAAGAACTAGTGGGTTAACTAAAATTAATATAAGGGAAGGACTGGAAGAAGAAAAACAAACAAAAATACAACTAGGTTTAACAAAAAATCGAGAAATAGCAATGGAGAAAACAAGAAACCTATACCGAACAAGCATTACTGGTGAAAAAGAAAAACAAATACAATATTGTGCCTACATTATAGCTGAAAATTTATTACTTGAAGGAAAACAAGTAATTTTGTTTGACTCGACACACTATTTTGAAGGACTTGCGGCTGCCTCAAAAAATGATCAAAAATTAAAAGAACAATTAGTAGAATATGAACCCTCAGGTTTTCCTGTAAAAAAAATAATAGCAAAAGAGAATATGAAAGTGTCAATGAAAGATGCAGAAATACACTTATTGTTGGACACTATTGGTTCTTTTGATGAGGAGTTAGAAAAAGGATTAATTGATCTTTGCGAAAGTACTGAATTTGATAATCCAATGCATTTAATCGCGAATTTGCTTAATGCTAAAAAGCTTAATGATTTCCAAAAACTTAAAGCAGAAAGAGTACTTTTGATAATAAACACAAAGTTCGGTGAATTGTTTGGAAAAAATATTGAACTTCAAGAGTTAGTAAAAAAATGGCCCGGCACACTTGGGAGAGCAACTATAATTGATACAAGTAAACTAAATTCTAATGAAGAATTAGTATTTACTCAAACCACTATGAAATACCTCGCAAGATCAGTAAAAGATGAATCAATTCCAGAAATTGCTTTAATTTTAACAAAAACGAACCAATTGTTTAGAGGAAAACAAACAACAGAATTAATTAACAATTTGGAAACAGAAGGATTTGGAATAATAATTGCAGGATCGACAATAATTCCTGAAGATATTGAAGCAAACCTTACTACAAAAATCAGTGTAATAAAAGACAATGATATTGCAATAACTACAAGAGGAAAACCAAGCTATAGATTATACTTAAGACCAAGTTTGAGCGGAAATCCAACTTATTGAAAAAGTTATTAAAAATCTATTAAAAAATAATTTACTAAAAAAGTTATTAAAAAAATACTGCAAAAAAGAGTTAAGACCTTATTTTTTCATTTTTTCTTCTAATCTTTTATCAATTAGTTCTCGAACTTGTGAGAGTGTTGCAAATTCTAAAGGGTTAATTGAGTTGATAATGTACTTTACTTCTTTTAGTTCTTCCTTAAAAGCAGCTCTTGTTCTTAAGTCATCTATTTGTGCTTCAAGGAGAGCTACTTTTTGTTGTAAAAGTTTTTGTTCTTCTCCGCTCGCTCCGCCCCCTTGTTGTTCTATTGAAGCATTTAGATTAATTTTGTCTTCAAGAGTTTTGATTTTTTTGTTCAAAACAATTAAGTTTCTTCCAAGAATTTTTTCATTACGAACAATGTACTTTATTTTTTGAGTAATTAGTAAAAGACTTGAATTTAGTGCGCGAATATCAGCTGCAATTCCACCAGTTAGTGGAACGCTTCCTTGTTGAGGTCTTTGAGGAGCACCTGAAGATTGTCCTTGCATGGGAGCTTGCGGCATTCCTTGTGGTCTTGCGTTAGTATTTGATCGGTCCGGTCTAGGCATAAATTCACCAAAAACATATTTTGTGTATAAAAATTATAAAACTTTATACTATTAAAAGGCAATTGGTACTTATAAAATTATTGTTATGAGCCTAGAAAAAAAGAACAAAAATAAAACTAACAAAATTACTGCATTATTACTAGATTCAAGTTATCAAGAAATTAACAAAAAATCAACTATTAAATTATTCATTAATGATGGAACAACAAGGTATTGGATAATTGACAATAATTTTAGTCCTTATTTATATGTTTCTTGCGAAATGGAGCAATTAGAACAAAAAAAAGAGTTTTTTGAAAAATTTGTCTTTGGAGAGGAAGAAAAATTTAAAGCACAAAAAGTGGAAATAAGTAATTTGACAAAATCAGTAAATAATTCTATTGAAAATAAAACTAAAGAAAAAGGATTTTTGAAAATCAGTTTTAATTTAGTTAGTGAACTAATTCAAGCAAGAAAATATTTAAGCGAATTAAGGACAGAAAAGTTTGAGTATGATATTCCTTTTGCAAAAAGATACTTATTAGATAAAAGGTTACAACCTAGCGGATTTATTGAAGTGGAACTTAATGAAAATAAGGAAATAATTTCAATTAACCCTATTGAAAAAGAAACTAGCCACATTGAACCCAAAATTGTTTCTTATGATCTTGAAACTTGGGTTGGAAAAAAGTTTGAAATTGGGGCAGAACCCATCACTTTCATTAGCATAGTTAAAAATAAAATAAATGATAAAAAAGAGAAAAAAACAAGAGTGCTCTCTTACAATACTTGTGAAATAAAAGGGCTAGAGCTTTTTGAGAGTGAAAAAGAAATTATTCAAGAACTTACAACTGAGCTTAATGATGCTGACATGATTGTAACTTATAATGGGGACAATTTTGATTTTCCTTATACAAAAATTAGGGCAAAGAAAAACGAACTTGAATTTAAAATAAATAATGAAGAAATAAAAATGATTAGAAACGGACTTGATAATGCTGCAAAATTAAGCGGAGTACAACACATTGATTCTTTTCAGATAATGCAATTTATGCAAAGAACTGGGGCAGTTAATACTGTTAAACTTGATATTGAAACTGTTTCAGAAAAAGTTTTTGGGATAAAAAAAGAAAAAGTATTCCCTCTTGAAATTAATGAAGCTTATGAAAGTAAGGATGAAGAAAAAGTAGAAAGAGTGGTTGATTATAATTTAAAAGATTCAGAAACTGCACTTCATATCGCAGAAGAATTTTTACCACTTTTTATGGAACTATCAAAATTAACTTCGCAAACTCTTTTTGATACTACAAGAGACACTACCTCTCAAATGGTGGAAAATTTATTGCTTAAAGAATCTCATCAAAGAGAAATTATCGCCCCAAATAAACCTAGAGAGGACGCGGTTAAACAAAGAAGTATGAACCCAATTAAGGGAGCTTATGTAAAAGAACCAACTGCAGGGTTACACGAAAATATTGCTGTACTTGACTTTGCTTCGCTTTATCCTAGCATTATTATTAGTCACAACATTTCTCCCGATACATTAAATTGTGAACATGAGGATTGTAAAAAACAAAACACTAATCCTGATGGTACTTGGTTTTGTTTGAAAAAGAAAGGGTTGTTTCCTGAAATTTTAGAAACTCTACTAAAAAAAAGATTGGTGCTAAAAAAGCAATATAAGGAAAAGAAAAAGAAAGGAATTGATGACAAATCTTTATTTGCAAAACAATGGGCGCTAAAAATTGTGCTAAATTCTGTTTATGGATACTTAGCTTATCCTCGTGCAAGATGGTACTCTCGAGAGTGCGCTAGCGCTACTACTGCACTAGGAAGAGAGTATATTCAAAAAACACTAAAAAATGCAGAAGACGCAGGATACAATACTCTTTACTCTGACACCGATTCAATCTTCTTACAATTTGTGGGACAAAATGAGAGCGATGTTTTTATTTTCCTTGATAAAATAAATTCAAAACTTCCTGAGGGAATGGAACTTGAGTTTGATGGATTTTACAAAAGAGGAATCTTTGTTACAAAAAAAGAGGGGGGCGCTGCTAAAAAAAGATACGCGCTCATTGACAAAAACGGGAACCTCAAAATTGTTGGATTTGAATATGTGAGAAGAGATTGGTGTAATATTGCTAAAGAAACTCAACGTAAAGTAATTGAACTTGTACTTAACGAAGGTAAAACTAAAGAACCTGTAGAGTATGTTAGAAAGATAATTAAAGAACTTAAAGAGGGTAAAGTAAAAAAAAGTGAATTAACTATTATGACCATGCTTCAGCGAAAACCTGAGCAATACACTGCAATCGGACCACACGTGGCTGCTGCAATTAAAGCTATCTCACGAGGAAAAGATCTTGGTGTTGGGAACATGCTTAGTTTTATTATTACAAAACCAAAAAAAGACAAATCCAGCATTTCTGACAAAGCAGAACTTGAAGAATATGTGAATGAAGGAGATTATGATTCTGAATATTATATTGAAAATCAAGTACTCCCAGCAGTAATTAAAATAATGTTAGAACTGGGATACACAAGAGAAGATCTAATTGCTGGAGGAAAACAGTCAGGTCTTGCACAATGGGGTTAAAAAAATTAAATAAAGAGAATTATAATCTTTACTTTTAAGGTTTTATTTATGGATTCAGAGATTATTAAGAAATATGAAAAAGCCGGTTCGGTTTGGAAATCAGCTATTGCATTCTCTCAAAAAAAGTGTAAGGAAGGAAAATCTTTACTTGAACTTGCCATGGAAGTTGAAGCGCTTGTAAAAGAAAGCGGAGCGGGAGATGCTTTTCCAATTAATTTAAGCATTAACGAAGAGGCAGCTCACTTTACTCCAAAATACAATGACATTTATTTACTAAAAGAAAGCGATGTACTAAAAGTTGATATTGGAGTGGAAGTAGATGGGTACATTTGTGACGGAGCAATTACAATTAACTTAGACAACAAGTTTGCAAAACAAATTGAAGCAAACGAACTTGCATTAAGTAATGCAATAAGTGTTTCTGAATACAATAAACCAATTGAAAAAATTGGAGCAACAATTGAAGCTACATTAAAAGAAAAAGGATTTAACCCAGTATACAATTTGGGCGGGCATGGACTTGGAAAATATGATATTCACGCAGCTCCAAGTATTCCTAATCACAGTAAAGGAAGTAGTGACAATTTAGAAGAAGGAGCAATTGCAATTGAGCCTTTTTCTTCAACTGGAAAAGGACGTGTTAGTGAAGCTCAAACTGTTGAAATATTTTCTCTAAAAAAAACTACTGGAGTAAGAAATGCTTACGCTCGAGAGATACTAAAACAATGCGAAAAGTACAACGGTTTACCTTTTGCTGAAAGATGGTTAAGAAAGGAAACAAAATTAACTGAATTAAACTTTACTTTTGGTTTACGAGAACTAATGAAAGCGGGCTGTCTTGAAATGCATTCTGGACTCAAAGAAAGTAAAACAATAATTACCCAAGTAGAAAAAAGTTTACTTATTTTAGAAGACAAAACAATTGTTCTTGGAGAATAAACTCTTTTTTTTTCGCCTCTATGGTGCAGTGGATTAACATATTAGCTTGCGGAGCTAAAGACCCGAGTTCGATTCTCGGTGGGGGCACTATTTTATTAAAAAAAAATCTATTTTTAAGATAAACTTACAAAATTCTTATTATGGAAAAATTTAATGCTGAAGGATTCGAAGTCTATGGAAAACAAGCGATTACTGATTGGTTACTTGGATACAACAAAGTAATTGAATTAATGGGAGAAATTAAAGATAAAAATATTCTTGATTATGGTTGTGGGGACGGAAAGTTTAGTCGAAAATTAAACGAACTTAAAGCGAATGTAACTGGCGTTGATGTGTTAAGAGAAATGGTTGATCTTGCTAAAAAAACGGGTCCAAAAGAAATCAATTATATACAAATAGAAAGTGCAAAATTAGATAAGATTAAAGACAACTCACTTGATTTTGCTTCTTCAAATTATTGTCTGTGCGCATTACCAACAAAAAAAGAGATTGAAGAGATACTAAAATCAATTCACAAAAAACTAAAAAAAGGAGGAAAAATGTTTGCACTCAACGTTAACTGGGAAAGATTTAATGGAAAAGAATCAATTTCTTGGAAATGTGATAAAATTACTCCACTAAAATCAGGGAGCGCAGTAAGTTTGGTACTAAAATCAATTAGACCAATTAAAGGAATTGATTATTATTTTAGCAAAGAAGATTATGTAAAAATGTTTACAAAGACAGGGTACAAAAATATTGTGGTTAAAGAAATAAGACCAACCACTGAAAAAGCTGACTGGATTGACGAAACAAAATACTCTCCAACCCTAATTATTTATGGTGAAAAATAATATCCACCTAATTGCTTTTTTCAATAAACCCGATACCTTTAAATATTACTCTTACAGGGATTATATTATGACTAGTAGAAGGGATTTACTTCATCACCCGTTCGGTGCCTTTTTGTAATAGTTGTAAGAACACTCTTTTAATTTCAATAACTTTTTCTATTTTTGCTAATCTTTTAAATTTTGCAAGTTTTTTAAGGATTCCTTTACTAACTAATACTTACTATAATTACTCTAAAGCAAAGCTTTTGGAGGGAATAATGAATTAAACAGGAATGGCTGCGATAGTTTAGTGGTTTAGAATCATCGGTTGTGGTCCGATGGACCTGAGTTCGACTCTCAGTCGCGGCCTTTTTCATTTTTTAAATTGTGATTTTATGGGGATACAAACAGTTAGAGGGATGAGAGATCTTATAGGGCAAGATGCTCTTCTACAAGAAAATATTGAAACTAATTTTAAAACTGTATTTACTAGTTACGGTTACTTACCATTATACACTCCCGCTGTTGAAAGTTTTGAATTATTCAAAGTCAAGGGCGCTGTTGGAGAAGCAATTAAAGAAGAAATTTATTACTTTAAAGATAAGGGAGATCGAGAGCTTGCCCTACGTTTTGAATTCACTGCGTCACTTGCACGTGTTGCAGCAAATGAACAACTAAAACTACCTTTCAAAAGATACCAAATTGGAGAAGTATATAGATATGATAGACCTCAAGCAAAAAGATACAGAGCATTCTACCAAGCTGACATTGATATTTTAGGAGTAAAGGGACTTGAAGCAGAACTTGAAGTAATGCAAGTAATAAAAGATTGTTTTTCTTCTTTGAAATTAAAACCAAAAGTAGTTTTTAATTCAAGAAAATTATTAAATGACATTTTAGGAGTATATGCTAAAGGGAAAGAAATTGAAGCCATGAGAATACTTGACAAAATGGATAAAGTTGATAAAAAAGGAATCACAGAAATGCTTGAAGAAAAAGGAATTGACCCAAAAGTAATTGAAATAATTGAAAAAAATAATCTTGACACAATAACTCAAATTGTTGGACAATCTTTAGGAGTAAAAGAGATTTTAGATTTTAAAAAACTCTTAAAAGAAAATAATTTAGATTTTGTAGAATTTGATTCAAAACTTGCAAGAGGATTTGAGTATTATACAGGAATTGTTTTTGAAATAAAACTAGACAATGGACCCAGCGTTGGTGGAGGAGGAAGATTTGATAAGTTAGTTTCAACTTATGGTGGTACTGACACTCCAGCAGTTGGAGTGGGACTTGGAGTTAGTAGAATTTTTGATTATTTAAAAGAAAACGGAGCAAAACAAAACTTAGAAGGATTGTTTATTTGTGGAATCGGAGAAGGAGTAACAAAAACCGAGCTTTTTAAAATTTCTCAAAAATTAAGAAATGAAAAAATAAATAACGAAATTGACCTTGTTGGAAAGAACATTAGCAAAAATATTGAATATGCAGAAAGTAAAGGATACAATTTTGTTGGAATAATTGGAGAAAATGAACTTAAAGAAAACAAAATTACAATCAAAAACCTAAAAACTGGAAAACAAGAACTTGTCAGAATTAATTCTGAAGAAATCAAAAAGTTCTTGGAGAAATAAAAAAAGATTAAATTATTTTTAAGGAGATGATGGTATGAAAAATGTAAGAGAACTACAACTAGAACAAACTAAGGTGTCTTGCGCCCATCACAAACCTTAACCTTTCAAATCTTAATAATTCTATAATTACAAAAGATTGTTTACTAGTTCTTCCAAAAAACTCAGGACTTGAAAAATACAGAGAACAATT
>CAZJVN010000026.1:0-1068 GCA_964549775.1 uncultured archaeon | reverse complement strand
ATTGTTTACTAGTTCTTCCAAAAAACTCAGGACTTGAAAAATACAGAGAACAATTAGAAACATTACCTAACAGCAAAATAATTGTTAGAGCAGAAGATGTTCCATTTTTTGTCGAAGAAATAACTAAAACTGGAACAACTTGTATTGGCCTTACTGGAGAGGATCTTTTTTTAGAGTATCAATACAAAAACTCTCAAAGCAAGATTAATTCACTCAAAAAAATCCCTTGGATTGATAAAACTGCTTTATTTGAAAAACCTACCCTCTGTCTTTTAGGTAAAAACCAACTAACTAAGAAAAGCACTGTAGCAATAAACAAAAAATACTCTTTTTTGGCAGAAAGATATTTTTCAAAAACAATTCAACCAAAAAATAAACTCTACCTTAACGGATCAACTGAAACTGCATTTGAAAAAAAAATTGCTGATTTTGTAATAGATATTGTTTATTCAGGAAAATCAGCAAAAAATGCAGGATTAGAAATAATCGACAAAATTGTGGAATCAAACATTGTTCTTTTGGGGGTGAAAAAATGATTAACACTAGTAAAATTGATTTTGAAAAAATGGGGAATTTAGTCCCTACAATAATTCAAGAAGAAAATGGAACTGTGCTTTCTCTTGTGTATTCTAGTAAAAAAAGTTTAGAACAAAGTATTAAAACAAAAAAAGTTTGGACCTACAGCAGGCAAAGAAAAGCAGTGTGCATGAAAGGAGCTACTTCAAACAATGTTCAAGAAATAATTAAAATAAAAAAAGATTGTGATAATGATGCGCTTCTTTTCATTGTTTCACAAAAAGGAAGCGGTGCATGTCATAAAGGAACCTATAGTTGTTTTGGTGACAAAGAAAACTTTTCTCTTCAAGAGTTATACAACAAAATAGCTTCAAGAAAAATAAGTACTCAAGAATGTTCTTACACAAAGAAATTATTTGAAGATGAGTTGTTACTGAAACGAAAACTTGTAGAGGAATCCGCAGAAGTAATTACTGCAAAAAACAGAGAAGAATTAATTTGGGAGTGTAGTGACCTAATTTATTTCTTGTTTGTAATAATGGCAAAAGAAGG
>CAZJVN010000025.1:0-13779 GCA_964549775.1 uncultured archaeon | reverse complement strand
TACAAAAAATGGAAATCATTGCAGTAAAAGAAAATAATGCTAATAGATTATTTGCTAGATCAAATATCAGTACAAAAGGAGCTCTTGTTAGAGTAAAATCTGGAAGCACTGAAAAATTAGCAAAAGTAACAAGTAGACCAGGACAAAACGGAAACATAAACGCAATACTAGCAGAATAAAAAAAACATTTCTACAAACAGCAACTATAAAAAATTCTAAAAAACTTCAAAAAAAGCAAATAAAACCTTTCAAATAATCAAATAAAAGCATTCTATTTAGGGCTTTTTAAAGGAGCTGTTTTTGGAGAAGATTTATAAAGCTTCCCAAGAGGGGCTTATATATTCAACTGGTTCTAGCTATTATTTTTTCGGATCGGTTTTTTAAATAAAGGGTGGTTTATTGGCTCGAAAATGTCAAGAATGTGGAAGTGAAAGAATTAGAATTGATCATGCAAAAGGAGAAGCTGTTTGCATGGATTGTGGACTAATTGTATCTGAAGAAGAAATGTTTGATTCAGGAAAAGAATGGCGTTCATTCGACCAAGGTGATGAGGACTCTGCAAGAGGAGGATCACCAATGAAATACACTAAACTAAACAAAGGTTTAGTTACAATGATTGACAGAAGAGGAACCGACCTTAGAGGAAACAAGCTCTCAAGTAAAGGAAGAGCACAAATGTACCGATTAATTAAATGGCACAAAAGAGCAAGTGTATCAAGTTCAATGCAAAGAAACCTCTCAATTGCTTTAACAGAAATGAGAAGAGTTGCATCCTACTTAAACATCCCAGAAACACTTGTAGAAGCAGCAGCATTACTTTATAGAAAAACTGTAAAAAAAGGATTAATCAGAGGAAGATTAATAGAAGCAGTTGTTGCAGCAGTACTCTATACAGTGTGTAGAACTTACCACGTGCCTAGAACTTTAAACGAAATGGCAGAAGCAAGTGGGTTAACTAAAAAAGAAATTGGGAGAACTTACAGATTTTTAGTTAGAGAACTAAACTTAGAAGTTCCGCTAACAAACCCAATTCACTACATCCCAAGATTCGCTTCTGAATTAAATTTGAGCGGAGAAGTTCAAGAAGAAGGAAGAAGAATACTTGAAGACGCAATCAAGAAAGGTCTAATATCAGGAAGAGGACCAACTGGTGTAGCTGCAGCTGCGGTTTACATTGCTGGACTTTTGAAAGGAGAAAGAAGAACACAAAAAGAAGTTGCAAACGTTGCAGGTGTAACAGAAGTAACAATAAGAAACAGATACAGAGAACTAAAGAAAAGACTAAACATCGACGTAGCAGCTTAAACAAAATAAAAAATAATTTAATTATTGTGTGAGGAACATTCTCACACAATATTCTTTTTTTAGAAAAATGTTCAATCAACTAAAACAATAAATACAACCTTCACACAAATATAATTATGCCAATAAGAAAAAATCAAGCAAGAATAATTCCGCTTCAAAAAAAAATAAAAACAAAAAAACCAACCGCTTCTTTATTAAATAAAAAAACCGCTCAACAATTACTTTCTTCTCAAAAAATTTCGCCAAACACAATAAACATTATTTTATCAAAAAACAAAATCCCACGTGAACAAGCAATTTTTATTTTCAAAAATCTAAAACCAAATCAAAAAAAAGCAATACTAAAATTATACGACTTAGTTGACAAGTATTACTCTTCAAAAGGAACCTCTTTTAACTTACCAAATTTAGAAGAAATTGTTCAATTAAATACCATCTCAAATTATGCGAACGCAAAATAAAATTTCAAATTACATAAAATTAAATACCCCAAGCCCACAAAAGTATTTATGAGAATTAATTTAACTAATGTGAGAAAAAGATTCGCACACCACTTAGCAACACAAAAAATTGATCAACCAGAAATAGTAAAATCAAGACTATTAGCTTATAAAAATTCTTTAAAAAAAACAAAAACCTCTCAAGAAGCAATCTCAAGACAACTAATGGCTAACCAAATAAAAATATTAAAAAAAGAATCAAAAAGCTTACTCAATTCTAAAGAAAAAAGTGACAAATTAAAAAGATCAATTAAAGCATTTACTTTGTCGAAAAAAAGAAGAGGATTTAATGAAGCATTCACTAGATACGCTTCTGCAGAAGAACTTAGAAGCGCAAGAAAAATTGATGCTGAAAAAAATTGGGGAGTAACATTTAAAGCAGGACTAAAACAATTACACAATTATTATTTCCCCGTAGATCTAGTAAAATATATTAATTCCCAGAAAACAACAAAACCAAAGATTATAGAAATTGGTTGTGGTATTGGAAGAGCTGCTTCAGAACTTTATGAAACACTTGGCGGAAGAGCTGAAATAATTGCGACAGGAGTAAAATATATGCCAGAATGGGAAGGATACCCCAATACAAGAAATATTAAGTGGACTATTGCACATGCAGAAAATTTATCAAAAACAACTACAAGAAATAGTGTAGATTTAATACACTCAAATTTAGGGTTTGAAAAAGCATTCGGATTAACAAAAGCATTTAAAGAAGCTCACAAAGTCCTCAAAAGAGGAGGATTACTAATATTTACTTCTGAAAGAGAAATAAAAATTCCAAGTGAATTTAAAATAGAACAAAAAACAACTAAACGAATACCCTACCAAAAAAAAGATTATCCTTTTTTTGTTTATGTTTTGAGAAAAAAATAAAAATAAATCATTAACCCCTCTTCACAAAATACACAATATTTTATCAAAAATAATTTTGATACCATACGAAAGTATTTATACCTAAACGAGCATACAATTTAGTGGGAACATTTTGAATGAAAACTCAATGTCTCAAAAATCAACTAATTTTAATAATTTAGAATATGATCTAATTATTGTAGGCGCTGGTCCTGCAGGAATGTTTGCAGCTCTTGAAGCTAGTACTAACTCTAAACTAAAAATTCTTTTAATTGATCAAGGAAAACTTGTAGAAAATCGAACAAAATCTGATGTAATGAACGGTTTTGGAGGGGCAGGAACTTTTTCTGACGGAAAACTACACTTTACTCCAGTACTGAGTCATGAAAAAATGTTTCACCTTTATAGCGAAGCAGAATATTGTGAATATATTAAAGAAGTTGAAAAAACTCTTTTAGATTTTGGAGTCCCTCCAGAATATTATCCAAAAGATGTTGACAAAACAAACGAACTTGTAGAAAATGCTCAAAAAAATAATATTAGACTTTATGTAAGAAAAACAATTCATGTTGGTTCAGACAAATTGCCCCCAATAATGCAAAAATTCCAAGAACAAATTCAAAATAATGGAGCAGAGTTACTTGCAGAAACAGAGGTAGCTGATTTAATTATTGAAAACCAAATAGTGAAAGGAGTAATACTAAAAAATGGAGAAAAAATAATTGGAAAAAATGTTATTTGTGCCCCTGGAAGATATAATGCCAAATGGATGCAAACAATTGCAAAAAAATATGCACTCAAAGAAGTGTATGACAAAATTGAAGTTGGTGTGAGAGTAGAATTCCCTTCAACTATTCTAAAAAAGCATGCTGACTTGATGTATGAAACCGTATTCAAAATGTACACTCCAACCTACGATGATGTTATTAGAACATTTTGTCCCTGCCCCAAAGGACACGTCGCAATAGAACAATATGAGGATTTTGTTTGTGTAAATGGGCACTCAAATTCAAACCATGATTCTGAAAACTCTAACTTTGCTTTTGTAACAGAAATCCTACTAACTGAACCTTTAGAAAATACTAGAGCTTATGCTAATTTTATTGCACAAGGAGCAACACTCTTAGGGGGAGGGAAACCAATTATTCAAAGATTAAAAGATCTAAAACGAGGAAGAAGAAGTACTCCTGATAGGATTAGTCACGCACATATTGAACCAAGTTTAAAAGAAGCAGTTCCTGGAGATATTGGAATGGCTATGCCTTACCGTATAACAAAAAATATTCTTGAAGGAATAGAAATGCTTGACAAAGTATTACCTGGATTAAATGGGGACTCCACTTTTCTTTACGCTCCTGAAGTAAAATTTCGTTCAAACAAATTACTAACTAATAGAGAACTAGAAACTAACATCAAAAACCTTTACGTTGCAGGGGACGGAGCGGGCATTGCAGGAAACATTGTGGGCGCAGCAGTAACTGGAATCATAGCAGCAAGGGCCATAAAAAACAAAACTAGTAAAAAAGCATGATTTTTATTCTTTTTGATGATTAGAATTTGTATGGTTTCAGAAATATCGACAGCATTTGCTACGGCAAAAAGAAATTGTTACTTGTGTCACTCTTATAGACGATTTAGAGAGACAGAACCTCAACAACAAATGGCTAGAGTTTGTACAAGAAGAGCTTATGATTTACTAAGAGTAGCTTTTGAAGAACTAAGAGCAAAAGAAGCTCCAATAGAACAACTAGAAACTGTACGAGCAGCAAAAGTACTATCACTTGACGCCCTTGATGCTTGCGAAGAATGCGACAAACAAAGACCAAGAATAAAAGAAATACTAATGGAAGTAAAATAATCTTTTTCTTAAAAAACAAAACAACACAAATTATAAAGTCATTAACCCTTTAGTTAATAACAAGTACAAACTGGTGAATTAAATGATTATCGCAGGAGTGGATGAAGCTGGAAGAGGACCTTGTTTTGGACCAATGGTAATTAGCATTGCAGTAATTGAGGACAAAATCGAAAAAGAACTAAAAAGTATTGGAGTAAAAGATTCTAAAGAAATCTTACCAAAAAAAAGAGAATTCTTACTCTCTCAAGTTAAAGAAAAAACCCTTGAACATCAAACAATTATTTTAGAACCAAAAGAAATTAATTCACTTATGACAAAATATTCTCTCAATGAAATTGAAGCGATAAAAATTGCAGAACTAATAAACAATCTTGATAGTGAAGTTGAGAAAATATTTATTGATAGTCCTGACTCTATTCCTAAAAAGTTTGAAGAAAGAATTAGAAAATACTTAAACAAAGAAAAACAAAAAATAATTATTGTTTCTGAAAACAAAGCGGATTCCAAATATGTTGTAGTTGGAGCAGCAAGTATTATTGCAAAAGTCACTCGAGATAAAGAGATAGAAAAAATCTCTGAAAAATTTGGTAGTATTGGTTCAGGATATCCTGCTGATCCCTACACAAAAAAGTTCTTGGCAGAATATGTTGAAAAAAATGGAAAACTCCCACCATTCTCAAGAATTTTTTGGAAAACATGCGAAGTTGCACTTGAAAAAAAAGGAACAACACAAGAAAAATTAATTTAGAATTAATCTTAAAATTAATTAAAAATAATTTGATAAAAAAGATTTGAAAATAAAAAAAATAAATCTATTCTTCATCCTCTTTTTCTTCCATTACTTTGTTTATTTCAAGACCTATTGTTGATTTTGAATCAGTCGAGGTTTGAGCAATTGCTACTACTGATTTGTCTTTATTAAAATCTTTTCCAAAATATTCAATAAATTTTGTTGTTGTGGTTAAAGCGAATGTTCGTCCTTTAGGTTCTCTTTTAATGAACCCAGCTTCAAGTAACAATTTTAGATGATCATATGCCTTGTTGTTTCTATATGCTACCACAAGGGATTGGTTTATTGGTTGTTTGTATGCAATTAGTGCTAAAGTTTTCATTACCCCTCTTGAAAACATAGAGTCCTGAGCAAAGTGTTTTACCTTATCTTCATAATCTTCTTTAACTCGCATTTGGTACCCTATGGGAGATTCTACAATTTCAAGCGCTGTTTTTCTTGTTTTATAAAAATAAATTAATTCATCAAGAAGAGCTTTTGTTTGTAACCTTGAATCAATCTCTGCAATCGCTTTAAGCTCTTCAAGAGGAAGAGGTTTAGGAGACATAAATAAAGCTGCTTCAAGAACTTTCTCTTTCTCAAGTCTATCCATAAAAATTCACTAACTATTTTATTTACAATTATTTACTTTCAATTAATTAAAGATTTAATCAAATATAAACCATTCGGTAGGATTTTGCCAAAGAAAAACGGCCCTCCATAAGGGTTTTAAAGGATGAAAAACACTATTTTATTGGTGATTTAAAATGGGATATGAACATACAAACTCAAAAGGAAACAAGTATTATTTACACTCAAGAGGAAGATTATTTTTCTTTTCAAAGAATCCAGCAGAAGGAATAGACATGCCAGTAGGGTATACAGTTGTTGAAAACCAAAAAACTGGGCTTCCAATGATAAAAAAACAAGCATAGTTGCTTGTTTTAAAAAATTTATATAAAAGGTGATTATTTATTCCACTAAAAGGACCACTCTCAATTACTGATGCATGGAGAAAGGCACAATTTAATCCAGAAAGTGCAAAAAAAGCTAAACGAAGGCAAAAACAATCGGATGTTATTAGTACAAGAGCGAAAGAAAAAAGAGGAATAAATCTGCGAATTTTTAAAATGAGTTATCGTGGGATGGAAAAACTTGAAAGAATGGCAAAAAGGTTGGGTTGGACCACACAACAACTAAGAATAAGACAGGCTATTTTACTGGATAGAATCGCTTCAGAAAATGCGGATCACATGCTTGAAGGATTTAGAAATAATGGAACAATACTTGCCATAGCAAAAGCAGAAGGAATAGAATTTAATTCCAGAACTGAAGTTAGATTATGGGAAAAAATGTTTGGAGATTTTTATATTGCATTTTCAAAAAACCCAAGTGTTCCAAATGCAAAAGAAATAATTAAAACAAGAATGTGGATTCAAAAATATCTAACTGTACCAAAAATTATCCATGCAGAAAGAGGAAGAAGATGGAAAAAACTTTATGCAGTTTCTAAAAAACTTATTGATAAAAATCTTGATCCTGAAGAAAACCTTCTAGCAGAAGCAAAAAAAGTATTAAACAAAAAAATGGATGGAGAAAGCACAAAAGAAAACACAATAACAAGGCTTCGTGCACTCGATTTAATTGTAGCTGCATCAGTATATGCTGATGTGGTTAAAGCAAAAACTGAATACACTGCACCAAATGAATATGAAAAAGAACGAATTTGGAACCATGCTTACAGTGAAGGAATGAGCATAATTTATCCACTAATAGAAAAAAAACCAATGCTTGTAGAAACAATTAGAAAATTTGGTTCCACAAAAACTGCTAAAAATTAATAGTAATTCACTAAAAAAATCATTTATTTCACTAAATACAGCTGTTTTAAATTCTTTTTATCTCTTAATTAATTACTTTTTGTTAAAAGAATTGGGTGGTATTACATGGTTGCGAAAGTGAAGAAAGAAACAAAAAAAGAAGATAAAGACGAGAGAAGTAAACTTGAAAAAGAACTTTTTGTAGAAAAAAAGAATGCTTGGGAATTACTTGAAAACGAAAAAAAAGAAGCATTTTCTTTAGCAAGAGAATATAGAAATTTTATTGACAAGAGTAAATCAGAAAGAGAAATCGTTCACACAGTAGAATTACTTGCTAGAAGAAACGGTTTTGTTAATTTAAAAGAAGCAACTCCAACCACAAAAAAAATATACGCAACTAATCATGAAAAAAATATTTTACTACTAGATCTTAGTGCAGGAAATTTAAAAGAAGGGGCAAGAATTATTGGTTCTCACATTGATACATTAAGACTTGATTTTAAATTAAACCCAATTTATGAATCCGATTCATTCGCACTAATCAACACCCACTATTATGGAGGAATAAAAAAATATCATTGGTTAAATGTTCCACTATCAATGCATGGAGTGGTGTTTGATAAAAATGGTAAAAAAATAGAAATTGTTTACGGAGAAGAAGACGATGAATCAGTATTTGTTATAAGTGATCTTTTACCACACTTAGAAGGATATGAAGGGAAAGACAAATCAGCAAAAGATATTATTAAAGGAGAAGAAATGGATGCTCTTGCTGGAAGCATTCCAATAAATGATAAAAAAGTTAAAGAAAAAATAAAAGCAAACTTTCTAAAAATAATGAATGATAAATACAAAATCACTGAAGCAGATTTTGTTTCGGCAGAAATTTCACTCTATCCTTCAATAAAATCAAGAGAGGTAGGACTTGATGGTGGAATGATTGGAGCACCAGCACACGATGATAGAGTATGTTCCTACTTGGCCGTAAAATCAATTATTGAATCAAAAAAATCAAGACCATCAATAGTACTTTTAGTAGATAAAGAAGAAATTGGAAGTGTTGGAAATACTTCAATGGAATCATTATTCCTTGAAAATACCTTAGAAAAAATAATTAAATTAAGAAAAGAAAATACTACCCCAAGAGAAGTTTTAGAAAATTCTAAAGCCATTAGTGGGGATGTTACTTCTGCAACTGACCCAAAATTTATGGACAAAATGGATCCAATGAATGCTAATAGAATCAGTTATGGAGTAGCAATAGAAAAATACACTGGAAGTGGAGGAAAATACTCTGGAAGCGATGCTAACGCAGAATACATCTCATGGATAAGAACAATAATGGAAGAAAATCATATCCCTTGGCAATACGGAGAACTAGGAAAAGTTGATCAAGGTGGAGGAGGAACTATTGCTTACATGCTTGCAAAATACAATCTAGATATTGTAGACATGGGAACTCCAGTACTTGCAATGCACTCTCCATTTGAAATAATAAGCAAAATTGATTTACTTTGCACACAAAAAGCATACACTGCATTCTTTGAAAAAAAGTAATGCAAGTGTTGCTAACTTTTTAAAAAACAGTCGGGGTTTTTGTCTTGAAATTATGGGAAAAAGTGGATTGTGTAATATTAAGAAATTTTCACTACCACTTTAAAGACCCAACAATAAACAAATACTTAGAATCTGAAATAAGCGAAGATTTTGAAGGATATCTAATACTTTTTAGAAACAAAAAACCAATTTGGATATCACACCCATTTAATTATACCCAAATCAAAAAGAAATTAGGAAAAAAAGCAATTGTAAAAAATTATCAAACAAAAAAAGACATTGAAAGCATTTTGAAGAAAAACTGTGGAAAAAAGATTGGTTACAATGGGCGATTTCTTAACTCTTTAAGTTTAGTTGCACTAAAAAAATTACTAAAAGGAAAAAAGTTTATTGATGTTAGCGAAGAACTTGAAAACGAAAGAGAAGTAAAAACAAAAAATGAAATAAATAATTTAAGAAAAGCAACAATTGCAACAAAAAAGATAATTGAAAAAATAAAAAAACAATTAAAAAAAGGAATTAGTGAAAAAGAAGTTGAAAATAAAATTAAACAATTAATTGAAGAAAAAAATAAAAAAGAAAAATCAAACACAAATTATTCTTTATCATTTTCTACAATCGCTTTTGGAAAAAACACATCAAACATTCATTATACTACAGGAAAAACAAAACTCTCTTGCGGAGCAGTACTTTTTGACATTGGGTTAAAATATGATGGATATTCTTCTGACATTTCTGATTCTTTTTGGTTTGGAGAAAAAACTGGCAAAGATTATGAAATGTATTTGAAAGAAAAAACAAAGGTTGAGAATGCAATTAAAGAAATTGAAAAAATACTAAAAGAAGGAACAAAAGCAAAAGATCTTTATTTAATTGCAAAAAAAAGTGTTGGGGCACTTCCCCACGCAATTGGACATGGAATAGGAGTTGAAGTACATGATCAACCAGCAGGAATTGGGGAAAAAAGTAATTTTTTACTAAAAGAAAGAATGGTTCTTGCAATTGAACCCGCAATTTATAAAAAAGAATTTGGGATAAGAATTGAAAATAATTATTTAATAACAAAAAAAGGGTTTACAAAACTTTAATTGAAAAATAACGGTGAAAGAAATGAAATTTACAGAAGCAAATAAATTAATTCACAAAGCCCTTACTAACAAGAATATGTGTGTAATTGTGGGAGAGTGTAGTGTGGATTATGACGGAAGAGCACACTCTAACTTACCAAAAGGAAAAAGAATGATACTAATTAAGGCGGATGGGAGTATTTCAGTTCACGAAAACCGACTCATTAGACCAACAAATTATATGATGAATGCAAAAACTTCTTGTGAAATCAAAAGTGAAACAAAAACACTACAACTCCAAGCAAAAAGAATTAAACCAAAAGAAACTATTACTATTGAATTTACCTCAATTATTGATGTACAACAATATGATTTGCCAGAAAGCAATGATCTTCGACTTGTTGGCTCTGAAAAAGAACTAAATGATGCATTAATGGATGATTTAAGTTTTTTAGAACCTGGACTTAAACCAATAAACCAACAGCAATACTTTAGAACAGGAATTTGTGACATCATTGCAGAAGATGCAAAAGGAAGACTTGTTGTAATTGAACTAAAAAGAAGACAAGCGGACTATGGAGCAGTAACTCAACTAAAAAGATACGCTGAAGAGGTACAAAAAATGAAAGGAATAAAAACTAGAGGAATACTCCTCGCCCCAAGCATAAGAAAAAGCGCACTTGACCTATTAAAAAAATACGACCTTGAATATTTTAGTTATGATTTTGAGATAAAAGAAAGAAGTAAAATCAAAGGAATAAATAAAAGTCAAATGAAAATAAGTGAATACTAAAAATTAAAAAATATTTGAAAAATTGTTAAAAAAACTAATTTATTTATCCACAATTTCTAAAACATCAAGTTGTTCACAATTACAACCAAAACCCAAAAACTCTGCAATACTTGGTTTTGTTCTAGCTTCATCACCTGAAATAAACTCTTTAACATAAGTTCCATGTGAAGTTTTCATTACCAAAATAAAATGAAAATCATCGACTAATTTTACTTCAAGCAAAGAAACTATTTTTTTTCTTTCCATCATTGTTCTTCTTTTTTCCACTCTTATTGGAGTGGTTTGAATAACAGGAAATTCTTTTCCCAATAAAAGTTGTCCAATATTTTGAGTGCTAACTTTTTGTTGTGTTTTTATTAAAGCTTGATAAATTTTGTCATGAGGATTGTCTTTTAGTGGAGAAACCTCTTTTGAAGTAACATATTTTAATGAATTAACTGACACCTTCTCCTTTAAACCTAAATTAATTTCTTTTTCTAACTCCTCCAAATCAATAGTTCTCTTTTCTGGGGAAATTATTTGCATAATAAATGGTCTACCCCTCCCAAGCATCAAAACATCCATATCCTCTCTTCCAGCCCCATGCAAAATAAAATCTTTTGACTTAAATTTTTCTTTAAAATACCCGCCAACAAGTTGTTCCACACTTTCATCCGAAAAATGTCCAGTATCTTTACAGTACCAACAACCAAAACCTTTACACCTATTACAAAAATACTCTGTTTGAGCAATGCTTCTTGAAAACTTACAATACCTTCCATAAACAAAAATAGGGTTTAATCTTAACAAAATAATTTTTTTATTAAAATCAATCAAAAGAATCGCTTGCGGGTCCACAAAATCAATATTTAATTTATTTATTTCCGCAAATTCCTTATTCAATCTGTGCTGGAGAGATTTTTTTAGTAAATCTTTCTGAATTGAATCAACTTCCTTCCCCCAAGAAACACTTATCTTAAATGAACTAATTTCTTTGTCTCTTACAATTTCTTGTAACTTCAAAAAAACATTATTAAACACTTTTTCTTCATCAGAAAAGTCATCAAAATCAAAAGGAACTTGATAATGATACTCTTTGTGTTTTTCTCTTAAATGCATCAATCTTTTGCCCATAAAAATTAACTAGAAAGAATAGAATATAAAGTAAACTTTTTAATAAAAAATTGGACAAAAAATTACTTAAAAAAAAGAATAAAAAGGGAGAGTTAGTTAATCCTCCCCCAATTTCTTTACAGGGTGATTATTTCCACTGCAATTAATTCTAATTTATTTAATTTTGTTCTTTAGCTAATGCCCAAACTTGTTTTAATCCTACGATTAAAGCTGCTGGAGCTGCTAAAGCAACGATGTTCATTACAACTGCTGCTAATAGTGTTCCTAATGGTGAAACAACTTGGTTTAATGATATTAAACCGCCGGCAGTGCTACCAACTAATGCGATTGCAATTGTTGCAATCAAAAAGTCAGTTATGTGCTTATCCTTAATGTTCATTATTCCAACAACTAGTCCTAAAACTATTACAACTAGCATTAGAATTGTTGACAAGCTATTATCAATAGTTCCTGGCATTAATACTCCTACTAGTGCTAGAATTATTGCTAAAGCTATTCCAATTAAGAATGCATAACTACCTATTGCTTGTGAAGCCATATAGTAACCTCCTTGTTTAAAGAAGCAATTAACCCATATTTAAAGCTTCCCGCCAAAAGGAATTACGTCAATGAACGATAAAGTAGTAAAGTGTTATTTTTGTGTTTTATTTCACAAATTAGAGAAAATTAATTTATTTTAATAGTGGAAAAGCTTTCTTTCCAGAAAATTTTAGTTTTGATTCTTCCCCAATTTTTAATAATCTGTTATATTTTGCTAGTCTTTCTCCTCTGCAAGGTGCACCAGATTTTATTTGTCCACAACCTAGACCAACGGAAAGATCTGCAATGAAATAATCATTTGTTTCTCCTGATCTGTGAGAGACTTGTACTTGCCAATCCGCATCAAAAGCAATTCTTGCTGACTCAAGAGCTTCAGTTAATGTTCCAACTTGGTTTACTTTTAAAAGTAAAGCATTCGCTCTCTTTTTTTGTATTGCTTCCACTACAAAATTCTTTTGACTCACAGTTAAATCGTCTGCTAAAATTTGTACTCTCTTTCCAAAGGTTGAGTAAAAACTTTCCCAAGAGTGATAATCTTCTTCATCAAAAGGATCTTCTATTGAAATTATGGGGTAAACTTTTAGTAACTCTTCATATTCATTTGCAAGTATTGCTCCTGAAATTTTGTGTCCTTCAATAGTGTATAATAATTTTCCAATCCCATCCCTAAAAGAAAATGAACTCGCAGCCACATCAAGTCCAATAAAAACTTTGTTTGAGTACCCGCAAGATTCTATAGCTTTAGTTATTTCATCAAGCGGTTCTTCTACTCTTTTCATTTGAGGAGCAAATCCACCCTCATCTCCAACATTAATTGCGCCTTTGCCATATTTTTTTTGTAAGTTTTGTTTTAGAGTGTGAAATACTTCTACCCCTGCAGCGAATGCTTCGTCAAAGTGTTTGAAATCAACTGGGAGGATTTGGTATTCTTGGAAAGCTATTTCGTTTCCTGCATGTTTTCCACCGTTAATAATATTTAGTGCTGGAACTGGCAGAGATGCCTCTCTAAAAGATAATTCTGACATGTATTGCCAAACTTCTTTCTTTTTTGAAATTGCTCCTGCCCTTGCTGTCGCCATTGATACAGCAAGTAATGCATTTGCCCCTAATTTTTCTTTTTGTGGAGAGGGATCCGCTTTTAGTAGTATATCATCAATTGTTTTTTGTTCTCTACAATCTTTTCCAATAACAAGCGGAGCAATAATTTCATTAATATTTTTTACAGCTTTACTCACTCCAAGACCATTAAATGTACTTCCACCGTCTCGTAATTCTTTTGCTTCTCGAGAACCAGTACTTGCTCCAGAAGGAACGGCGAATTTGAATACTCCAAAAGCTGTTTTTACTTCACATTCAACTGTGGGGTTTCCCCTAGAATCAAAAATCTGTCTAGCTTTAACTGCTCTAATAGAATACATACTAAGAAAATCAATGCTTTTGTAGTTAAAAAAGATTATGCTAAGAAGGGCGGTGTAGAAATCCTATTGGATTTGGATTTTGATCCAAATTTTTATTGTTCTGTTGATGTGTTCGATGTTGTATGCTAGTGCTTTGATTGTTACATTTTTTTGTTGATTTTGTGCACTTCGTGCTCGCACGAAC
>CAZJVN010000024.1:1095-13836 GCA_964549775.1 uncultured archaeon | reverse complement strand
GAACAATAAAAATTTGGATAAAAATCCAAATCCAATAGGATTTCTACAACGCCCAAAAAAATATCTAATTTAAATATTAATTCAAACAGTTATGGTGGGTTGTTTGGTACTACAAGTGATGCAACAATAAAAAATGTTGGATTAATTGATATAAATATTATTTCTACTTTCGCAGGAGGAGGAATCATTGGTAATTCAACAAGAACCCTAATTGAAAATTCTTTTGTTACGGGAGTAATAAAATCAAATAACACCTATGCTGGAGGATTAATTGGACAAAAAATTTCAACTGAAATAAAAAACTCTTACTCAATAGCACTTGTTTCTGGAAAAATTTATGTTGGAGGATTAGTTGGATATGATCTAGGAGGAACAATTAGAAATTGTTTTTCAGTTGGTACAGCTAAACTCGGATCAAGAAATGGTGGATTAATTGGATATTCAACATTAGAAACTATTGAAAATTCTTTTTGAGATGTAAATGTCTCTGAGTTAACTACAAGTTCAGGCGGGGTTGGTAAAACCACTACTCAAATGAAACAACAATCAACCTTTACTGATTGGGATTTTAGTAACGTTTGGAAAATTGATGATACTACAACTTACCCTTATTTGAAAAATAATATTTATACAAATTATTCTCTAATTGAACTCCCAAAATATTATTGTAATGGAACAATTGATCCAAACGCAATTCTTGTTTCATCTGATGAAAACGTTGATGTACCAATAACTGAACAAACAAGTATTTTAGTTGATATTTCCACTAATAGAAAATGTGAATGGGTTTGTAAAGAAGGATTTGAGAAAGTTGGAAACTCTTGCCAAATAATTAATCTAATTGAGCAGTATTCTTGTACTGGCATAATTGATGAGCATGCAATTGTTTTTGAAAATGATGATGTTGATTTAGATTCTAATACTACAAGAGTTCTTGTTGATATGAATAGCAACACTTCTAGAAAGTGCGAATATTATTGTCCAATTAATTTTATTAAACAAGAAAATGTTTGTGTTTTTGATGAAAATTATGGTGATGGAAATTATAAATTGGATGATTATGCAGGAACTAACTCCATAATTAGACTCGATGCAAGTTATGTTGATGGAAATGTTTTAATTAATGTTAATTGTTTTAGAAACGTTGACACAAATATAACTATCTTTTCAAACGATTTTGAGTACACTACTACCCTTAGTTGTACAAGAAATCAGTTAGATCAATCATTTTATTTAGATCTAAACGCTAACAAAACTTATACTGTTTCCGCTAGCATTAGTTCTCCTTGCGAAACCTGCCAAAAAACAACTTACCTAATTCCAAAAGAAAAAGTAAACACAATTATTCCTGACAATAATTTGATTACAGCAGTAGTAATTTTATTAACAATAATTGTTTTTTCTTTTAAGAAAAATAAAAAATGATAAAAATAATTTTTTAAGGAATATTTTTCATTGCACGCAGTACATGATAGTGTCCTTCTTCTGTTTGAACAACTATTACTCCATTTTTTCCTAAACTCTCTTTAAATTTTGGATCCTTAACTAACTCTTGAAGTAATTGTTTTGTTAAAACTCTATTTGTTCCAAGTAACTTACTAACATGTTCTACTGAAAAAGAGGGGAACATTTTTTGTTCCGTTATTTGTTTTAATTTTGGTCCAAAAACAAAAGCCCCTTTGTTACTAACACTACTAACTGCATTTTTGAAAACAAACTCTCTAACCTCCTCACGCACTTTTAGTAATCTTTTTTGTTTCTCTACTTGAACTTGAAGAGGTTTTCTAACTAGTCTTCTTCTTACATAACCCTCTCTTTTAACCATTAAAGATTATTGTTTTTGGAAGTATTTAATTCAAGTAGTTTTATAAATTGATGAATTGTTTTCTATAATTATGACTAATACTAATAGTACCAAAAATTCTGTTTTAATTATTTCTACTATTGGGCCAAGTAGTTTTTCTTTTAGAGTACTAAAAGGTTTGAAAAGAAATGGGGCAAATATTGCAAGGATTAATACAAAATATGGTGACGAAAAACAATGGTTGTCTTTGATTAAAAATTTGCACAAATTAGATTTTTCTATAATGATTGATATTAAGGGACTTAATGTAATTCCCTTTGTCAACTCTGTTAATTTTGATTACTTGGCAATATCTTATGCTAACAATGCTAATCAGATAAAAAAAATTAGGGAAATGATCACTGATAAAAATGTTAAAATTATTTCCAAGATTGAAACAAAAAACGGTCTCAAAAATTGTGATGAATTGATTAAGGAAAGTGATGGTTTAATGATTGCAAGAGGAGATTTATCAAGACATGTTTCTTTTGAAATGGTTCCCCACTATAAACGAATTCTTTTAGAAAAATGTCAAAAAGAAAAAAAATTTGTTATTGTTGCTACTGAAATGATGCTTTCAATGGTTACTGCTAGTAAACCAACTAATGCGGAAGTTGATGATGTTTTTGATTCAGTAATGGATGGGGCTGATGCAATAATGCTTTCTGAGGAAACAACAATTGGAAAACACCCCGCACTTGTAGTAAAAAAAATGAAAATAATTAAAGACAATGCTGAAAAGTGTTTGCGGGAAAAACATCACAAGGAGTAGGTTAATTTTTATTTTTAAAATAGTATTTTTTTATTTCCTATTTTTCTTTATAGAAGTTTTCATTATCTTTATTGCATCTTTTAATTTGTCTGCAATTGGTTTTGGAAGTTCTGTTAGTTTTACTACATCAGTTTTTATAAAGTGTTCAATTATGTTCCAAACCGTTCCATCAGCCTTTGCTTCAGCCATTAATTTTGCATAAAATACTCTTTTTCCTTGATTGTTAATTGAACGATTTAATTTTTTTACTCCCTCGGGAGTGCTTATTAAATTATTAAATAAGGATTTTCCATAACCACTGCTTGTAAAATAATTGTAAATCATCTGTCCTTGAACGTTATTAGAAAGATTATACGCCACAAATACTCCTTCTTTTACTGAAAATAACTTTGTCAATATTTCATTATTAATAATTCCATTATTCATTAAATTTTTTGTAATTTTAGTTAATGCTTCAAAGGTTATTCTTTTGTTTGATAAAATTTCTTCTAACAATATTTTTTGTCTTGGGTTAAGTCTTCCTTTTTTTGCTAACAATTCTAACCTAGCTTTTGTTTCTTCAGTGTAACCATACTTTGATTCTAAAGATTTTAGTAATTTTTCTTTAGTTGCTCTTTCTAAATAATTTAATTTTCTTGTTCTTTTCAAAACAGTTCTAACTTTTGCCGCATTTGCTCTCATTTCAAGTGGACTTAATATCCTCATTGATTCTTTAGCATTAAATGTTGCTAAAGTAGTTTCAGGAGCACTTAACCTATACCCTTTTCCAGTTATGTTGTTGATGAATTCTAAAATGTTTCTTTTATTTTCTCCTCTTTTTTCTTTATTGTTAACAATTTTTTTAAATTTTTCTTTACCTAAGCTGTAAATTAAAGTTTCGAGTGCATTAATTTTTATTCTTTTATCATAACTTGTTAAATTATTCCAATTAGGGTTTTTTATTATCATACTTTTTAAAATTTCCATTGCTTCAGGAGTGTTTTTACAAATTTTAAAAAACTCAACACTCAATACTGGTTTGAATCCCCCAGTTCCAAGATTTTCAAATCCAATTCTCTTATCCTGTCTTGCTTCAGAATTAATCATTAATGGTTTTAATGCATTTCTAAAAGCTGGGTCTTTTATTGAAGTTAGTAATTTTATTCTTTCAGAACCTCTAACCAAATCACTATAAATTGAGGTAGGATTTCTTGGTTTTGAAGGAATTGGTCGTCTTGAAATAGCTAACTCTTGTGCTCTTTTTGCAGACTCATTTGGCATTAACATTCCACTTACTCTTGGCAATGTTGCTTTTCTTTGTTTTTGAGCTAATAACTTTGCAAGAACCGCTTTAGGCATTGGACCTTTAGGAGCATTCCTGTTTTTAACAGGAGTATTTTTTCTTGGTCTTGGTCTATTTCTAGGATTCAAAACAATCACATTTAAAAAAAAATTTTTATTACATAAGTTGTATATTGGGTAGTATAAAAACACTCGCTTTTTTGTAAAACAAAAAAGTTTTCAAAGAATGTTTTAGTAAGCTTTATATAACGCAAGCATATTGTTTTGTTTATGAAAAAAAATAGGATCAAAGCTCAAGGAGCTCTTGAGTATTTATTAATTGTTGGAGTGGCTGTTCTTGTTGTTGCTATTGTTGTTCTTGCGTTAAGCGGAATTTTAAATACTGCTAAAGAAGAAAATGAAATTGAAACTGATTCTATTTATAGTGGACTTCAAGGAGTAATTGATGCTTCAATAAACAAAGCAACAATTATATTGAGATTAAACCCTGGAGAGAATACTATACAATTTTCTGCACTTGGAGAAAATAATACTTGGTGGAGTGGTTTTGGGACAACTAGTTCGGGAAACGAGTTAGTAAATGGGACAATAATTCAGTTTGAAGGAATTGAATTAATAAAAGAAGATGGACAATTTGTAAACACTAATGATTATTCAAACGCTAATGATGAATTAATCCCAATTAATGTTCCAATCACAATTATTATTCCTCAGTATTCAGAAGAACAAGTATTTGAGTTTATAACAAATTCCCAAGACACAATTTCTTTAGTGTACAATGAAAATTATTTTGATAATACTGGGGCAAATATTATTAATCAGGAACAATTAGATGTGATATTTGAAGAACAAATTAATTCAATTGATTTTTTAGAGTATGATATGACAAATTTAGTGGAAATCAATACCTGCCAAGAATTAATTGACAAAATAAGATTAAACCTTTCTGGAAAATATGTTTTAAAAAATAATCTTAATTGTGTGGGGATTTCTAGTTTTCCAATTAATGCCACCAACTCTCCTTTTATTGGAGTGTTAGATGGAAATGGATACACAATTTCTAATTTAACAATTAGAAAAACTGATAATCACTCTACTGGATTATTTTCTTTTATTAGTGGAGCGTTAATCCAAAGAATCAATTTAGAAAATATTGATGTTAATGGAACAATGAATTATGTAGGAAGCATTGTTGGAAGAGCAAATTCAAGCATAATTTACAAAGTTTCAATAAACGGAAAAATTCAAGGCGGGCCAAATATGACTGGTGGATTAATTGGATTTTCTAAATCAAACAATAAAATAAGCAAAGTTAGCACTAATGTTGACATGAATGGAAATAAAAATGTTGGAGCTTTGATTGGATATTCTCAAAAAGATATTATACAAAATTGTTTCACTACTGGTGAAACTAAAGGAATCGATTATGGAGTTACTGGGTTAATACCAACTGCGATAAATTCAAAGATTAGTAATTGTTATGCCGCAGGGAAAGTAAATGGAGTTTTAAATTATACTGCTGGAATAAATTTTTCTAGCACTGAAACAAATTGGAGTAATGTTTATTATGACACCCAAACCACTCAACAAACAAATAGTAACGGTGGAATTGGTAAAACAACTATTGAAATGAAAAAACAAAGTACTTTTGAGAATTGGGACTTTACTAACGTTTGGCAAATTAGTGAAGGATCAACTTACCCTTATTTTAAGTAAATTACTAATTAATTTTTCTTTCCAGTAAAGTATATTAACCAAAAATGTGTTTAGTAATTCATGATAAATGCAAAAGCTCAAGGGTCTCTTGAGTACTTATTAATGATTGGAGTAGTTATCCTAATCGCAGCTATTGTTGTAGCTTTCTTAACAGGAACTCTTTCTCTTGGAAGAGCAGAAACCACTTCTGATAAAGTAGATTCTCTTTATGGAGGACTTGAAGATGTAATGGATTTATCAAAAAACAAAGCAACAATTCTTTTAAAACTAAAATCTGGAGAAAACATTATTGAATTTGGAGAACTACTAGTCACTGACACTATTTGGGAGTTATTTTCAAAACTACCAGTAGGAACATTACTACAATTTAATAACAGTCCCGGATGTGGAAACATTGATGCAAACAAAACAATTCCAAGCGCATACTTTCAATTAACAGACACTCTTCAAAGAGACCCTCTAAATTCTTGCAAAGTCCCAGACGATGCAAGAGTAACAATAACAATACCAGAAGACGTAGAAATCGAAGAAATTGAATACACCGCACCAATCGGAGACGAAGGATACATTACATTAGCAACAGATTCTACTTCTACTGAGGGCGAGGATCATTATATTTCTTCTAATGTTTTTATTACAATGCTTAGGAATAATCAAGAAGCAAATTTTAAATTAGAAGGGAATGTCGGATTTATGGATGAGTCAGACTATGTAGAAACTAATTTAAATAACACGACTTTTTCAGGAATAATTGATGGGAATAATAATTTCCTTACTATTAATTTAATTCCAAATGAATTTATATTTGAAACACTAAAAAATGCTAAACTAGAAAACATAATAATTGATAATAGTAACACTGACGTCGGCACAATATATCTTGCAGAATCCTGTATGAATGCACAGATATCTAATGTTACTATTAACACTCAAGGACAAACCTTAGAAAATTGTAAAAACCCAAATTAAGTTAACTAATTTACTTTACATAGTTATCTTTATATAGCACTTTTTGCATTATATCATTATGAAATACCCTATATTTTTGGCGGTATTGCTACTATTTTCAAGCATTGGTTTTGCTAGTGACACTAATGGGCCCATGATTTTGACTGACTTTAATTTTGATAAAACACATTATGGACCTCAAGAAATTGATTTTTATTGTTGGAGTCAAACAGAAAATGAATGCATTAATCAAACAAAATATATGCTTGATGGGTTAGAGTATGATTTTACTTTTGGAGAGATAACTACTTTTGATTTTATTGGAACAAAATCAATTACAATTTTTGCAAAAGACACAAATGAAAATGAAACAACAAAAACTTTCGTTTTAACTATTGCAGAAGGAGAAGCACCTGAAGAAATAATTGAAGAAACTGATGAAGATGAAATAGATCCTGAAGTGGGTGGAGAATTAATTGAAGAAACAGAAGAAGAAATTATTTCAACTCAAAAAGAAACTATACCAATTGAAGAAACAGAATCAAAAGAAGAAATTTCCGAAACAAACTCAAACATTGAACAAGAAAAAAGTACTTTTTTAGCAGAAAAAGAAGAAATTTCAAATAATCGTTCATTGCCGTTTTCTTTCGAATTAAACCAAAAGGACAAGATATATATTATTCTTTTAACCATAATATTAGTATTACTAGTAGCAGTATTCTACAAAGAAAAACCAAGGGTGAAAATGTGAAAAAAACACTAATAATAGTATTATTGATAATGCTATCAACAATTGTTTTCTCTTGTAGCGTAAGCTCAATACAACTAAACACTCCCGAAACAGAATTTCTAATAAACAAACCAATAACATTCACAGTAAATACTACTGGGACCTGCAAAACAACAGACCTACTAAACGTTTATGTAACAGATCTAATAACTCTAAAAAAAGAAACAATCTATAGTGGAAAAGTAAAAAGCAACAAAATGAAATTCAAATACACTCCAAAAACAGAAGGAATAAAAAAAATCTACGCACAAACAACAACACAAATAAAAACAACAAACCCAAAAACAAAAAAAATAACAACCTCAACAAAAACACTAAGCACAATATCAATACCAATAACAATAAGAGTTGTAAAGTCTGGAAGAGTATACACTACTTTAAATGATTATGGAATTTACCAACCAGAGGATAAAGAATATGGTCTAATTGACATAAACTTATTAGCATATAATCACACTAGTTCTACAACTCCACGAACAAGTAATTTTGGATTTTTCTTTTTAAATAATGATTTTAATATAATCTCTCAAACAATAACCTACATTCCCAAGTTAGGAAGCCCTTATGAAATTGAAGGTTGTACAAAAGAAGTTTCATCAAACTATTACAAATACTTATGTAAATGGAATAAAACTTTTCAAAAAGATGATACTGTAAGAATAATAATGAAATTATCAAAATTCAAGTACAATGATTTAATGTATACTTTTGGAACAGATTATAATTTTAATATTACATTAACTGAAGATATTAATTATGACCAAAAGAAAGATATTAATTCAATTCCTTTTGCAACAATAACAAACACCACAACTGATTTAGAAAATAAAACCCTAACAATCGATTATAATATTTACAATTACAGCGATGTAAATTATTGTGCTTTAATGATTGATGGAAATGAAGCACAAAGAAATTATTCAATAACAGAAAATAACCAATTTATACAAGATTTAAACTTGGGAACTTACACCATTGACATAACTTGTTTTACTGATACTAATCATTACATTTATGGAATAAAAAGAGGAACATCTGATTATACAAATATTTCTGTTCCTTGGCCAGAGCTAGACAACGTCCCTTTCTCATTAGATAGTAATTTCACAATTAATTTTTCTGTGTTTAGTGATGGTAATGGTTCTATAGAAAATCCTTACCAAGTTTCTAATTGTGATCAACTTGATTATGTTAGAGATTATCCTGAAAGTAATTTTGTTTTAGCAAGTGATGTTGATTGTACAGATGTAGCGTTTTCTCCAATTGAAAGTTTTTCTGGAGACTTTAATGGAAATGGAAAAGTTGTAACAAATTTAACTATTGATTTACCTTTAGAAGATTCTATTGGTTTATTCAAAACTTTAAGTGGAAACATACACAACTTAGGTTTAGATAATGTAAATATTGCTGGTGATGAAAAAGTTGGTGGAATCACTGGGATAAATAATGGTTTAATTGAAGAGGTATTTGTTACTGGAACAATTGTTGGAAATAATTATGTTGGAGGAATTGCAGGAATTAATGAAAGAGTAGAAGTTAGTGATGGATTCCCTTACAACGGTGCTAGTAATGATAATGATGTTTTAAGAGAGATAAATAATTCTTACACAATGGTTGATTTAATTGGAGGAACAGTTGGAGGAATAACTGGATATAATAAAGGAAAAATTGACAAGGTTTATTCTTTAGGAACAATTAATGGTTCAGCAACTGGAGGGCTTACAGGAATTAATTACACCGCTTGTTACTCTTACACGCACGCAATGAAATCAGGAATAATTAATGATTCTTTCTCAACAATAGATACTACAAGTTCAAATTCTTGTTACAGTCACTGGTATTACGGTTCAGCAGCTACAGAAAACGGAGAAATAGAAAACACAATAGTTGGAGATGAAAATTATTTAGGCGATATTGAAAACCCACCATTTAATTCTTGGGATTTTGATAATACTTGGAAATTAACTTCCGCTTCAAGAGCAAAATATCTTTCAACTCCCTACCCAGTATTAGCTTGGGAAAATATTGAAGAGCCCGAAGCTTTAAGTTTACCAAGAACAAGCCCAACAACAATTACTCTCACAAGTCCTATAAAAGAAAGTGATTTTTATGGAACAAAAGTAAAATTCACTTATGAGTTAAACGGGACTCCTGAAAGTTGTTCACTAATAGTTGATAACAAAATTGTTGACACTGATGATTCAACCCCATTTGGAACAATAACTGAAACCCTAGAGAAAGGAGAACATAGTTGGAAAATTAGTTGTATTGATAAAGAAAACAATGTTATTGAATCAGAAAACCAAACAGTTTACGTTTATGACACAGAAACACTATACTACTGCAGACAATATGATGATGGATTAGGTTGGAAAGATTATACAAAATACACTCTAGCTTCAAACATTAATTCAACTTCAACTATACTTGCAAGTGGATCAGGTTCTGGGTCAGGAACAATTAGCAGTGGATCTGGAAAAATAATTAGTTCAGGATCAGGAGCAAGTTCAGGTTCTGGAATAATTAGTAGTGGATCTGGTACAGGTTCAGGAACAACTACAACAAAATCAAATAGTGTTCCAACAAATTGTTTCACATTTAACCCAAATAATTCAAACATAGTAGTTGATTGTTTAGATCAAACAATTAAAGGAAGCGGAAGTTACTCTGGAGCAATAATTTATGGATCAAACAACATTAAAATAATGAATTGTGAATTCAGTAATTTTTCTAACGGAATAACTAACATCAATGGAACTAACATTACTTTAGATCAAGTAAGTGTTTTATCAAATTACAATTATGGAGTATCAACTTCATCAGAAATGAAAATAAAAGATTCAATTGTTTGCAATAATTCAAGTTATGATTTAGTTTGTACTGGAGATGGTTACTTTAATAATTTAGGAAATCTAACTACTACAAAAATTGGTTGTGACTTTTTACTTCCAGAAAATTATTGCTAAATTCACTTAAAAAATACCAAATTTTCTAATTCTAAATATTTATATACCAGAAAAAGAATTACTCTTTTAATATGTACAAGAAAATACTCGTCTTACTTGCATTACTCTTAATTGCAACAACAGTTTTTGCTGAATGCGAAACTACTCCTGACAAAATTAATCGATTTGATATTGAGTATAGTTTAATTGATGAAACAAAAGCAAATGCACTATTAACTATGGTGGTAGAGTACCCAGAAAATTGTATACTTAACGACATTGATAAAAATTCTTTAGACCAAGGAGAAGAATATGTAGTAGCAGAAGTTGATTGTCCAACAGGTTTTATTGATCCATTAACAGCCGGACTTGGTTACTTTCCTGAAGGACTAATTTGTACTACAACCACTATTCAAGATATGGAACACTTAAGAATGACTTTTAGAGGAATAATGCAAATCCCTGCACAAGAAACAGGAGTAAAAACTATTTATTTTGGAGGAACCCAGTTTACTAACGCTTTACCAACAGATAGTTCAATAAAATTCATAATTCCTCAAACACTAACTTTTGTTGACAATTTTCCAGTGACTCTTGAAAAAACTAGTACTGCAATAAATTGGTCTCCTTTTCCAAAACAAAAAATACAATTAAGTTTTACTCCTATAAAAGAAACAAAAGTAATTGTAGATCCATACAAACCATTAATGGATAATTTAATTATGATAATGGTAATAATTGCAGGGATAGTTGTACTTATTTCTCTAATTGTATTATTTAGAAAACCAAAAAACATTATTATTCAAAAACAAGCAGAGGCTCCAAAAGAAAACAAAAGAGAACAAGCAAAAACACTACGAGAAAAAATAGCTAATCTTGAAAAAATGTACATGCAAGGAAAAATAGATGAAACAACTTACAGAAGACTAATAGAACAATACAATCTACAACTAAACGACATAATAATAGAAATAAAAAAAGAAGAAGCAAAAATAGCTAGTTAATTTATTTATAATTTTTCAAGTCCATCACACATAGGATAAGCTGAACAACCCCAAAATTTTCCATACTTTCCTTCACGAAGAACCATTAGTGATTTACATTGTGAACAAGTAGGTGCTTTAATTTTTTCATTTCTGTGCTTTGAACAAGTAGGAAAACCGTCTTTGTTATAGATAGTTGCAACTCCCCCACACTTAACACATTTCATTTAGAATCACTTTTTATTCAATTATTAGTGCGGGTTTTGTCGGGAAAGCATTCTTTGCTTTAGCTTCGCTAGATTCTTCTGCTTTAATTATTTCAACAACGCCAAATTCTTTTTCAAGAATTGGTTTAATTTCAGTGAATAATTCAACCTCATCAAATTTCTTAATCTCATTAAAATCACTTAACCTATTTAATGCAGTTTTTAAGAAGGGTTGTATTTCTCCACCATATTTTTTGTACTCTTCTTTTCCCATTAGTGCTTTCATAGCTAGTCCAAAGTCAGGTTTTTCTTTACAAGCTTCTTTTATTACACTAATTGCACCCCACTTCCAAACAGGTGCTACAATTATTCTTACTTTTTTTACGATTTGAAGTTTTGCAAGTTCTTTAATTTTTAATATGTCCACTCTAAGTGATGCAACTACTTCCTCTATTTTTTCTAAATGCGCATCAATTTTTGTTTCATCACTAATTGGCCAACTTTCAAGACTTAACATTGAATTGTTTCCTTTAGCATGCCAAAGCTCTTCTGTTAAATGTGGACAAAGTGGAGAAAATAATTTTACCACACTTTCAAAATCTTTTTTAGAAATTTCTTTCTCTTGACCTATTGCATCAACTAATGAACGTAATTTTATTATCCCTAAATTGTACTTAAAATTTTCAACATCAAACGTAAATTCTTTTATTGTTTTATTTATTTTACTTTCAATTAATTTACTTGAAGAGCCAAGTTTTATTTCAAACAATACATTGTACACTCTTTGTAAAAATTTGTACGCTGAATCCATTCCATTATCAGACCACACACTGTCACTATTTGGTGCTGAAAGAGACATTAAATTAAATCTTAAAGAATCTGCAGAATACTTTTGTATTACATCAAGTGGATTAATTACGTTTCCTAAAGATTTTGACATTTTGTTTCCATCCGCTCCATGAAGCATTCCTTGGTTAAATAATTTAGTGAATGGTTCATCAAAATCTAAATAATCCATGTCTCTTAGAGCTTTTGTAAAAAATCTTGCGTAAATTAAGTGCATGCATGCATGTTCTGCTCCACCAATATATTGATCAACAGGTAACCAATTTTTTACAGTGTTCTTATCAAATGGAACAGTAGAATTTGTTGCATCCATGTATCTCAAATAGTACCAACTTGAATCAAAAAATGTGTCCATCGTGTCAGTTTCTCTTCTAGCTTGTGTCCCACATTTTGGGCATTTACAATTCACAA
>CAZJVN010000024.1:0-1085 GCA_964549775.1 uncultured archaeon | reverse complement strand
TTCTTTATTTGATAATAAGGGATTTCCTTCTCCAAAAGTTACTTCATAAGGTAGTTTTATTGGTAAATCACTTTCAGGAACAGGAACTATTCCACATTTTTCACAATAAACTATTGGTATTGGTGTCCCCCAATATCTTTGTCTTGAAACTAACCAATCTCTTAATTTGAAATTAATTGTTTTCTTTCCTAATTTTTTTGAATCTAAATAATTAGTTATTTTTTCTATTGCTTCTCTATTGTTAAGTCCAGTGAATTCACTCGAATTTACTAGCACCCCATCTTCTGTATAAGCACTACTCATTTCACTTGCAACTAAATTTTTTCCAACAGGATTTATTACTACCTTTAATGGAATGTTATATTTTTTTGCAAATTCAAAATCTCTTTGATCGTGTGTTGGAACCGCCATTACCATTCCTGATCCATAATCTGCTACAACAAAGTTTCCTGCGTAAACTGGAACTTTTTCTCCATTAATTGGATTAACTGCGTAAGCTCCTGTGAATACTCCTTCTTTATCCATGTTCTCCATTTCTTTTTCTGAAACAGATTTTAATTTTTTCAAGAATTCTTCAACCGCACTTTTTTGTTCAGGTGTAACAATTTCAAATAATTTTGAGTGTTGTGCTGATATTACTACAAAAGTTACTCCAAATATAGTATCAGGTCTTGTAGTAAATATAGGCCAAACCTTACCATTTATTGTAAAATTTATTTCTGTTCCATAACTTTTTCCTATCCAATTTGTTTGCATTGCTTTTATTCTTGTAGGCCAATTTAGTCCATCAATCATTTCGTTTAGTTCTTCTGCATAATCAGTTGTTTTAATGAACCATTGTTCTAAGTGTTTTATTTCAACATCAGTGTCTTCGTGTCTCCAACATTTTCCACTATGAACTTGTTCGTTTGCAAGAACAGTGTTGCATTTTGAGCACCAATTCACTGCCGATTTTTTTCTATACACAAGTCCTTTTTCTAAAAACTTTAAGAAAAAATACTGATTCCAACCATAATATTCAGGAACACAAGTTTTTACTAATTTTGACCAATCATAACTCAACCCTAGTGCTTTTTGTTGAGTAA
>CAZJVN010000023.1:0-13949 GCA_964549775.1 uncultured archaeon | reverse complement strand
CACAACACAAAGAAGCTTCACCCTACGTTGCAATGAAGTTAGCAGAAAATATTGCAAACGCTGCAAGAGAAAAAAATATTAAAGAAGTTTATGTAAAAGTAAGAGGACACGGTGGAAACAAAAGTCCATCAGCTGGTACTGGAGCAGAAGCAGCAATTAGATCAATCACAAGAAACGGTCTTAGAATTATAGCAATAGAAAACGTTACTCCAAGACCACACGACGGTTGTAGAAAACAAAAGAAATTTAGAGGAAAAACAAAAAATTAATTAAATAAAAATTAAAGGTGAACTTATGGATATTAAAAAAGTGTACGAAGAAGGAAGTGTTTCAAAATACTTAATAAAAGACACTACTGCTACATTTTTGAATACTCTAAGAAGAACAATAATGACTGATGTTGCATGCCTTGCAATAGAAGATGTTAATTTTTACGAAAACACAGGAATAATTTTTGATGAAATGTTAGCAAATAGACTTGGATTATTACCAATAAAAACTGACACAAAGTCTTACAAAAAAGGAGACAAAGTTAAATTAGTTTTAGAAAAAGAAGGACCTGCAATTGTAACAACAAAAGACATTAAATGCACTGACCCAAAAATTGAGATACTTGATAAAAAAATTTATATTACAAAGTTAGGTAAAGAACAAAAATTAAAATTAGAAATGACTGCTATAATGGATACTGGGTCAAAACACGCAAAGTTCCAACCAGCAATAGTATCATACAACGAATTACCTTACATTGATAATGAAAAATCAAATGTAAAAAATGTTAAAGAATTAGTAGAAGATATGCCTGAAGGAAGTATTGAAACAAAAGCAGGAAAATTATTTTTATTAGATCCTTACAATATTAAAACACAAAACCAAGCAGTGGATGTATTAGTAAAACACGGAGCAAAATTAAGTTACATGCCAAACGAATTTGTTTTAACAATTGACACAACAGGACAATTGACTGTGGAAGAATTAATTGAAACAGCAATAAAAGAAATTACTGAAAAATTAAATGAATTAGAAGAGAATATAAAGAAGTTATAAATTAAATTTATTATAAAATGACTGAAAGTCATTTTTAATAGCAAAGGAAACCGGCAATAAAAAGGGCGAACAGCAAAAATACATTTAGCTGGTAGCAACTTTGCAGGGGTTCCCGAGCGGTCAAAGGGGCAGGACTTAAGATCCTGTAGCTTAGTGCTTTCAACGGTTCAAATCCGTTCCCCTGCATTGGCACTTCTTTTGTCAGAGACAAAAGACCTGCACTAGAAAAAACCCTTTATGGGTATAAATTAAGTTTATTGAGTTGATAAAATATGGCAAAAAAATTAGAAACAATAAAGCTCGTTGCGAGTTTAGAAAAAGCAGCTAGAAAAACAAAGAAAGCAATTTGGAGTAATCTTGCTGAAAGACTAATGAGCAGAAGAAGAGCAAAAAAACAAGTAAATTTAGAAAAATTAAACATCCTGGCTAAACAATTCAAAGGAAAAACTTTAGTTGTTCCTGGAAAAGTACTAGCTAAAGGAGAATTAACAGAAAAAGTTACAATTGTTGCTTTCAGTGCTTCAGCAGAAGCTAAAGCAAAAATAGCTAAAGTTGGAAAATATGTTCCACTAATCGAATTAGCTGACAATGCAGCAAAAACTAAAACAAATGAATTAGTTATAGTAAATTAAATTTAAAATGAGTTGATTGAAATGATTGTTGATGGAAAAAATTTAGTAGCAGGAAGACTTGCAAGTAAAGTTGCTAAAGCTATTGTTAAAGGAGAAAAAGTAATAGTAATTAACGCAGAAGATGTTATTATTAGAGGAAACAAAGAATCAACTCTTGAAAAATTTTATGAAAGAACACACGCAGCAGTACACTCAAATCCACATTATGGACCAAAATATGACAGAGTACCAAGCAAAATTTTAAGAAGAATGATAAAAGGAATGTTACCAAAAGGACCAAGAGCGGTTGAAAGATACATAAAAATGGTTACAATCTACAACTCAACACCAAAATTAATGCCAAAAGATGAAGTAGTAACTTTTAAAGAAATGGAATTTGATGGAAACAAAAATTATATAACCTTAAAAGAATTAGGAACATTGCTTGGAGCAAAATGGTAGAGGGATATTTATGACAACAAAAAAAGGAAATGTAATCAAAGCAAAAAAGAAAACAGCAATCGCTAGAACCATAATAAGGAAAGGAACTGGAAAAATAAAAATAAACCACTTAAGTATGGATGCTTACGCAAAAGGATACATTAAAGATATTATAATGGAACCAATAAAATTAGCTGGAGAAGAATTAAAAGATTACGATATTATTGTACAAGTACAAGGATCAGGATACATGAGTCAAGCAATGGCTGTAAGATCTTGTATCGCAAGAGCAATAGTTAAAGCTAAAGGAAAAAAATACAAAGATTTATTTTTATCATATGATCGATCAATGTTAGTTGACGATGTAAGAAAAGTAGAATCTAAGAAACCACTTGGAAGAAAAGCGAGAAAGAAAAAACAACACAGTAAGAGATAGAATCAACAAAAAGGTGAAAATTATGATAGTACCAGTAAGATGTTTTTCATGCGGAAAAGTAATTGCTAGTGTTTACCACGAGTTCAAAGAAAGAACCGGAAAAGGGGAAAACCCTGGCAAAGTACTTGACGACTTGAACATAAAAAAATACTGTTGTAGAAAATCACTACTAACTAGTGTTGATTTAATTGATGAAGTATCAAGATATGTGAAATAATTATTATTTGAAAACGAGGGATGAAAATGAGTGCTGAAATTATTGCAAAAGAACGAGAAGAAGTTAAAGAAAACTTTGACGATGCAGAAACAGATTTCTATAAAGGAAAAGACTTACTAACTGATATTGAGACTTACCTAAAAAGTGGAATTCATATTGGAACAAAATTCAAAACTGGAGAAATGAGAAGATACGTTTTCAAAAAAAGAAGAGACGGATTAATGGTATTCAATATTGAAACAATTGATAAGAGAATAAGAATGGTTGCAAAAATGCTTGCAAAATATGAAGGAAAAGATATTGCAATTGTATCAAAAAAATTATACGGACAACAAGCAGCTAAAAAATTCGCTGCAATGACTGGAGCAAAATCTTACACAGGAAGATTCATTCCAGGAACTTTTACAAACCCACAAGCAAGAAACTTCCAAGAACCAAAAATACTAATAGTAATTGATCCAATCACAGATTTTCAAGCAATAAAAGAAGCTTACCGAATTCACTTACCAATAATTGCATTAGTTGGAACTGATAATCCACTAATAAAAGTTGATTTAGCTATACCAACAAACAATAAAGGAAGAAAAGCTATAGCGCTAGTATTTTACTTATTAACAAGAGAATTACTAATCGCAAGAAATGAATTAACAAAAGAAGCATACAAATCAGAAATCACTGATTTTGAACAAGAAATAGAGAAAAAAGAAGAAGAAAAACCAAGAAGAAGATTTGATAGTGGAAATACAAGAAGACCACGAAGAAGATTCTAAAAAAACAAAAAATTCTTCAAAAAACTACTAAAAAACTAGCATAATAACTAACTGCAAAATTTCTCTAAATTCAAAGAATCCAAAAAAACACTCAATAAAACTAATTTAAACCACAAAACAAGCCCTTATATTAAGGTAATAAAAAATCAAATTCCGTTATTAACTGTAAATAGTAAATTTATATACTTGTTTGACGTATAAATATATAGTAATTGGCGAGTTTTGAGGAATAAATATGGCTAATGCAGAAACACACATCCTACTTGAGAAACTTGGGCTAACTGAATACGAAGCAAAAACATTAAACACTTTATTTAAATTAAAAGAAGCAGAAGCTCCACTAATTTCAAGAACTGCACAAGTACCAAAAACAAGAGTATATGATGTCCTTGAAAAATTAATTCAAAAAAATTTAATTATAGAAATAAATGGAAGACCAAAACTTTATCGCGCAATAGAAGCACAAAAAGCAATTGATAATTTAGTAATCGGAAAAAAAGAACAAATAAATCAACTTGAAAAAGAAGCAACAGAACTAAAAGAAACACTTATTGTTGGACGAGAAGCTGATGAGACTGGAGAAAAAGTAATGAAGGTAAAAGATAAACAAGATTTTGAAAGAATCTTGGGTCAAGAATTATTAAAAGCAAATAAATCAATTCAAGGTTTAACTGAAATAACTGATAATCATGACATAATTCATGATGCATTAAAAAGAGCTAAAGATAAATCTGTTTCAATAAAACTCTTAAACGCAACCCCTACAAAAAAACTAAAAGACATTGCTGAAGTGAAACAAATCAACCATGGAATGAATGCATTCATTATTGATAACAAAAAAGTTGTTCTAGCAATTTCTGATTTCAAAAAAGATAAACCTGAATACCACTTTACTATCCTTAACGAACATCAACCAATGGTTTCAACACTTCAACACTACTTTGACAAAAATTGGAAAGACGCAAAAAATTACTAAAAAATAAAACAAATAAAAAACAAAATTAGATTTATAAATAATGAAGATAACTAATTATTATGGAATTAAATAAAAAACAAAAAATAATTTTAGTGCTAATTTTTGCAATAATTCTAATATTTTTAGCACTAAATTTTTTTGTACCACCTCAAGAAATAAACCAAAATTTTGAATTCAGTGACTTTAATTTAACAAAAAAAATTGTTTTTAGTGGAGATAACCAAACAGAAACTTACGAACTAGACATAAAAAACCCAATAGTTGGTTTTTTAATAATCCCAAAAACTCTCGCAACTGATGTTTCAAAAATAAAAATCAGCGGAGACTTTAAAACACAAATAATCCAAGCTGATCCAATAATATTTTTTGAACCAAACAACTATACTCCTGGAAACAAAAAAATAATTATTGAAACAAAAAAAAGTGAACAAAATCATTCCACAATTTTTTTACCACTAAACCTAACTGATTATTCAAATTTTACTGAAAGTGAAAAAACCGAAATCATTGAAAAAGTAAAACTATTCAACGAAATTGATGAAAATTTTTTCTCAATAGAAGAAACAAAAAAAATAATTGAAGAATTCTCAGAAGGAACAAAAGAAGACGCAGAGTTTAAAAAAAAAACTAACTCAAGTAGAAAACTTTTTTTTTCAGAAAGTAATTCAAACAAGTCACAAAAGATAATTTCAAGTCTACAAAATTTAATTAATATAAGAAGAAATGTTAATATAAATGATTTTAAAAATAACCAAATCACCAATAGTGAAAATAATTTAAACACTAATCCAAAACTTGATTCCTCAAAAGTAACAGCTACCCTTGATAATATATTTAACACTAGAATAACTACTACTCAAAACTCAGAAGACTTAACAACAGTCATAATTAAATTTAAACCTGAAAAAATCAATTTTTTATTACCATCAGAAATTGCTTTACCTTATTCAAAAAATAATGGATTTGTAATTTGGAACGGGGTTGTACAATTTGAAGAAAAAACCGAAGTTTCAGAAGATATTTTACCAAGAATAACTAGTTCAGAAAATATTTCAGTTGACTTTATTAGACTAGGAAAAAAAAATATTAATGACTATAATTTATCTGAAACTGATGCGGACAGCAAAGCATTACTAGATGAGTTAAATAAAGATAATGCAAAAAAGCCAATTTATTTAATGTCAATAATTATTGACACGGATTCTTATTTTGACCAAATAACAACTGAAAAAATGACTTTAACTTTCCCAACATTTATGGGTGAAAATTATGAAACTAATTTACTACTGGTTCAGAATTTGTGTAGTGAAAATACAAACTTTTTTGGTAGTCAAGATAAAGACAAAGTATTATTAGAGTCTATAATTTGTCTTGGAAAAACAGGAAAAGAATCAATTCTTAAAAAACTCGAGAAATTAGATGTTAATTTTGTTAATACTGAAAGCATCTCAGATGAACTAATTATAAGCTCAATCGAGCGAGACCCAGAATCAGTTAAAAAATTAAGTGAAGAGATAAATAAAAAAAATGAAGAGTTTAAACAAAATTATCTAAAATCAAATGAACAATTAAAAAATGAAATTTCAGAATTAAAAAATATTACACAAACCGCTAAAAATAATATTGAGGAACTAAAACAAAACCTAACTACTAATGATTCAATCAAAATTGCCAACGGATACATTTCAGATTATAATGAATTAGAAATTAGATTTAATTTAGCAATTGATCCAACAAGTATTGAACAAAGAGAAATTTTGAATAAACAACAATTAAACACTTTAATTAAAGATTTAACAGAAAGTAATCCTGAAATTGAATTGAGTGAAACTCAATTAAATACAATTGAAAATCAAATAATTCAAAATAATACTTTAAAATATGGGCCTAATTGGAAAAGAATTGTTTTTACAGAATTAAATGTGATTCAATCAAATCTAAAAGAAGAATTCAATGATTTAGAAAAAGCATTTGCTAAACACCTTTTAAACTATAAACTGTTTTCCCCAACTGTCGGAGTTTCAGAAGCATGTGTTGAATTATTTAAACCTGACAAAGTATTTGATCCAAATTATGTAAATTATAACTCTGAATTGAACAAAGATTTTAGAGAAATTGTTAGGTATCTTGAATTTAGTGAAGCTCAAAACCTTGGAAGTGACATAACTCCTGTTCTTGGTGGGACTAGGAAGCTCTCTGAAATTGAAAAAAAGTTAGCATATTTAAAATCAGTACATAATTGTGATTTAGATCTTGCAGGATTTGAAAATCCTTCTAAATCGTGGTATGAAATTGCTGATGATAAAGTAATTGAAGAGTTTAATTATAATAGAGAATCACTTAGATCACAAATTCAATTAAAACTAAAAGAAATTGTTGGAATAAAACTTATTGGAGAAACACTTTATGATTATAACAATTTAATGAACCAAAATTCAAAACTAAAAAATGAATTTGATTTTAATGATATATTAAGTCCAGAATATTCAACTTCAGAAGTAATTAACCAAAGATATTTGGGATTAAGAATTGAAAAAACTAATCAAACATTACTGGAAGTTTTTGAATCTACCTTAACAAGAGAAAAGTTTTCCAATTGGTTAGAATCCGAAAGTAAAAACATTAATTATGATACTGAAACTGATCTTTTTGAATGTATAGATGCTTTATTCAGTAACTCATTAAAACCAACAATAAATACTTTAATTCACACAAAATTTAGAGGATTTGTTTCTGATTATTATACAGGGGAACAGTTAGAATCTGAACTACTTTATTTAGATAACTTAATTCAACAACAATACTTTTTAATTACTGAAAAATTAAAGCTAGAAAAAGATAACCAAAACATTCAATTTATTTTATACAATTTATCTACTGGAAACGCGTTTCAAACATACAATAAAGAAACAAATGCCTTATTTAATACAATAAATGGATTAAAGAAAATAAAAGAAGGAATTCTAGAAGGAAAATCATTTAAAGAAATATATGAAAATGAAACAAACGAATCATCAAACACAATTGTTGCTTTTTCAAATCCAGTAATGGAAGCCAAATTAAAACAAGAACAAATAATTTATAAAAATAAAACAGAAAATAAAGCAAAAATTGAAAGTGCTACAACAAACGAAGAATTAGAAGAACTAATCTTTCCAAAAGAAGATCAAGCCAAATTAACATTACAAGTAGCAAATTATTATTATGAAAATGATTTATCCGATCCAGCATACCAAAATTATTCATATATAAAAGAAAATCTCCCAAACACTCCCGAAGCAAAAATTGCTGAAAGAAAAATGGGTGAACTGGGAAGCAATTGGAGACTAATTTATGGACGACCGTTTCGTAAAAACTTTGGACAAATTGCAAAAGAATTTACTAGTATAAATTCAATAGCAATGTACATCGCAATTTCTGGTTTTGCAAGACTTGTAATCGCTCCAGAACTTGCAACCTACAAACAAATTGCTAGTGCAAAATCTCTTTTGTATCAATCAAAAACTACTCAAATAATAACCGCTTCAGATAGATTACTAACCAGTACTTCTGCTATGAGCACAAAAGCAAAATTCATTAATACAATTAACTCACAAATCACTAAATTAAGCGGGACAAGATTAGGACAATTAACTTCAACAGGTTATTCCAAAACAAAACAATTTTTTGGGTGGATTAAAAATTCAGAGTTTTGGAAAAATATGAAAAAAATTGTTACTAAAGAATGGTTTATTGATGAAACATGGTACAACAACTATATTGAAAATTATGTGTCAAAAAATGTTGCCTTAGAACTTGGTTTACCTTCTCCTGAAAGTATTACTCAAAAAATTATATCTGCATCAAATAGTGCGTATTTGTTTCAAGGAAAAGATATTACTATACTAACTAATGAAATGGAACGAGCTAAACTTGCTGCTAGCAAACTTGGAGTAATTACTTCAAAACAAATAAATTTAATTGATGAAGAAATTGCTTTTTTGAAATCTGCTGATAATCTTAAAATAATTGATGCAGTTGAAACGAGTATTTCACCAGTAAGTAGTTTGCAAGCAAGTTTCGCAAATCAACAATTAATCTCACTAAGTTCTGTTCAACAAGCAAAACTTGCTCTCGCTAGTCCAGAAAGCATTTCATTTAGTGTGAATGAAGTTGTTCAACTTTCAAAGAATAGTACCGTTCTTGCTGCTGGAACAAAAGCAACCCAAACAGAAATTAATATGGCTTTGATAAACGAGAAAATTTCACAATTAGAAGCTTTAGTAGTAAAAGATAGTACTAGTGCAACAGGCATACTGGCTGCTAATGAATTAGAAGAATTAAAAGTTATTAGAACTATAATTAACGCAGAAGAAAATACAATTACTTCTAAAGAAGTATTAATGAGAATGGCAACTATACAAGGTGAGGATAGCTTTATTGGAAATTTACTTGATGATCCAAGTCTTCCTAAAGAGATAAGAGATCCTAGATTTATCCCAGGAACTTTTCCAGCAGGGGATGGAACCAGAATCTCTTTTCAAATGGATTCTCAAGGAAATATTACTTTATTTCGAAATGCTAAAGATGAATATTTACTCACAAAAAGTGATTTAATTGCAACAAAAGATGATTTATTTAAAGCATCAGAATTTAATGGTTCTGTTTCAACCGCTCTCCCAACAAGTGCAAACCCAAATTTCTCATATATGGATTCGGATGGACTATATAGAGTAGAATTTAAAATACCACAAAAAGATTTAATGGAAGCAGTTCAAAGAGGAGAAGCAATAATTGGAAACATTGGCGAAGCTGAAATTGTTTTGGCTCCCCAATTTGCTAATAAATATGTTTACAGAACTGCAACAAGGATTAATGGCGAATGGATGTATGAAACAGGAAAAGAGACTCAACTAAGTCAAAAAATTACTTTAAACCAAGGTCAAACTCTTCTTGAATCTCAATTAGTGGGTGGAGGCACTATTCAAGCAAATCTAACCAAACCAATATTCCAAACATCTGAAGAAGGAGTTTTAGCTAAAACAACAAATAGTGGGGTTGAGGTTGATTTTGGTAGAGTTGAAAAGGTTACTTTTAAATCAATTATTCCTAAAATTAGTACTGTTAATCAGCCAGTTGAATTTATTTATCCTAAAGAGCAATTATGGGAGGGTGAATCGGGGTTTTTACCGTTGGTAGAATATGAGACCCCATTAAAAGAAAATCAAGATTTATTAGTGGGTATTAATGGACAAAAATATTTACACTTAACACCAGGAAAAAAATTAACTGTTGAAAGATTTATAACTATAAAAAAGAGTGAGTTTGAAGATTTGTATAAATACCAATTAAGTACTGGAAGAATAATGTCGGCAAGACAATATGCTGAAGTTAGTGGTAAATCAATTGAAGAAATAGTCAAACCAGGAGTTACAGTACATGAAGGAACAGATACATTTTTAGAAAGATTTGAAGATGCTCTTTGGGATACACTTGGTGGATGGGGGGTTTCAACTACATTTACTGATTGGGTTCCAAAAACTACACCACAAGATGGTGATTTAATCAGAGTTGTTTTTACTTTTGAAGTTCCTACTGAACGAATTTTTTCTAAAAAAGTACGTGCAAGTGATTTTGATTCAACTGACACTCAACTTGCCCAATTTGGTTTTTATGCTGGTAATGAAGATGAAATAATGTTTCCAATTGAAGTTCCAGAAGAATATTATAAAGGCGCAAGATTTTTTTACGACGGAAAAGAGGGAAGTGTTGATGATTTATTAAATCAATTAAACATAAATCCACAACAAAGTAAATCAACAACCGAAATAATTAATTTCTCTTGTAATAGTCCATGCATTTTACCTAACATGTATTCACATCAAGTAGTAAAAAAAGGTACTGGTTTAATTCAAATAAGTTATGATACAACAAAAGGAATCGTAAAAATGAATCCTGTTAAGACTATTGTTCTTCCAACTAATTTAGAAGAAGTAAGAAACATGATTAACCCTAATGGATTACACAAGAAAGTTGGAGAAGAAATTGTGCCATATAATTCAAGTGATATTGAAGATTTAATTCGTACAGCACAAAGTCTAAAAAATGATGAAAAGTTAGTAGTATCGTATTACATCAATGGAGAAATTAGTCCTGTCGTTTACAAATTACCAGAAATGGTGTCTGGAAAAGAAACAGGATTGACCAAGTATACAACTTATCAAGAAATTCTTTCATCAATACAAACTGAAGATTATATGCCTTCACTTTCAATGTATGCTTGGGGATATGGATATAATGGAACAAGAGATGGTATTGGAAAATCTTATGATTTATTCAGAAGAAGGGCAGGAATAGATTGGGTAGAAGATTCAAGCAGTTATTTGGGATCAGTTGATTCAAAGTTAAATAAATTAATTTATGCTGGAACTAATCCAAGTCAAGTTATTAGTAAATTTGGAGAAAATTCAGGAAAAATAATGTGGGGATATTATTTCAAAACTGTAAGTGATTATTCTGGTAGACCATCAAGAGTTACAGTTATTTTCAAACTCACAAATGAACAATCACTTGCCTTAGAAAAACTTATTCAAACTAATCCTGAAAAAATTCATGATTTTATGTACCGGTTAGTTGGAAAATTTCCAGAAAAATTTGCCCCAAATGTAAGAAAAGATGTATTCAATATTGATTATGGACTAACTGTATTAAAACCAGAAACAGAATTAGCTTATTTTGAAAGTGCAAGCTGGATAAGAAAATCTAATGGAATACTTGAGGTAAATCTAACAGAAACACCACAAATACACAAATACAAACCAACTACAAAAACATTTAATCCAAACGAAACTGAATTTGTCGACATTGAAAGAATTAATGAAATAAATAAAAATTATGGGAAAACTAATGGAGAAGAATAAAGAAAGAGCTTATTTAAAAAAACTTAAACAAATAAATCTTCTTCAATCTAACTTAAAGTAACTCTCTTAAACTCTTTTAATTTTGGTTATATTATGGATTCAGTTAACAATACTTCTAAAAAGTATGCTGTGAAGAATGCGTTTGAACATAACGGTTCTGCACAAATGGGTGCGGTTGTTGGTAAAGTTAAAGCTCTTTTTCCCGAGGCTGATCTAAAACAAATCGGTCCGGAAGTTGCAAAAATTGTTGCGCAAGTTAACAAAATGAAAAAAGAAGAACTTGAGGTTGAATATAAAAAATTTGAGGCAGAAGGTTGGGAACTAAAACATGTTGAAAAAGAAAAAACTCTACCCGAACTTGAATGGTTCAAAGAAGGAATGACTCTTATTACAAGAATGGCACCAAACCCTAGCGGAGCAATGCATTTTGGTCACGCTCGGCCTTCAGTGCTTTGTAATGAATACGTAAAAAAATATGGTGGAAAATTAATTCTAAGATTTGATGATACTGACCCTAAAGTTAAAACTCCTGTTGAAGGAATTGAAAAAGAATTTATTAAAGATTTTGAGTGGCTTGGAATAAAATTTAGTGAAATATCAAAATCTTCTGACAGACTTGAAAGATATTATGAAATAATCGAAAAATTGTTAAAAGAAAATCATGCTTATGTTTGTTCTTGTGAATCCGAAAAGTGGAGAGAACTAATTTGGAAATCAAAAGAATGTCCTTGTAGACAAAAAAGTCCAAGTGAACAATTAGCACAATGGAAAAAAATGCTAAAACATGAAATCAAAGAAGGGGAAGCGGTTGTTAGAATGAAGACTAATCTGCTAGATCCTGACCCATCAACTAGAGATTACTGGATCGCAAAAGTAGTGGATGAAGTTAATCATACAAACAAAACTGCAAAAGACAAACATGTTTGGCCATCTTACAACTTAGCTAGTGCTGTTGACGATCATGATATGAACATTAATTTTATTATAAGAGGACAAGAACATGTATCAAACGGAGAGAAGCAAAAAGAATTATACCATTTGTTAGGGTGGAATGATTTTCCTCACACTTATTATTTTGGAAAAATATCTAAACTTGGGGATATGACGCTAAGCAAAAGTAAGATGAAACTAATAATGGATGAAATTGGGACAGAAAGATATGATGATCCAAGAATGGCAACAATAATGGCTTTTAGAAGAAGAGGATTTTTACCAGAAACTATTAGAAAAATAATTGTTGATTGTGGAGTGTCAATGAAGGAAGTAAAAATAACTCTTGAAAACTTTGCTTCAGCAAACAAACAATTCCTTGGAGAAGTAGCAGAGTACCCTCTTTTTGAAGAAGCAATTGAAATTGAAATTAATAACATGATTGAAGGGGAAGGAGAATGTTACGGAGAAAATATTAAATTTAAGGGCGGAATTGAAAAATTACTTGTTAATAAAAAAGAATTATTAAAGTACAAAGGAAAAGAAACACTCATTCGGTTCAAGAAAGGATTTAATGCAAAAATAATTGAGGCCACTGAGTTTAGTGGAAAAGCAAATTTTGTTTCTTACACAAAAACAGAATACCCAGTTATTTCTTGGATAAAAGAGTCAATTGATGTTGAAGTACTAATGAATGATGGAAGTATCAAAAAAGGTTTTAGTTCAAAAAGTCTTACTAACGCTAGCGGTGTTGTTAGGTTTGAAGGAATTGGTTATGCTAATATTGAATCAAAAGAAAATAATCTAATAAAATGTGTTTTTGCACACGAATAAAACAAAAAAATAACTCTTTTTTCGCTCAAAAACCCAGATTTTTAAAGCTTTCTTTTAGGTATTATTTTAGTTTCTAGGCTAATTATTGCCAATGAAGCTGATGTTAATTTCAGCTGAGGAGAGAGTTGTATTTTACAACTAAATTTTCAACTGAACTAAACAATTGACGCGGAGGAGTTAAAAATGGATTATATAAAGTTTCAACTAACTGATGAATTAAGAGAAGAAACTCTTGACTTATTAGATAAATCAAAAAAAGGAAAATTAAAAGCAGGAATAAATGAAGTAACAAAAGCTATTGAAAGAGGAACAGCAAAATTTGTGTTAATCGCAGAAGATGTTAGTCCTAAAGAAATAGTAATGCACTTACCTGTAATTTGTAAAGAAAAAAATATTGCATTTAGTTACGTTGCAACAAAAGCTGAACTAGGAGAAAAATCTGGTCTTGGCGCAAACACTTCAGCAGTAGCAATTATTGATACTCCTGTTGAAAAAGAAATAAAAGATTTAGCAAAAAAAATTGCGGACATAAGGAAGTGATTCTAAAATGGCTGACGAAAGAGGAACACCAGCAGAAATTGTTGAGATTGTTAAAAAAACCGGGGTTCACGGAGAAGTAACCCAAGTGCTTTGTAAAATACTTGACGGACCTGAAAAAGGAAGAGTAAAAAGAAGAAACTGTCGAGGAAACATCCAAAAAGGAGATGTAATGATTTTACTAGACACTGAAAGAGAAGCAAAGGAGATTAAAGCATAAAATGCTAAAATCAAAAGCTTCAATAAAAAAA
>CAZJVN010000022.1:0-14084 GCA_964549775.1 uncultured archaeon | reverse complement strand
CTCAAGACAAGGTTTAAAAAAGTAGCTAAAAGGTCAAAAAAATGAGTAATTTAGCGTAATTGCGCACTTTTAGCAAAGGACTTTATCTTTGGAAGAGGAAGTGAAAGAGTGCTTGAGAACTTCTTTGCAAGAGTAAGAGAAGAAAACCCTCTAACATAGACCCCTCTGTTATTTGTATGAAGTACCCTATATCCTTCTTTTTCTGAAAATTCCTTAAACTTAAACAAAGTTGCTTCTTGAATACTAACAATAGTTTTAGCTAGTGAAACTGAATAAAATTTTGAACTCTGATTCATTAATTGGAACGGAATTTCAGCAACTAATTCACTAAAATCTTTTATGAAATTTTCTGCAAATAAATCTTCAAAAGAAGAAACAAACAATTGAGTTTGTTTGTTTTGTGAAAAATCATTAAATCCTTTTAATTTTTCTGCAAAAGAAAATAATTCTTTACTAAAAAAACTTTCTTTATTTAAACAAAACCAATCAATCTTGTGATCCCTTGACAATTCTACTGAATCTTCTAAAAGCAATTTTTTAGCATCAAGAAGAGGAACTCTTGCAATAGAACCAACATTAAATGGACCAATAGGAAAAGATTTTAGAAAAAATTCTTTCTTTTTTTGTTCACGCAATAATTTTTCTTCATAACTTAAATGAAACTCTTGTGCAAAATTTTGTGAAGAAGATTCATAAAAAAAATCATTTTCTTTAAAAATTACTTCAATTAAAGAAGAAGGAAGTAAATTTTTGTCTTCAAGAGTAAATGGCTTGCAACAAGAACAATTTTTTGTTTCAGGACCAATGTTAAAGAATTTTTTTGAAAATAATTCCACCCATACTGGAGAAAAATCTATTGAAGAAAAGTTTTCAAAATATCCAAATGGAGCAAAATTCTTCGAGTTAGAATAATGGTCTTTTTCCCAAGAAACAAACTCTGCATTTTTAAAAAAGATGTTCTCCAGGAATATTTCTTCTCGTTCTTGCTTATTTTTTGGAACTACATTTAAGGGAATTCTTAAAATATTAGATAATGCTGCTTGACTCACAAAAAAAATTGCTTCTTCTCGATTTATTTTTAGTGCCTCTGAAAAAGGAATTTCTGGCAAAACTACAAAACTAACATCTTTTGAAAAAGAATCTACTTTTATTAATGAATTATCAAAATAACTAAATGAGTCGAAATAACTCCAATTCTTTTCAAGCAAAAATTGTCTCTCTGGTTCTAATACTAACGGTAACTTGCCAAAACACTTACTTAAAACAGAAACCATTTTTTTTAATTCCAAAAAAGAAGCGCTTTGTAAAGAATAAAAGTTTTCTTTTTCTTGTAAACTAAAAGAACGAAAAGAAAATGAAATCAATAATTCTTTTAATTTTTCTCCATCAATTGATTTTGGCAGCAAAATAAACGGAAAAAACTTATATCTCTCCACTCTTTTTTCAAACTTATTTGAGAAATCAACTAAAATCTCCCTTTTTGATTCATTATAACTAACATTTGTTAAAAATAACAAATCATCTTTCTTTTGTGGGAAAATACTTTTTGGCATACTAGTAAGTTAAATTGGGCATTTAAATACGCTCTGGGAGTAGCGTGCCGGTGGTCATAAAAAATAAAGTTTTTTTAATTTTTAAAAATTAAAACTTATAAAAACGAACTTACTTCATCATCGTCTTTTTCTTTTTGTTCACTAAATCTTTTAGCCGCTTCTTCAAGAGTAGTTTCGTGTTTACTTGGTTGAGAGGTTCTAAGTCTTACTTTAAAAAAAGTGGGTGCTCCAACAGCCTCCCCTACAATAAGTGCTTCTCCCACACGAAGAGAAGAAATTGAATTAATACTACCTTGATCTAAACCTTCACTTGATTGTTTTATGTGATCTAAATCATACGGGTTTGTTATTCTTAAAATAATATTAGTATTACAATTTGCAAGAGTGGTTGTGTCAAGTCGTTTTGGTCTTTGAGAAATCACTACTAGCGCTGCTCCAAACTTTCTTCCCTCTCTTGCAATAGTTCTTAATGTGGATTTTGCTATTGCAACCCCTTTACTTGTGGTTTCAGGAATAAAATTATGAGCCTCTTCTACAAAAAGTGCAAAAGGAGGAATTCTTTTTTGTCTTCTTTCATTAAATAATTTATTCGCAAAATAAGAAACAATTATTTGTTTCTTTTTGTCAGAAATAATTTTACTTAAATCCATTACAAATAATTGACCAGGCTTTGCAACATCACTCACTGCAGGATAATCAATTTTTGAAAATAATTCTAAATCTTCTAATTCTGAAAGAATTGCTAAAAGAGTTTCTGCAGTTTTTTGATTTGGAGAAGCAATTAACTCTGCTTTAATATTATTCATATCAAATGGACCGACTCCATTTTTCATTTCACTAGAAAGACGAGAAATTATTTGAGATAATTCTCTTTTTTGTGGAGCTGACAAATCTGGCAAGATTGTAGAAATCATTCCAGGAGTTAATTTTGAAGAAGCTATCTTTATTTTTGAAGCATCAACTACTTTTGTCACACTTGAAAAATCTTTATATGGACTTTTTGCGGATTCCCCAAAACAAGTGTACTCTCCATGGGTATCAAAAACCACTACTGCAATTTGTCCTTTCTCTTTTTCTCTTAATAATAATTCTTCAAGAAGTACTGAAACGCAATAACTTTTCCCTGCCCCACTCATTGCAAGAATTGCTAAATGTTTTTGTAAAAGTTTTGATAAATTTACTTTCATTAAAACATCGTGAAAATTTATTGAACCTAAATGTAAACCGCCCTCTTGGATTCCTAAAAACTTTTTTAAATTTTCATCCTTTGCCTTGAAAACCTTTGTTCCTGGAGAAGGAGGGAAAGTTGATCTTTGAATATTTCCATTACTTTCTAAAAAAACTCCTAAAGGTTTTGCTCTTCCAAGTAAAAACTCCCAATCACTCACAGGAAAGTTTTTTTCAAGCTCAGAACCAATAGTTTTTACTGAATCAGGTCTTTCAAAATACCTATTTGTTTTAACTACATCCTCAACTAAGCAAACCATTGTACCCTCAGAATATTCAAGCTCTACAAACATCCCTTTGTGAACTTTACCCTCATTAACTACAAAAGATAAAACACTTGGCGAAGGGCCGTCAATTGAAGAAATTACAGTTCCTAAAGACTCTCTAATCATAACACTCAATAAGATAAAGAAGTTCAGCTGTTTTTAAATAATTACGTAAGTGCCGCGCCGAGACTAAATCAGTAAAGACACTAAAAAAGCTAGTGGAAAGAGAACAAATTGGTGAAACAAATAAAAAAATAAGGATCTTTTTCCAATAAATGAAACAAAGGAAAGTGCTTTTGGTAAATTTATTTTTGACAAAACTTTTTCATAATTCAAAACTTTATTACCAAAAAACATTCCAAATAAAAAAACTCCAAACCAAGGAATTAAAGGAGTAAAGTCCAGGGCTGAAAAAATACTTTTTGGACCAACAAAAAATAAAAAATGGGAAGAAAAAATGTTTTGTGAAATAAAACTTGGTAACAAAATTATACTTAATCCTAAAATAAAAGAAAACTTTGGTAATTTTAAGAAAAGCATTCCGAAAATCCAAGAAAATAAAATAAAATGTAACACCCCAAACAAAATTGGAGAACTATTAAAAAAAATCAAAGTAAAAATTGTAATTAAAAGAGAACTAATTCCCAAAACAAACAAATGTTTTATTAATTTTGATTTAAATTTTATTTTTGAAGTTTTATTTTTATTAAAGAATAAAACAAACGAAATCCCTGAAATGAAGACAAAAGAAAATAGAACCACTGTTTGAAAAATTCCAAAAAAACCTTCATAAAGCGAAATACTAACTACTGAAAAATAATTTAAGTTCCACAAAAAATGAAAAAAAAACATTCCAATTAGTGCTAATCCTCGAAAAAAATCAAGTAACTCAATACGAAAAAAATTATTTTGCTCCATTTAGTTCACTTAGTACTGAATAAATATCATTAAGAGTTTTTATTTCAAACTCAGGAACTACTTTTGCCAAGTCATAACTCTTTTTTGGCCTATTAATCCAACAATTATGCATTCCTGCGTTTTGTCCTCCTATAATATCACTCCTTAGTGAATCTCCAACCATTAAAACTTCATCAGCACTAACTCCAGTTTTTTTTATAACACAATTAAACATTTTTTTGTCAGGCTTTATTGCATTAACTTCATAACTTAAACAAAAATGATCGAAATACTTTTCTAAATTTAGAATTTTATTAACTTCAATAAAAGCAATGTTTTCTACATTTGAAAGAAGAACTAATGTATAACCTTGTTTTTTTAATTTAATCAAATTTTCTTTAACATCACTAAAAAAAATTATTTTATCCATCCTATTAGTATACACCTCATAAAGCTCTTTTTCTAGCAAAACATTATTTGTTTGATTAAATTCTTTAAAAAACGCATTTTTTAGTTCTTCAAAAGAATCGAAACTCTTTTTGTGAGTAGCGTTTTCATATTTTTCAATGAATTCTCCTAAAGACAAATTATCTTTTTTTGCAAGAGAAACTAAATGAGGGAAATCTATTGTAGTTGCAATTAAAGTATTCCATAAATCAAAAGCAATAACTTTAATCATTGAACCCAACCCCTTATAATTTATCCAAACGGTCTATTGTTTCTTCTCATATTTATTTTTGGACCCAATTTATCTATTAATCTATCATACACAAGAGAAATATCAGCATCATTTAGTTTTGCTCGAAGATCCGCTTCAATTAATACACTTGGATAAGAGTATTCTTTGTGAAGAGAGGAGAGTGAGAATACTACACTTGCAATTTCACTTGCAATTTTATTTAAATCTTTTTTATCTTTGCACAAAAATTCTACTCTTAATGGATTATCAAACGCACTCACTTTTAGATAAAAAACAAAAACACTTCCTGACCATTCTTTTGAAAAATCTTTTAAAATAGGGTGTGAAGAACTATCTTTTGTGTAAGAAAACGCAAGTGTTCTTTCTTTTGGTAACAAAAAATTATCTAATAAAGAAATATCAAAACAATTTCTTAAATCAATTCTTGAAATATTTTGTGTGGACAAAATTTCTTCTTCTAAAATTTGTTTAAACCTTGATCCACGTGAATCTTCTACTGTTGAAATTAAAGTACAATTATTTTCTTCTGCAACTTTGTAAAGTTTTTGAAATAAATCAATTATCCCCAAATATTCTTCATTAATTTGAGAATCTTTTCTTGGTTTATCTTGATACTGCGGAACAATACTTCCATCAATAAAAGAATACTGAGGTTTGTATTTTTTAATAATTTCAATATTAAGATTAATTTCTTGTTTTAATCGCTCAAAAGAAACGCTTTGATTTTCTTCATCATTTTCAAGACCCAATTTTAGTGGCAGGGGAGTTGGGAAAGAAACTGGAGAAGGATAATAATTTGTTTTTTTCAAAATCCCTTCCTCAAAATAAAAAATTACTCCCGCCGTACGAACAAGAACTATGTCAAAGAAAGAAAGCTTTTTTGAAACAAACCCCGAATCAACTCCGGAAACTAAACCAGAAATAATCTTACCTTCAACAGGAACCATTATATTTTCTAAAGAATTTATTGCTTTTTTGTTCTTTAAAGGGAGTAAATTTTGAGCTACTGTTTTGTAAAAAGACTGTTTGCCCTCAATTGTTTTTGCAGCAGTCTCAATAAAATTGTCAAATTCCATAAAACAAGAAGAAAAAAGAACTATAAAAAGATACCACAAGTGTTAAGCCGCTAAAAACTTGCAAAAACGGCAAGTTTAAAAACAAAATAAGCGTTTATTAGTTGAAAATAATTAACTAAAAAGTTAAAGGGTGTTCACATGAAACTGCGATTTGAAGTAAGAAGTATAAAACAAAAATGGAAACCTCCATTCACAAAGGATATAACTGATGAAGTATTTGATGTTGAAGAAGGACAAACATTTGATAGAATACAAGGAAATGGAAACGACCAACCAGTATACGCGCTAGTACAAGGATCTGGAGATCGAGCAGTAATACAATACTCAAAATTATTTACCCTAAAAACCGGAAACCCTGGAAACTATCAATTCACTATTAGTAAAGACGACCCAGTATCAATGACATACCTCTGGGGAGAAGATGGAGTAACGAAAAAAATAACTTATAAAGGATTAGCTCCAATACAAGAAACACCAACTCAATAAACACACCCTTATTTTTTTGGGTGAAAAATACTCAAATAAATATATTTAAAAATAAACATATGAGTAATATTTCATATGAAATCTTCTTTTCCACATAAATGTCTTGGAGTACTTGGAAACAAAGTGCGGTGTGAAATAATTGAAGCACTAAGAGAGAAAGAGAAAACTGTTCAAGAACTTTGTAAAGAACTAAAACTTGAACAAAGTGTTGTAAGTCACTCTTTAATGGACCTTAGACATTGCAGCTTTGTTGATTATAAACAAAAAGGAAAAGAAAGAGAATATTATTTATCTAGTGATATTTTTACTAAATCAAAAAACAAACCGCTCTTTGAACTAATTGAAGAACATGTAAAAAAAAATTGTAAAGGGAAATATTAAACAAAAATTAGTAGTGGTGAAAAAAAATGAAAACAATTTACCTTGATTATGGTTCTACTACCCCTGTAAGAAAAGAAGTACTAAAAGAAGCTTTACCATATTTTTCTAAGGTGTATGGAAACCCTTCAAGTTTTCACTCAACTGGGCTTATTGTTAAGAAAAAAATTGGAGAGGCTAGAAAAAAAATAGCAAAAATATTAAACTGCGAAGAAAATGAAATAATTTTTACTGGAAGTGGAACTGAAAGCATTAATCTTGCAATAAAAGGAATTGCACTAAGAGAATTAAAAAAAGGAAAAAGAGGACACTTCATCACCCAAAAAACAGAACACGATGCTGTTCTTGAAACAATGAAATGGCTTGAAAAAATTGGGTTTAGCGTAACTTATGTTAATGTTGACAAAACTGGAATTATTAATTTGAGTGAACTTGAAAATTCAATTAAAGAAGACACCCTACTTGTTAGTATAATGTATGCGAATAATGAAGTGGGAACAATTCAACCAATAAAAGAAATAGCTTCAATTGTTCATTCAAAAGGCAAATTATTACACACTGATGCTTGTCAAGGAGCTGAATATTTACCAATTGATACAAAAGAACTTGACGTTGACATGATGACAATTAATGGAAGCAAAATTTATTCCTTCAAAGGAACTGGACTACTTTTTAAGAAGAAAAATATTGAAATAGAAGCGCTAATACATGGAGGGCATCAAGAAAAAAACTTACGTTCAGGAACAGAAAATACTCCTGGAATAATTGCACTTTCATATGCACTAGAACTTGCAGAGAAAGAAAAGAAAAAAGAAACCCCACGATTAATAAAATTAAGAGATTATATGATAAAAAGAATTGAAAAAGAAATTGAACAAGTAAAAATAAATGGAGACAGAAAACAAAGATTACCCAACAATGTTAATGTTTCTTTTTATGGGGTGGAGGGAGAAAGTATCCTTCTTAGATTAAATGAGGAAGGAATACGTGCAAGTACTGGTTCAGCTTGTTCCTCTCAATCTTTAGAACCAAGTCATGTGTTACTCGCAATGGGTTTAACACACGAACTTGCACATGGCAGCATAAGATTTACTTTAGGAAAAAATACTACAAAAAAAGAAATTGACTATACTATAAACAAATTAAAAAAAATAATTCCATTTTTAAGACAATTATCATCAGCATGGAACAAAGGGGTGAAAAAATGAAACTAGAAGGAGAAGATTGGTTTTATTCAAAAGAGGTGAAGAAACATTTCTTAAAACCTGAAAAATTTTTGAAAAGTGAAAAAGAAATCAAAGACTTTGACGGATATGGAAAAGTGGGAAACATGAAGTGCGGAGACATGATGGAGTTTTGGATAAAAATAAAAAATGATAAAATAATTGATGTAAGATGGAAAACTTTTGGATGTGCAAGTGCAATTGCATCCACCTCAATGCTTGCAAAAATGTTAACTGAAAAAAAAGGAATGCTTCTTACAAAAGCATTAACTTTAAGTGGAACTGACATTATGAAAAGACTTGGAGGACTACCTGCAATAAAAATACACTGTTCTGTTCTAGGAGACCAAGCACTAAGAGCCGCTATTAAAGATTACTTAGAAAAAAATAAAAGAACTGATCTTATTGTAAAAATTCCTGCAGAACACGAAGAACATTAAAATTAAAAACAACCAAGACCACAATTAATTATGCAAAGAACAAATTTTGGGTTAAAAAACAACGCAAATAATGTTGACTTGCGAATCTCACTTATTGCCCAAAAAAGAGACCTTGTAAATAAAAGAAGAATAAAAACAACAAACACTCTAAAGGGAAGATTAGAATTAATAAAAAGGTTAAAAAGACAAAACCAACACTGGGAAAAAATGTGGAAAATAATTGAAAGACAATTAAAAATGAATCAAAATCCTGAAAACAAAAAAAGCCTTCAAAAAGCACTAAAAATTTGTGAAGAAAATTTTAGAAAAACTGATGCTACAACGATAAGAATAAAACAAAAAGTGAAAGATGATTTAAAGGGAGCATAGTTGATTTTTATGCCAAATTATTTAAGAAAAAGATACAAAGCAGCAGAAGAAGAAACACTCTCTGCAAGAAAAAAACTAGTGGGAGCAATAAAACAAAAAGATGCTACAAAAAGAGCTATAGCAAGTTTTGAAGTACAAAAAGCACAACAAAAAATGGTGGAAGAACGTTACTTAAGACTAAAAACACTTGCTCAAAAAGCAAAAAAACTAAAACACTTTGATTTAGCTAAAAAACTAGAATATGATGCAACACAAGCAGAAACACACTTTAGAGGAATAACAAAAGAAATGGAACGAACAAAACAAGAACTAACAAGAGAACTCAAAAAAGCATAGAACAACAACTAAGTTAAAAAACTAATTTAATCATCTAATTAGTATGGATTTAGTACAATACATAATAGTGAATACTTCACTGGGCATGAATAAAGGAAAAATTGCAGCCCAAGCTAGTCATGCTGCAGTAAGTGTACTTGATAAAATAGATAAAGAAATTGTGGATGAGTGGAAAAGTCAAGGAATGAAAAAAATTGTTTTAAAAATTACAAGCACTGAAGAAATGCTTGAATTATTCCAAAAAGCAAAAAGAGAACTCCCTTGTGCACTAATTACTGATGCAGGGCACACTCAAATTGAACCTGGAAGTAAAACTTGCTTCGCATGCGGGCCTGTTAGTGAAAATGAGGGACAAAAATACTTTGCAAAATTAAAATTACTATAATTAAAATTATTAAAAAACTAGCAACTAATAACATTAATTGTTGGACAATATTTTTTAGGGTGAAAAAATGGTTAGTGGATTTTTTAAACACATTTATTCTTTAATAAAACAAAGCGATTTAATTATTGAAATTCTCGATGCACGACACCCCGAAAAAACTAGAAACAAAAGTTTGGAACATAATATTCTCTCTCAAGAAAAAAAGTTATTACTAATTATCAATAAATCTGATCTTGTAGAAAAACAAAAATTAGAAGAAGACAAGAAAGAATTGCAAAAAGAAAGCAACTTAAAAGTAATATTTATTTCAGCATTAAACAAAGACGGAATAAATATGATAAGAAGAGAAATAGCTGCTGAAAAAGGGAAAAAAGAAAATTACACTATTGGAATTATTGGATACCCCAACGTTGGAAAAAGTACTCTAATTAATGCACTTGCAGGAAAAGGAAGAGGAAGAGTAGCCACCTCAAGAAAAGCAGGACTCACAAGAGGAATATCCAAAGTAAAAATTACTGATGGAGTATACTTAATTGATAGCCCAGGAATTATTCCAAAAAATAATGAAGACGAATTTGATTTGTTTTTAGTAGAATCAAAAAACCCTAACCAATTAGAAGACATTGAAAGAACTGCACTAAAACTAATACAACAAATGGGGAAAGAAAAAATATGCAAAATTTTTGAAATAAAATTTGAAAACCAAGATGAGGAAACCCTTCTTGACGAAATTGCTCTTAAAAAGAATTTGGTTGGAACTGGTGGAAAAGCAGATACTGAAAAAGGGGCCAGATACTTACTTGAAAAATACCAAAAACACGAACTCAAATAAAGTAAATTAATTTTTGAACAAGAAAAAAATAGATTTAAAGTAAAAATCAAAATTCTTTAAATGCTTGAATAAGTTGTTTTATTTTCACTTTTTTGCTTAAAGATTTTTCTTTCTCTAAACGAAGTTTTAGTTCACTAATAATATCGTCATTAGCTAGTCTCATACAAAATATTAGTAAAAGAGGTTTTAAAAAACAAACTAAAAAAGAAATCAAGGAAACAATTGTTCAAGAGTTAGCCCTAATTTTTCTACATCCTCTAACGAAATCATGTAATTTTTTTCAGTTATTCTAAATTGTTCGGGCTTTAAAAAAAACCATCCTCTGTGTGGCACTTTCCAACCTACAAAAAACTCTGCTCCCGCAACTTGCGCCCAATTAATCTCATCAAGCATATTTTTTAGTGGAATCGCTAAATAATCTCCTTTCCAAGCCTTACACTCAATAGCAAAAATTTTTCCACATTTTAATGCAACTACATCCGGAGAAGGAATTGGGTTAACCCCACTACCAGCTACACGAAGAACTGCAAAACCCTTTGTATCAAGAATTTTAATTAACTCTCGCTCAGCATTTGCACCTTTATTATAATGAGCCATAATTCATATACAAAATGCAAGTTTTTATAGTTGAGTGTAAGCAAAATAATTATGGAGATAAACACAATCCAATTATTAGTGCACCCAGGGTATCACCAATTACTAAAAGACCCAAACCGAAAAATTGGTTCTAATGCAGAAAGTCACTTTTTATTAAAAAATACTTTTAATACACTTGGACAAATTGTGCTTGCATATAAAGAAAAAAAAACAAACCCTCATAATTTTTGTTCCTGCTCAAGATGCGCCTACATTAGTAGAATTACAAAAGGAACAAGAAAGATTTCAAAAATGGGCAGAAACAATCATTGGGAAAAGATTTATTCAACTTCCCTCTAATTTTGGAGTAGGACTAAAACTTACTTCTGAAAACCTAATGGACCAATTTAAACCAATAAAACCAGCAATTGATAAATTAGATAAAATAAAATTTGGAACAGTAGTTAAAATTGTTGCAAGTGGAGAATACAAAGAACAATGTGTAACTACGGCAAAAGAAAGACTAGCAATAGCCCTACAGGGGCTTGGAGTGAAACAAATAATAAAAACAAACTCAAAGTATGTTCTAAATTATGAACAATCACAAAAGACACACGCTAAAGTTTTATTTAGAAAAAAATACACTGATTTTGTTAAATGGAGACGACAAACATTTGGAAAAAGATCAAAAACTATTAAACCTCAAACAAAAAACAGAAAATAAAATTATTTTTGTTTTAACTTCAATAAATCATAAATCTTTGCATTTTTATTGCCAGCAAGACCACTAGTTCTTGCTTTTCCGTTAATGAATACTCCTTTAGATTTTTGTTCCATCACAAGGTTTAAATGCCTTCCAGTTAATAAATTTTGTTATAAAGTGTAGAAAAGGTTTGTTTGTGTTAAACAAAACAAAAATAAAACTGAAAGTTTCAACAGGAAAAAAAGAGTTTAAAATAAATTGGAGTGACAGCGAAAATATTTTGCACGTTGAAACAACTTGCGTTCCTGACAAAGGAAAAGCAAACAAAGAAATTTTGAAAGAATTAACACGGATATTTAAGGCCGAAACAAGTATTGTTTTTGGCTTAAAAAACAGAGAAAAAATAATAAGCATAGACCTTGATAGTGAAAAAATAAAAGAAAAACTAAAAAGTCTAAGCTAACAAACCTAATTCTAAAAACACTTTATAAAAAAGGAAAAAAACCTTTTAACAAAAAAATTAAAAATAAAAATTCACAAAAAAAGGAGAAGTGAAATTATGGCTAAAACATATATTAGCACAATCAAATATGAAATATTAGCAAATTATGACGTACAAGGAGTGGTAGAAAAACCAGACCTAGTAGGAGCAATATTTGGACAAAGCGAAGGACTTTTAGGACAAGACATGGACTTAAAAGAACTACAACAAAACGGAAAAATAGGGAGAATTGAAGTAACAATAAATAAAGGAAAAGGAACAACTAACGGACAAATTGTAATACCAAGTTCACTTGACCAAGTAAAAACAAGTATTCTAGCTGCAACAATGGAAACTGTAGAAAAAGTTGGACCATTTGAAGCAAAAGTAAGAGTACTAAAAATTACTGACACAAGAAAAGAAAAAAGAGAAACAATAACCGAAAGAGCAAAAGAACTACTAAAACACATGCAAAAATTTGAAGGTGTTGAAAGCGACGAAATGGCTCAAGGAATAAAAGAAGACACAAGAGCTGAAGGAATAATAAGTTATGAAGGACTACCTGCAGGACCAGAAGTAAACACAAGTAAAGAAATTATAGTTGTTGAAGGACGTGCAGATGTTTTGAAACTATTAGGATATGGAATCAAAAACGCTATCGCAATGAATGGAGCAAACATTACTAGCGAACTTGTAACTCTATGTAATGAAAAAACAGTAACTGTTCTTGCTGATGGGGATAGAGGGGGAGAATTAAATATAGCAAAACTAGGTTCTCTAACAAAAATAGATTTTATAGCAAAAGCACCGGACGGAAAAGAAGTGGAAGAACTAACACAAAAAGAAATACTCTTAGCACTAAAAAGAAAACAAAAATATATTGCAGGAGTAACAAAACAATTCCCTCCACAAAACACATTCAACCAACCACACGGACCTCCAGCTTATGGAAGAAGCTTTCAACCACAAAATAGAGAATATGGAAACTTTAGACCACAAAACCAAAGATTTGGACAAAGACCACAATATGGACAAAGACCAACTTTTGGGCAACGACCACAATATGGACAAAGACCAACTTTTGGAAATAATTTTAGACAACCATTTGGACAAACTAATCAATTCAACAAAGCTCCAATAATAACTACCCAAACCCCAATAAAAGTGGCTGAACAAAAACTAGAACTACCAAAAGAATTTGAAAAACTAAAAAAAGATTTTCCAAAACTAAAAGGAAAATCAAAAGCAAAACTATTAGACGATAAGAAAAAGAAAATAAAAGAAGTAGATGTAAAAGACCTACTAGACAATATAGAAAAGTCAAAGAAAAAAATAACTACTATTCTTTTTGACGGAATCGTAACTAACAGATTAGTTGAAGCCGCAGAAAAGAAAGGAGTAAAAAATATAATTGGAGTAAGAAAAGGAAACTTATTACCAAACCAAAATGTACAAGTGTACACAATGGAATAAAAAAATAAAAATTAGAATGAGGGGAAAAACTCCCCTCAAATCTTTTTTTAAAAACTATTTTCTCTTTTTATTAAAACTTCTAATTGGTAGCTCTACTTGCTCTATTGGAACAACAACTGAACCATTGTTGAACAAAAACAACGCGAACAAGAATACTACTGCCCAAGAGAAAAACTGAACTATTGGACCTAAAACTGCCGTCCAAGCCTGACGTTGAGTTAAATTATAAACTCCACCAGGAACTTGCGCACCAGTAATTTGGTACAAAGAATTCTTACACTCATGAACCTTTAATTCAGAAACCATGTAATCAACACTAGGACTAACACTAGCATCATCAGCATAATTCACTGCATTAGTAATACACTCATCAAAATCCCTTACTGATTGCCAAGAATCAAACATTACAGCCCCTGATTTAACTAACATCAAAACTGCAATGATTATCAAAAAAGCACCAATCAATTTAGGCAACTCTAACTGTGAATTTCCTATCTTGAATAAAAAAAGTCTCTTCAAAGACATCACCTTCTGATAAAAAGACCAAAAACTACTATATAAACCTTTTTAGTAGTAAAAAATAAAAAAATAAAAAAGAAATTACAAAATAATGAAAAAATGAACAAAAGTCAAGGTTTAAAAAAACACTCTCTCACTTTTTACTTTAGAAACAAACAAATGCA
>CAZJVN010000021.1:0-14984 GCA_964549775.1 uncultured archaeon | reverse complement strand
GAGCCCGTGGGGAATTGAACCCCAGACACCTGGATTAAAAGTCCAGTGCTCTACCAACTGAGCTACGGGCCCAAAAAAACAACTTAACAGTTAATTTAGGCTAATGTTTTTACCCAAAAAATATGGGGCAAAACATTAAGGATATTATAAAGTAAATTCCTTTGAAAGCCTTTTTAAAGATTTGCTAAAAGCACAAAAAATAAGTGAAAGTAAAAAAAACTAAATAATCTTCTAATTCCACAAAAAAAGATTCACCTAAATAGTACTACTTAAAAACATTCATTACAAGAAATATTTCACAAAAGGGTGAGCTAAATTAGTGAAATTACAATAATCCGGTATGGACATCGAGATGTTAGAGATTTTAGAGTAACCTCTCATTGTGCCCTTGTTTCAAGAGCGCTTGGAGCAAAAGAAATAATCATTTGTGGAGACAAAGACGAGTCAATGAAAAAAAGTGTTGATGATGTTACAAAAAGATGGGGAGGCCCATTTAAAGTAGAGTTTGAAGAAGATTGGAAAGTTACTTTTAAAAAATTAAGAAAAAAAGGGTACAAAATAGTTCAGCTAACAATGTATGGGGAGAATTTAAATCAATTAGAAGGAAAAATAAAAAAGATCAAAAAAATAGCGATCCTTATAGGGTCACAAAAAGTAGAACGAGAAGTGTATGACAAAGTGGATTATAATATTGGAATTGGTGGGCAGCCTCATAGTGAAATAGCTGCACTGGCTATTTTTTTGGATAGAATACAACAAGGAAAAGAATTAGATAAAAAATTTAAAAATGCAAAAATTTGTATTGAAGGACAAGAAAGAGGAAAAAAAGTAGTTAATTTAAAAAGAGAAGGGGGTAGAAGATAAGTATGCCCATAAAGTCAATAGTTGATTTAATTTTGGTGAAAGAATTCTTAGACACAGTGGGTGGAGAAGACGCAATTACCTTAGTAAAGCTTTGTGAGAAGAAAAAAAAGTGCTTTACTGATGAAGAAATATCAAAAAAAATGAAAAAAAAGGTAACTGAAATAAGGGCAACCCTAAATAGATTACATTATAGAGGAATAGCAGTTTATCAAAAGAGTAGAAACCAAAAAACCGGATGGTATAATTACACCTGGGAGATAAAAAAAGACAGAATTGCAGCCCTTATACTTGAAAAAGAGAAAGAAACAGTAGATAAATTAGTAAAGAAGCGTAATTTGGAGTTAGATTATAACCATTTTGATTGCACAAAGTGCAGTGAAAGAATGCCATTTGAAGTAGCTGCAGAGTATAATTTTTTATGCCCTGCTTGCGGAAGTCAAATGAGCAATGCAAATGATCCAAAAAAACAAAAAGAATTAGATGACAAAATAAAAAAATTGAAAATTGAAATAGAAGCATTAGGTAAAATATAACCAATAACACAAAAAGTTGGACATAATTTGAGAGTGTTAGTTGAAATTAATTAAAGAAGATTAAATGTTTTAATCAACAAAGGAGCAATAAAATTGCTTAAATATGTTAGAATACGACCAAAAGGGGTTTAATTCTGCAAAAAAGCAGAAAAAACGAGCTCTTTGGTAATAAAAGCTAGCGGGGTAGAGCAGCCTGGAGTGCTCGTCGGGCTCATAACCCGAAGGTCAGTGGTTCAAATCCACTCCCCGCTATTCCAATACTAATTATAAAATATTCGACAATTGACTTATATTCAAACTTTTTCTTTCAAAAGTTACAAATTAAACAAAATAAAACCAATCAAAAACCGTGAAAATTAAACCAATCACTAATTTGAATTTTAATATAACTAATAAAAAAAGTACAAACTAACCACTCAAATTAAACTAAAATTAAAAAGTTTAATTCAAAACTTAAATAGGTCTAAAACAAGAGTATCTACTTTAAGCAAAAATTACTTAATTTTAATAAATATCTTAATAAAAACCATGTAATTACTGAAAAACCGATTAATTTAGTAATTACTAGTAATTACATGCATTAAAGGTAATTACAGTGATATTGTTCTATCATTACTGTCAGCACAGTTAATTACAGTAAGGTTTATAAGTAATTACTATCATTATATTAATGATGAAAATAATAGATTTTTTTAAAAAAATAATTGGGCTAAACACAAGCTCTCATCAAAAAGATGCAAAAGAAGAAGTATATTCAAAAAATGCTCCAGAAAAGAAAGAAGTGAGATTACTGTCAGTTTGGGACATATTAAAATTTAATGACAACACTCAAGCTTCCCACCTATCCAGCGTGATTCGGTTTGACGAATGGGTGACAATGGATGAAATAAGAAGAAGAATCTTTGAATTATTCCAAATAGATTACCAAAATGAGAGAAGCTTATATCCCTATCTTAAGACTCTTGTAGACATAGGTCTAATTGAAAGTAGTAACATTGGAGGGAAGAGAAAATGGAGAAAAAAGGACTTATTAATTAAAATAGAGAAAGAAATTGAAGAAAAAGAAGAAATAGAACTTAAACAAGCTTTAAATCAATAAAAAATTAGTCTAACCAAACAAATCTAAGTAAACATTAACTCAATTTCTTGGACAACTGTAGCTAATTAAAATAATATTAAATAAAGTGATTAAAACCACTCAAATTGATTAAATAAGCAGTTCTGATTAGATATTATATTAAATTCCTTTTAATTTTTTATGATTTTCAAAGAATTCTACTAATTCAGGAGATTGAGAGTAAACTTGCTTGAACCAATCAAGATCAACTATCTTTTGAGATTCATTAACTAATTTTGTTACATACTCTTTTGATAAATTTCCCTCAAGAGCTCTTTTCATTTCAGTTGGCAAGAGCGCTAACCCTTCTACCCCCTCAACAAACTTTCTAGATACCAATCCATTAACTGCTTTAATTATATCTGCTTCATTGAGATCTTTTTCATTTAAGAAATAAGTACATTTCCATTCTCCCTTTGACTCCCAATTATGAGTGGGATTGTGCCCAGTTTTAAAAAAATCTTGCAAGGACTGAAAAGCTTGTTGAGGAATAATAACACAATTCTTTCCTGGCCTAATATAAGGATAATTTGAGAGAATTCCTTCTCGATGATAATTATAATTTTTTCCAGAACCCTTATGAACCGCTTGAGTATAACCATAAATTGCTCTAAAAAGTTTTTGATAAGTATAAGAAGAATGTTTTATTGAATCAGGCAAAATAAAACGATATTGAACAAAATACCCTCTTACACTCATACCCCACACTTCCATTAATAAGGCTTTATAAAAAACTAAAACTTTCTTATGTATTATATATATACATAAAAGTTATATTGTTTTATAAATCTATTTTTAAAAAAAATAAATTCTCCTGTTAAATTGTTTAAAAAAATTAAAAAGCAGATAGTTAAATTTTTTAGAAATTAAAATAAAATTGTTGAACAAAAATTGTCCAACAACTTATAAAAAAAAGATTTTTTACTTTCGACTGTATCTGTATTTGTTGTATGCTGGAGAGTATTTGTTTTGTTCAGCGTCATCTTGTGGAGTTTCTTCAACTGGTTCAACGTTTCTACTTGAAACAATTAAAATATCCTTAGCTGATCTAACATTTCTGTAAGGTATACTTTTCTCCATAAGAATTTTTTTTGCATCAGATTTAGTCTTTACTTTCAAAGGTTCAGTAGTAATAGTTTCGATCTTTCCTTTTTCAAGGTTAATTATTAAATCGTAAACTTTTCCTTTGTATCCTGCCTCAGAATCATACACGTCCATTCCGAATAATTTTGAAATTCTTACGCTCATAGTGATTCCTCCTTTTTTGTAACATAGTAAATGATAACCCTATATTTAAATCTTCTTGTTTGTGAAAGCGAAAAATAACATTGAGGTTAATTTATTTTTTATTTACAAAATAATAAGATTTATACATAACTGAAATTCTTTTTTTATTTTACTTTTATATAAAATGAATTTATAAAAGGTTGTATACATAATAAGGATTTTTGATTGATCTTAAAGAAATAAATTTTTAATTTTCAATTTAATTTATTCTGGAAAAAGTTTTTTTACTGGAACAATGGGGGCGGAGAGAGGGAGTTATGGTTGTTATAATTTATCAAGAGGGCTTTCTACTTTTTTTAGTTGTTCATTCGCCACATTTGTGTAAATCTGAGTGGTGTTAAGATTACTGTGCCCCAGTAATGACTGTATATACCGTATATTTGTGCCTGTTTCAAGCAAATGTGTTGCATAACTATGTCTTAGACAGTGGGGGGTGACATGTTTTTGGATGTTTGCAAGAGAGGCAGCTTTTTTTACAATTCGTTGAACAGTATCAGTACTAATTACTTTTCCATTTTTTTTGGTAAACACATTTTCAGTTTTGATTTTTTTCTTTTCTAAATACCTTTTTAGATCTTTTAACCAGTCTTTGGACAAAATAATCATTCTGTCTTTATTCCCTTTTCCCCCTCTAATGATTGCTGTCCTTTCCTTAAAATTAATATCACTGACTTTTAGTTTAACTACTTCTGAAACTCTGCACCCTGATCCATACATGAATTGAAGCATTAATCTGTTTCTTCCAAATTTGGTAGCTTTAAACAAATCTCTAATTTCTTCTCTTGAGAGAATTTTTGGTAAAGATTTTGATTTTTTAGGAATTTTGATTTCATCAAGAATATTCTTTTTTAATTGTTTTTTGAATAAATAATCTGCTGCAGCGTGAATTAAGGCAAGAGTGTTGTTTTCACAACCTTTCTCTTTTTTGTCAGCCAAGTAACCCATCATATCTTTTGCAGAGATTGAGTCAATTGGTTTATTTATTTGATAAAGAATTTCTCTATTGTAAATTGTATACATTTTTATTGTTCTTTGGGAGTATCCTTCAATAATTAATTTTTGTTTTAACTCTTTTAGAATAGTTTCAAATTCTAAATTGTTATAATTAATTTTGTTTTCAGGAAATTTTTTTTTTGAAATTTCTTGGTTTGAAGAAGGTTGTCCAACAAATTGTGTTCTGTTTTGAAAAGTTTGTGTAACTTCATTTGAGGGATTGGTTATTGGGTTATCTTGCATTTGGTTTTCCATACAATATAGAAGTTTTTATAATTTAACTATTTTTGCTTTTTTTGGAAAAAGGTTTTTAAAGCTGTAAGCCTTTATTGTTTATATGATGCGTAAACCAGTTAAGCCTCCTGAGGGAGCAAAATTAAAAGAAACCGCGGACATGATTGCTTGGCGTAAAGAATTTGAAAACATGAAAGAGTCGGATCATTTAGCAAAAATGAAAGAACTTGGGCTAGATGAGGAAGATTTGGAAGAATTCAAAGTACTACGGTCAGGAAAGAGTTTAGAAGAGGAATTAGTGGGTCCCGGAGCCATAGAAGAAAAACCCAAAAAGAAGGCTAAAAAATAATCCTTTTCGGAAATTAAGTTCATTTAGACTCTCTTTTAAGGGGTTTTCATGCTTGGTTTTTCGAACATTTTTGACCAATTTAGTTAATTTTTTCCGTAACAAAGCTTATATATTACTTCCACAGGAATATGTAGGAAAGCAATTTTTTTAGCTTTTTCTAAAAAATGTTATTTTTCAAAAAGGTGGGTCTATGAGTAATATTTTGTTAAATATGGATGTCGATGAGTCATTAAGAATTCAGTTACTTGCTGAAGAAAAAAAAATGAGACAAAAACAACCAGAAGCTTGGACAAAAACAAAATTCAGAAAATACGCTAACTTTGGTAGAAACCGAAAGAAAACTGCTGAAGAGCTTTTAGGGCTAACTTCAACAAGAGTAGATACTACAAACTTAGCTAAAGCAAAGTCAAGAAAATAAATAGTTCTAATTAAAATTTTTTGATTGGATTTAAATCCAATCAAATATCATTTTTTCAAATTTTTGAAATTATTTAAGAACTTCAAGAGTTCCGTTTTTTCCGGTACTTATTTGTAGTTGACCTTTATACTCTGAAGTCCAACCGTTCTTAATGACTATTTTGTCTCCATCATTAATTTGTTTGTACTGTTCTCCCCAAAGCGTAATAGATACTTCTTTATCTTCACTATCCTTAGCAGCAGCTGAACAAACAGTCCCTTGTCCAGAAGCATTAGCAAAAGCTCTAGGTTCTCCTTTGGTTACAATCTCAAGTTCAATTGAATCAAAAGACATTTTTGGTTTTAAATCTTTAATTAACATAACATCCCTCTATAATCTAATTTTACAATAAGTTAATATGTTTTTCACTCGCAACAAATATCTCCAACAATTCCCTTAAGCTCTTCTTTTGTTAAATAATTTCTGCTTTTTTTTGTCAAAAACACTGTAGTAGTAGTTTTTTTGATAAATTTATTTGCTCGCATAATTTTTTTGTGAAAACTTGCAAGTTCAGAACTATTTTCAAGTCTTATAATTAAAACAACCAAATTAGACATCGTTAAAAAAACATCTTGGGCTGAATCCAGTTTAACTAATTCTTTTATCACAGTAAATTCTTGACCTGGTTGAGGTTTTATTGTAATAAAACATTTTAAATTCATTTTAATTTCAGAATATCCTTTTTCAGTAAGTTCAATACTTTCTTTAAAAATTACTTCCTCCTCCCAAAGTTTTTTCCAACGATTAGATAAAGTGTTTCTATGCACATTTTGTTCTTTTGCAATTTCAAACAAAGATTTTTGAGGACTCTTATTTTTTTCTTCAATTAAATTGCAATCAATTTTCTTTAGTTGAGCTTTTTGAGTTTTTTTAATTATAGTATAGTGTCGTTTAAATTCAGTTATTGCATAAATTACATTAATATCTTGAATTGCGTCAGAAAAAGTTTTTTCAAAAACCATTAAAAAAGAATTTAGTTTTTGCATGCTTGGGCCAAATATTTTTATTGCAAAATCAAACTCTCCAGTTATTTCAGCAATAGTGTGGACATAAGAGAGACTAATTGCTTTTTTTATAAATTCCTCCTCTTCAATCGAGTCCCAGTTTATTGAAACAAAAACCCATGCAAAAACATTAAGGCCCAATTTTGAAGTGTTAATTTCAAGTCGTCTTTGAGTGTAATATTTTTCGTTTAATAATTTTTGAAGAAAATAATGCGAAGTTTCTTTACTAATATCAAGTTCTTTTTCAATTGTACTTTTACTTGAAACAAGTCCATTTTGGTAAGCTTCTTTTAGAAACTTATATCTCAATTCATGTTTGTGGGTCATAAATATCTTTGATTGAGGAAGTTAATAAATTCTCCTAATTAACTGGCAAAAGTTAATTGATTTTCTTTTAAATAAAGGTTTTGCACAATTATTTTTGAAATAATTATGCAGTAGATTAATCCACTTAATTAATTTCAAAAACAAGTAATTAGTAGAAAGTGAGGTGATTAAAACTATGAGACAAACATTAGTACTCAAAGGATTGGGAGCATTCGCAACATTAATGGGAATCTATCAATGGATTGCAGTAGAAGCTGAAAGTACTGATGTAATTTTCATAGCAGTAATCACAGTGCTAATAGTTCTAATGGATGTGGAAAAGGAAGCAATTCACAAAAAGGATGCTTCCTTAAATCCACAAGAAAGTGAAAAAAAAAAGCTTATTTTTAGTTAAACCCAATTTTATTTAATTCTCCCCAACAATTAAATTCATTTCCTTTCACAACTGTTTTATGGGTTACTTGTTTTTTGACATAGAATCTTTTGTAGATCCAGAAGAAGAACGTTCAGGCCTTAATCCTTTTCACAAAAACAGTAAAGTAATAGTAATTTCTTATAATTATTATGCACAAACAATGTACCCTTTAGCTCATCAAATAAAAAAACCCACCTTTCTTTATGAATGGGAAATTGGGTCAGAAAAAGAATTACTAAAACAATTTTATGTAACCGTAAAGAGAATTTATCTTTCAGACCCCAATTTGAAAATAATTGGATTTAATCATTTAGCTTATGATTTAAACTATTTGTTGGCAAGAATGTCTTTTCATGAAATTGCCCCTCAAAAAGAAATATTTGATATACTGATTTCTTGTCCAAGACATGTAGATTTAGCTCAAATAGGAATGGCCCTGTCAGAAAAAACAAAAGAAGCTTCAGATTTTAGGTGCATCTCTCAAAAAGTAATAAACTCTTATTTTGATATTCCAATAAAAGAAGATTCGGGGAAGGACGTCTCAAAATATTACTTAAAAAAGAATTATGCCAAAATACAAAAATATTGTGAAGAAGAATTTACGTTTGAATTATTATATTCAAGCATAATTGAGTACTTTTTACACCTTGCTAAGTAAATAAATTAATTTTTTCATTTTTTTAAAAGATTTTGATAATGTATTAAATTTTAAAAAAAACTTTTTTTTCACATATTTTTGTACGCAACCTTTTTATATAACATAATTCCTGTTAATGATTAGTGTTGAAAAATGCCTTCTGATATTATTTGTGATAGAGTAGTTTTGCTTTCAAAATTATTGGAAGAAAGAGGCAAATGCTTAAGCGACGAATGTGTAGCCTTTCAAAAAAAACAATCTTTTGAAGCAAAATTGTAAATCTCTATAAATAATTGATTGCCTTGCCGCAATTCTTTATTTACTCCTCTTTTTCGACTTGATTCCCTTTTTAATTCTTTTTTAACCATTTTATTTTATGAAAATTCTAATTACAGGAACCCCTGGAACCGGTAAAACCACTCTTGCAAAAAAAATTGCTGAAAAATTAGATTGTGTTTATTTTAACGAGAAGGATTTTGCTCTCAAAAATAATATTGGTTATTTTAATGAAGATAATGAACTGGAAATTCCAATTAAGGAATTTGAGAAAAAAATGAATTCATTTTTGAATAAAACAAAAAATATTGTTATTGAGGGACACGTTCTTTGTGAAATGAAACTAAAAGTTGATTTAGTGATTTTAATAAGAATTGATCCAGAAGAACTGCAACTGCGTTTAGCTAAAAGGAATTACACTGACATAAAAGTAATGGATAATGTTTTTTGTGAAGGGATTGAGTATTGTAAAAAACAATTGTTAAAAACTAATCCTTCATTTGTTGAATTATATTCTAAAGGAAATCAAAAAATTACTTTTTTAGAAGCAATGTCAATTATTAAGTCTAAAAATTAGCTCCTCAAGCAGGATTTTAAACTTATTTTAACAAGAATGATATTATACAAAATAGGATAAGGCGAATGTTATGAGTTTTTTTAAACAAATAATTGTACTGATTTTACTAACTTTGGTTACTAGTCAAGTTTTTGCTTACCAATCAGGTTTATCCGAATTTGGTTTTAATGGAATTGAACTAAATGAGAGTTCAAAAAAATCTTGTGAAAATATTAGCATTGATATTTCTAAATTAAATGAAGAAGGAAGTGGAATTTTATCTTTAAACGCTAATTTTGATGGAATCTCAAGTGATAATTCTTATATTAGTGTAAAAATTAGTCAAGATTCACCAATTATAATTTGGCCAGAGTATTTTTCTTGTAAGAATACTTGTTGGGCAAGAGTATTTTTGCCAAAATTGGCTACAGAAAAAATCGATTTAGAACTTTGTGTAAATACTGGGGGGATGACACAAAAAGCAGCCCTTCTAAAATCCTCTTTTATAGGATTATATGATACTCCAGTTTTATCTATACAAAATATTGCTCCTGAACAAATTCTTTTAGGCGAAAAAGCTAAGATGAAAATAATTTTAGAAAATACTGGATCAAAAGACACAAACTTTTTTGTTCAATTTGTTAGTAAAGATATAAGATCATTCATTGAAATAACTAGTTTTGATATTGTGGAAGGAAGTAGTAGTGCGACTGGAAGAATTTTAGCAGGGCAATCTAAAGAATTTGAGTTTGCAATTAAACCAGCGAAAGTAAGCTCATACAATTTACCCTACTCTGTTGTTAAATTTGAAAATATTTTTGGAGAAGAACAAATTTTAACAAGCGAACATCCTCAATTAAATGTATTAAACCCTGAACAGATTTCAGTTTCTTTAATTTCGACAGAAGTTGAAGGAAAATTAAAACTAACTTTGTTAATTAAAAATAATTGGAACGAGAAATTTGATGGAAATTTTATAATAAGTCCTACCGACTTAATTGTGTCCTCAAGTCAAGAACTTAACTTATCTGCTTTTGGAGAAAAAGAAGTTGTTTTATTAACCGATAAATTAACTCCTGGAGAATACTCATTTTCATCAAAAATATCTGATAAAAATAATTCTTACTATTCTAACACTATTTCCTATTCAGTAAAAAAGGATGATATTTCTTTTGCAGTATTATTCGCATTACTTGCAATAATTGTAGCAGTAGGAATATTCTATGTAATAACTTACATTAAACAAAAAAGAAAGTAGTCGTTTCTATTTTTCCCATTCTTCAAGAACAAGTTTTTTATTATTATTTTCTTTAATATTTTGATTTTTTAATTTGTTTTTTAGTATGAGTGCTACAATAATTATTATCCCTATTGGGATTAGTCCTACAAAAGGAAATTCTTTTTGTTGAGAACCACTTTTTGATAATATTAAAAATGCCGAAACATATTTATTTGAATCAATATAATTTTTTGCTTTGGATAATATGTCTTGTGTTTCATTATTTTCTATTGCATTATTAAATGAGACAATGGTTTGTTTTTTTATGGATTCAAGTGCTGACTTTAATTCGCCCTTTATTTCGATAAGTTTATCTCTATTTTCTTCAGAAAAGATAGAACTTTCTATTTCGGTTAAATCTAATTTTAGTTTTTTTAATCTTGATAAAGTAATTGGTTGAATAAATTTTGCATTAATTAATTTTGACTCTTCTATACTTAATTCTTGTTCTAAAATTGAAATTAATCTTTTTGATTCTAGTAAATCTTCTTCAAATTTATTTAAAATCTCGTTAGCAGGAGTTATTTTGGTAGTAATCTCATTTTTGTCAATATAATATTTCAGGTAACTTTCTTTTAATTCTAAAAATATTTCTTGTGATTTTAGTGCATCAATTTCTTTCCACTGATCAAATTCTTGTTTTTTTTCAAAAAAATCAGTTGAAAGTTCAATTAGAGATAAATCTTTTCCTACATCTTCTTTGATTATTTTGAATAATTTTTCAACCTCTTTTTTTAGCTCTTCATTAATCATTATTGGTTCATTTTCAAGTAAACTTAATCCTTTTAGAATATCTGTTCTTTTTTCAGATTCTAATAATACCTCACTTAATTTTATTTTATTTAATAAAGCATTTTTTTCTTCTTCCAATCCATATTTTTCTAATTCAATAATTTTATTTTTATATTTTTCAATTTCCTCTTTTAAATTTTCTTTTATTAAAAGAGTGATTTTGTCCTCTTCATATTCTATTTTGATTTTTTCAAGAGTTGTTTCTCCTTTTTTGATTAAAACATTTAATTGATCTTCGCTTATGTTTTCAAGATCGTTTAAGGTTTCCCTAATTTCTTTACTCACCATTGTTTCTTGATAAATATTAAGTTCATCAGCCAAATTTTCTAATATTGTTTGGTAATAATCATTTTTATTTGAAATATTAATAATTGCTAAAAATTCTTTTTGTTGTTTTTTTATAAAATCAATATTTTTTAATGTAATTTTGTCTTCAATAATTTCATAATTTTTCTTAATCTTTTCTTCATCAAGAACTTGAATATTAGTTACAAAAAGATTTGAGTAAATTGGAAAAATTAAGGTTGCTTTCAAGTCGTTTTCATAATTATTTTTTGCAATTATTTTATAAGTAATTTCTTTACTCAAACCTTCATTTTTTTCACTCAATTTTGTGATGTTTAATGAAATTAAATTGTTTAAATAAAAATAACAATTAATATTGGTTTTTTTATTAACATTTTCTGCATAAAATTTTATTTTTTCTTCTTCTATAAAAAAGTTTGTTTCAATTTCATTAACTAAAAGGATTGGGGTTTCTGATAATTTTTTTGTAGAGATTAATAATTTGGTATAACTGTTTTCGGTAATTAAACTAATGTTTCTTTCAAGAAGACTTTTTTCATTAGTTGCATAAATTATTTCATCTTTTTCAATAGTAGTTACTGTTTCAGTGGCGTAAAAATCAACATTAGTTAAACCAGACTCTAAACATTCAAATAGTATTATGGTGGTATCTCCAAATAAAATATTCTTAACACAAATATTACTTTCTTTTAATGAAAGTTTTTGTGGAATTTCAATTGAAAAAGGAGTTTTTATTTCAAAAAAAGGATTACTTATAGCTAATCTTAGTACAATATTGCTATCTTTTCCAGTTTCAGGAATAGAGTCACTTAATGTAATAAGTTTGTAATTCATTTTAAAATAATTTATTACTTCTTTTTCAAATATTGTTGTTAATTCAAAATTATTTTTTTCAATTTTTTCTAATAATTGAGATCTTATTGAAAATAGTTCTAATAAATTTTCTTTTTTAAAATAATCATCAAACATATTTGCCTTGTTTTTTAGTTCAGTTAAATTAGTTAAGGAGTATAATTCAAATAATTCAATTTTGTTTTTAAGTTTGTCATTGATTTCTTTTTCTTTAAAAAGTTCTTCCATTTCTTTGTCATCATTAATTTCGTTATCTATTTGATTTTTTATTGAAATACAAGCTTTTTCAAAGTAAATTATATTTTCGGGGGTCACTGTTTCTTTTTTTAATTGATTAAATTGATTTTCGAGCTCGTCTGATTCTATTATTTTAAATAGTTCTTCTAGATAATTAAAACATTCTCTTGTATTTTGTGTTTTTTGTTCTTCTAGTTGTTTAAAATCCTTTATTCCTAATATTAATTCTTTTTCTATGTTAATTAATTCAGTGCAATAATTAATTTTTTCTTCTCCTGTATTAGAAATAGTTTTTTTTGAATAAAAAAGAAGTTCATTATAAATAGAAGAAAGTTGTGAGGGTATGTTTGTTATTTGATTGATTTCTTCGGCTTTTTTATTACAAGCTTCTTCAATTTTTTTTATTTCTGATCCTGTTTCAAAATTAATTCGGTTGTTTATGATTAATAATTTTTCATACAAATTTTTTGCTTTCAAAATTTCTTTTCCTAAACTTATTGAATTATTGTTTTTTTCCTCTCTTAGAGAGAGGTACTCTTTTTCCACCTCTAAAATTAGATCATTAGTAGGAGTTTCTCCAGATATTATTTGTTCTAGTAATTCTTTTTGAATTATTTCATATCTTGAAAAAGAATTCGCCCTTTTCTTTAATTGATTTAATTTATTTTTTTCAAGTTCTATATTTTCCCAAGTAATTTTTCTATTTTTTTCTAAAATTTTTTTGTTTTCGTTTACTTTGTTGATTAAGTCTGCAAATCGTTTTATTGCAGAGTTATTGTTTCCTGCAACGCTTGAATATAAAAAAGTAAATTCATATATTGGAAATTTTTGTAATTCTTTAAGACTTTGTTGGGAATAAAGTGTATTCTCAATCGTTCTTTCAAGTGTTTTCTCAATAGTGTCATAATTTAATCCGATTAGAGGGATTTGAATTTTTTTTAGCTCGGAAGTTTCAAATATCTTTTTTGTACCAAATTTATAAATTTTAATAAATATGGAGTCTTCTTCAATTAATTCACTAAATCCTTTTTTTATTCCTAAAGCATTAAATTCATCAATTTTTTTAATATAATATGAATAATAAGTTCCACTGTTAGTTGAACCGTTTTTCATTTCAGAAGTTATTTGTTTTATTTCAATTAAAGAATCATACAAGGGTTCTTCTTTAATTAGTTCAATTTCTTGAGAATTTAGTAGGGTTTCTTCCTTTGAAATTATATCAAAACTTTTTCTCAAGGATTTATCAAGTTCAGTAAATGAATAGTCTAAGTATTGAGAGGTTTGGTTTATTGTGGAAGAAAGACTTCCTGCATCCCCATCTAAACAATAATTGGGTGCTTTTTTAATTTCTTTTAATGCTTTGTTATAAAAAAACCAGCTTCTTGCTAGCTTATTTTTTAGATCATACAGTTCGCTTTCTTGTTCATATCCTAAACTTGTGTTATCAAAAATTTCGTTTACTTTTTTAAAACAACTATCTTCTGTTTCACAAGGAGGAATATAAGCAAAGCTTTTACTTGTTAAATTATAACAAAGATTCTTCTCAGTGAGAGTCATTTCAGTACAACCAAAAAGAAAGAATAGAAAAATAACTGATAACAGGATCAGATTAATTTTAATTTTATTTTTCATTAAAGAAGTCGTTTTGAGGTTATTTAAAAATCTTTAGAAGAATTAGTCAATTGTCGAGTTGTTTAATAAATTATTTTGATTAACACATTGGTTGATGTCTTTGGCATTATTTAATAATTCATACAAACACTCATTTTCTTTGTTTAATGCTTCTTTTGTTTGAATGCAAGAAGAACAATTAGAATTTATTGAAGTTTCTTGAAAAAATGGTTCAATGTAATAGTGGGTAAAAAACATTCCAATAATTATTCCAATTATTAAAATTAAAATTGGTATTTTGATTTTTTTTGTTGAAAAATTAAATATGCTTGGTTTTTCTGGAAGTAAGTCATCATACTCTTCAGCAGGGTCCTTTAAAGACATAATAATCAATTAATATTTTGAATTTTCTAGTTAAAATAACTTTTCATTAATCTTTTTTTGTTAAAATTTATTTTGATTTGCAATTTTTAATAAAATTTTTAAATTTGAGTTGATTTTGTTTTTAATTTCAGTTTTTCCATAAAAAAACTGGCTATATACATAACAGATTTTTTAGTTTATTGATTTTCATTTATTTTTTTTTAAAATATCTGATTTAAACATAACACGCATTTGTTTGTTTTTCTTATAGGAAATGTTTATAAAGAAGAATGCAATTCTATTGTATTAGTAATTTTTATAGGTGGACAATATGTACAAATACACAATAGCAAGACAACTTGCATCAAAGAGAGTAATAACTAACAGAGGGGACGAAGTTGGAAAATTATCTGACATAATCGTTTCTGAAGTTGGCGGTGACATAGAATTCTTAGTCGTAGAAGTAGACAGAAGCTGAAGACTACTATCAAAACT
>CAZJVN010000020.1:0-15476 GCA_964549775.1 uncultured archaeon | reverse complement strand
CATTAAAAATTCTAGTTTTGGTTTTATCGCATTACTGTCATTTGTTTCTTCGCTTTCTTCTTCAGTGTGTTCATGCTGAGTTTGTAGTGCTAAAATATCTTCATCAATTTTTTTTATCTCATCCGAATCAATTGTTCCTTCCTCTCTTAGCATAGATTCTGCCATCTCTTCGTGTTCTTCTTCTTTTACCGCTTTTTGTGCTTTATTTTTTATTACAGATTTTATTACATTTCTTTCAATCGGATTTTCAATTCCAGTATCCTCTTCTTCTTCCTCTTCATCCATTATTACTTTAAGATCAAGTTTTCCTGTAGTAGCTTTCTTTTTTGATTTATTTTTTTCTTCGACTTCTTCTTCATCACTTTCTTCATTTTCGTTTACACTTCTTATTGATTTTTTTAAATTCTTTGCAATAATATCTTCTTCATCGTTTCCAGTAATATTTGCTGCCCCATTATCTTGATCAGTTAAAGTGTCTTCCATTGTTCTAATTTCTTTTTCATGATAACCTAATTTTTTCTTTATTAGTTCCTCATTAATTTCTTCTTTCACTTCACCAAAAATTTCTGCTTTAACTTCACTATTTTCTTCCTCTTCTACTTCGTCTCCGTCATCCTCGTCGTCATCTTTTTTAGAATCTTCTTTTTCATCTGCAGTTTCGTCCTCTTCTTCACTATCTTTAATTTCTTCTGCTTCCTCTTTTTCTTCATTTTTTTTTTCTGATTGTTTTTGTTTTTTCATTTCTTCTACGTGCTTTTTTAGTTTTTCTTTAGCAGCTTTTTTTTCCTCATCTTCGCCAAAGACTTCCTCAAACATGTCGTCTTCTTTTTCTTCCGAAGAGTTTTTGTTTGCAGAATTGCTATAAATAGATTCTTCACTCATTATTTTCACTTTTATTGTTTTTTTAGTTTCTTTTGTTGATTAATTAAGCATTTTTGAATATAAAAACCTTGTTTTTTTTGGATAATAGAGCTATGATCAGTACAAAAAGCAATATAACACTGATTAAATTATTGTCTGGAATTACAAAAGAGTTTTGTGAGGGGTTATTTTGAATTATGTCATTCCCATTCCAGTAAAAAGAGTTATTTTGACAATTTGTAGGTAATAATACCGATTTTAATCCTTCGCAATCTTTTGCACTATTACAAATCTTGCTGTTACTATCAAATCCAAAAGAAACTAAATAATTTGTTTGTTCACAGCCACTAATAACTATTTGTCTTTGAGTTATTTCATTATTACAATCAATAATTGGTTCAAATAAAACATTTGCTGAACCATTTTTGGTGTTAACAAAAACTGAATTAATATTTATTTTACCTTGATCAGTTGATAAATTTGAATTACAAGAAAAATTAACATTCAAAACAATATTTCCATCAACAATGTTAGTTGAAATTGGAGTTATTTTAATTAATTTTTCAACAGATTCACAATTTGGGCAAAGGACATCACAATCTAAACCTTCATTAATTAAACCATCACAATCATCATCAATATTATTACAAACTTCAACTTCGTTTGGGTTAATTAAGCTATTTGAATCATCACAATCATCATTAGTATCAACATGGTTTTCAGGGGCAACACAAGCTTCAACAAAATTATCATTATCTCCAAAACCATCTTTATCTAGGTCCAGATAAAAAATACTTTTCAAACCTTCATCAATTAATTCATCTTCGTCATTGTCGAGTCCATCACAAATAGTTTCTTCACAAATGGGTAAACATCCATTTACTCCGAGTGCGATTTGTTTTATCTCACACTCATTAAGTTTTTTTGTAAAAAGAGAAATATCTTCAATTTGTCCATTAAAAATTTGTCCATTTATTCCACCTAAATCATTTATGCTGTAGGAATAACCTAGGAAGAAATATTGGCCCCCCGTTGGTTTTCCATTTGTGGTGGTTGAAACGAGAGTTCCATTAATCCACATTTCTTGTTGTTTATTCAAAGAATTGTTGTCCCAAGTTACTGCTAAATGATACCATTTGTTTGGTTCAATACTTATTGTTCCTGAAGTTAACCTTGGTGTTCCAGCACCAAAATCACATTGAATTGTATTAGCTCCCCAATATAAAAAACATTCAAATTGATTATTTGCTCCAAAAATTCTTGGAGAATTTGATGAACCAGAATTTAGGGCGTTTGTTTTTAACCAAAGACTAATAGATCCTTTTTCTGGAGGAGTACTCCAAAAGGAATAAAATCTTGTTCCAATCAAATATTTTGTACTATTTGAATTAAAAGAATTATAAAAAAAATCGTTTACTCCAGTAATATAATTTTCACTTGGGTCTGAAGTAAATGTAGCTGTTCCTTTTCCAAGATTAATTAAAGTATTATTTAATGGTAAATAAGTGTCTAAATTTTGATCATTAAATAGTTCTTTTAATTCATGTAATGGTACAGGTAGATTTCCTTTTTTATAACATGTATTTGAGCAATCTTCAAGACAAGCGTTGGGTCCTTTAACTAATTTTTTAACTTCACATTCTGAGAGTTCTCTATTCAATATAATTAAATCATCAATATTTCCTTTAAAATATTCATAACCACTAACGTCGTAATAAAACCAATCTCTTCCAATTAAAATAAAATTTGGAAAAGGATTTGTGTTTAGAGAGTTGTTGTTTGAATTAACTATTTCTCCGTTTAAATAAAGCTTTGAATTTGATCCTTTTTTTGTATAACAAACGTGTTGCCAAATACTTTTTGCAGGGACTGGAGAGGTATAAGTATCTCTTGCTCTAATAGTGTGATTGTATTCATCAGTTTGAATTTCTAACCCTATCCATGATTGTTCTACTTCTCTTCCTGAAATTAATTCTTGCATTGGTTGATTTGCTTCTTGTTTATACCATAAACAAATACTATAATCAGGAGTATCTAAAAAAGTTGTTGTATTGTTTAAGTAAAGACTTGCTTCTCCATTAAAATATGCCGAATAATTAAAATTATTTTTAACTGATGGACTTGTAAAAGTAACTGTTCCATTAAGTGGTAAAAAATTCCAACTACTTTTTATATTATTTGAATTTCCATCAAATGGATAATAAGCAATTACATTTTTGTCTTGAATTGGTATTATTTTATTTGCAGGGTAAATATTCCCTAAATTTGGGTTAACGCTTGGTGAAGCATAACATTCACAAACGTTTCCTTCATCAATCAATTCATCTCCATCATCATCAAGCCCATCACAAATTGTTTCACACTCCGATTTTCTAATTATTTCTCCAGAAGAATTAATATAATTGCTATTTCTCCCACCAATTAAATTTATATCTTCGTAACTACTTTCACAATCATTGAGTATTACAGTTCCTCCAGTTCCACCAACGCTTGTTGTTAGATAATTTATTAAAGTAGTTAAATCATTTTCGTAAGTGTTTCCTCCTGAAACATCAATTTTTTTTATTTTGGATTTTGTTAGTTCAATTAATCCCCCATTTCCACCATTATCCAATCCATAAAATTGATCTCCCATTTTTCCAAACCCTCCTTTTGCAAATATATAATTAATTGTTGAATTATTTGCAATTATTGTTCCTCCAGTTCCTCCTGCTCCCCCATCACTAATAATATTCATTCCTCTAACAGTTATATAATTTATATCAGAATTTGTTACAATAACTTCTCCACCCTTTCCAACTAACCCATTCCACCCATCTCCTGCATAACTAAAAACTGATTTAATATTTGAATCAATTATTGATAATTTTTTTGCACTAGTATCAAAATTTCTTGTACCATCTGAATGAGAAACATAAGACCCAAAAACATCCGGTTTAAACCCTTGAATAGTACAATTTTTTATAGTAATATTGTCATAAGGCGAACTATCATATTCTTTTTGAGTAGGGTTTGGATCTTTGTGCATAGTCACTCCTGCAGAAGCAATTTCATTAGTCGTGGTATTAATATCTCTAAAAAAAGGATAACGTGTATGCATATTTGAGCCAGAAAGATAACCATTAATTAATTCGTTGGTTAAAAAAGTAGAGTTTTGTGTATTTCCTCCAATAACAATATTTGTCCCAATAATTGAGTGTCCTTGACAATCAAGAGTAATATTGTTTGCTTTTATTTTTATACAATTTCCTTGCGAGGTATAAATATCATTTGAAAGAAGGTAAGTTGTTCCTTCTGTTGAAAGAGTGGTGCAAGAAGATATTTCTACCGGCGTAGAGATACATTTATTTTCATCTATACCAGTTCCTTTTCTAAATCCTTCTTTACAAATCCACTCACACTTTCTAGAAGTGTTTGAAGTAACTAAAATATTATCTCTATCACTTTTAATGGGGTTATTGTTTTCATCACTTGAAATTAAAATAGCGTTTCCATCAATTGGTCCCTGACAAGGCCAAATACATCCAACCGTACCTGTGTCACAACGTTGAGTTGTATTTAAATGAGCAGCCCAAAAATCTCCAGTTTTGCTATCCTCTGTTGCAAATCCTTGTTGATGACATATTTCAGTGACCGGAGTTGCCATACAAGCATATGAGGGAGCACCCATAAGAGTTGTGCATCCTGAATCAATGTAAAATCTCGCTAGTACTAGATATCCACAATTTTCACAACAATTCTCTGCAAGACTAATTGGGGTAATAATTAATAAGATTAAAAAAGAAATTAATAAAAAATAATTTTTTAGGTTAGACATAGCTATAAATTGTTTTCTTTTAAATATAAATCTTTTTGAGAAACTTATTTTACCTTTTTTTATTTTTTTGTTACTATTCCACTAGAGTTTTTGAAATAATCAGCGTCAACAAAACCCGCATTTCTCATCATTTTAACCATAGTTCTCCAAAACTCTATTCCTTTGGTTTTTCCGGGGCTTGGAGCGTAGTGGTATAATTTTCCACCCTTTTTTAGTACTCTAAATAGTTCATCATAAAATTCTAAAGAGTAAAGTTCTTTTGCAAAACTAACTGTTGGGGGGTCATGGATAATTCTATCAAATGATTCAGATGGGATTTTTTTTATTCCTTCATAAATACTTTCATTAGTTATTGTAATTTTTTTGTCAGTAAATAGTTCTTCAGAGAAGGGGTTGTATTTACAAATATCAAGAACCGTTTTGTCTCTTTCAAAACAAGTTACACTCTCTGCTCCACTTTTTGCTAAGCTTATAGCGGTGTATCCAAGTCCACAACAAGTGTCAAGTACACGGCCTTTTATTGGTCGAATTGAATCAATTTTGCTTTCAGTGTCAAGTTTAGGAGTGCTAGTAATGTACCTGTGCATAGGTACACTTGAAAGCATTAAAGTTGGCCAATCTTTTGTAGGCCTTAACTTATAGTAAAGGTTAGTTTCGTTAGAAAATAATTCAACTGCGAGAACTTTCCCATTTTCAATAGTGTAAACAGTATTTTCTTTTAATCTTTGTAGTTCTTCTAATTTAAACTTTTTTTCTTCCCCTTGCTTTGGGATGATGTGTCCTTCAATTATATCAATAACTTGTTTAGTTTTTCCTAAATCAAGAGAAATTTCTACTTTCTCTCTTCCCTTTAGTGCTTCTTTTAATAAAAATTTAGCATCCTCTTTAGTAAAAGCAATTATTTCACTCATAATAACAAATTTTTATAAAATTCACTATAAAAAGGTATTTTTTGTATTAATTATTTTTCAAAAAATTGTTGCTGTCCAAATTTTTCAGTTTTCAAGATAGGTATTTAAACAGATTTTATCGAATTTCTTTCATCGTGTTGGGAGTTAGTGGAGACAAGCATATACCTTATTGCCTTTTTTGAGGATAGTATTTGTTGATTGATTTATTTTTTAATAAGTCATTAATAAGACTAAAAGGTTCCCTGGCTTGTCTCTTTCTTTTTATGAGACTTTAAGAAAGGCTCGCGAAAAATCAATCCCTTACGGGATTGTGATTTATTTTTTTTGGTGATTTATTTGAAAAAAAATATTCTTAAAGTGTTTTGTTCTGATGAAAAATTACTTCCTGCATATAACCATGACACTGATGCCGCTTTTGACTTAAAATCTAGCGGAGAATTCATTATTGGACTTGACTCTGAAAAAAGAGAACTTACTCAAGCATCCTTTACACTTGAACCAAACAAAAGAGTGCTTGTAAAAACTGGAATAAAAATGGCTATACCAGAAAATTGTTTTGGAAGTATTAGAGATCGAAGCGGGCTCGCAATGAAAGAGGGAATAAGTGTTCTTGGTGGAGTAATTGATTCAGATTATCGTGGAGAGATTGGAGTAATATTGTATAACTCTTCTTCAAAAGATTTTGTGATAAATAAGTACGATCGAATTGCTCAAATGATTATTCAACCCTTTGTTAAAGTAAAAATTGAACAAACAAGAACTCCTTTTAGTGAAACAAAAAGAGGGGAAAAAGGGTTTGGTTCTTCAGGAAAAAATTAAAGAAAAATTGTTCAATAAAATGGTTTATTTTATTAGTTTAATATTTTGGTCATAATTTTTAGTTAAATATTTGGTTAATAAATATTTAGTTAGTAATTAAATTAGTTAACAAGTGATTTTTGGGGGTTAAATAAATGGCTAGCGGGATGGTTAAAATAGTTGCCTTACTTGGGGTAGGGTTAGTGGGATTATTTATAGTTCTTGTTTTAGGTTTAATATTAATTGCAGGATACTTTGGGTTTGTTCCAATATTATCAGATATGATGGGTTCAAATAAGCCAAGAGATTTAGGAGTAAGTTTTACTTCTGCAGATTATGCTAGTGGGATAGCAAAAGTTCCAGGCGCACAAGTACTAAATCCAGAATACTTATGTCTAATTTGTGAATATGAATCAAGTGGTTCAATTCCTACAAAAACAACTTTCACTAGTGAAGAATTTAGTGCAATGTTAAATAAAAGAAATTCAGACACAGGGTTTGTTGATGACATTCAAGTAAAATTTAATCCTGATGGAACAGTAGAACTTTCTTCACTAATTAACACTTTAGGTTTAGAAGGAATACCTGAAATAAACGGACCAATTTATGCTAAAGGAAAAATTAAGGATTACTCTAAAAGAGGTTTAGAACTTGATTTAGAAACAGCAGAATTTGGGAGAATGGGTGTGCCAGAAGACCAATTACCACAAGTAGAAGATGTAGTAAATGCATTAATTGAGCAAACATTTGTACAAAACCCAGGGTTAAGCATAAACACTATCGCAGTAACTGCTGGTGGAATAATGTTTGATGGAACTCTTCCAGAAAGCGTAGAAGGGGATCCAAACGCCTCAATTTTATTAGGAAACTAAATTAAATTAAAATAAATTAATTTCTGGTTGAGAAAAAGTTCTTGACCAGATTTGTTTTTTTTATTTTTATATTTCTTACTTATTTTGATTATTTTAACTTGTCTAGTTTTTTAGTGCTATTTTTGACTTCTTTCGATAATCTTATACAGAGTTTGGTGTATAATAATAAGGCATGGATACATTGTGTTTGATCCTTGAAAAGGATCTTTCAAAGGGTGTTGGAAGAGCGGTGAGGGAATTTAAGTATCCTTCAAAAGAAGAGTTTATACTGGAGGCAATTAGAGAAAAGGTAAAAAACTCTAAGTTTGATAGAGAGATGAATAACACCTGGCACGCATTGCTTTCAAGGCATGAACAAACTTCACCAAAAAAACAAGACTTCCTATACAGACCAGCATTTGGTTTAAGGGATTTATTAAAACACCAAATGTAAACCCTTTTTGAGAATCTTTTTAAGGAAACGGAAAAACGGTTACCGTAATAAAATATTTTTGAGGGGGAATTTTTAAATTTTTTTTAGTTTTTTATAGTTCTTCTATCCTCGATTTGCATTTTTGATTGAGTACTCCAAATTTTTATTTTATCAGGTTTTGCTTTTCTAAAAGCCATTCTGTATTGTACTTCATTTTTTCCTGCTTGGAGTATTCCTCTGTACTTAAAACCTGGTCCAAAAATTTCTTCAACTTTCTCGACTAGTGCGTCTCCAAAGTTTTTTCCAAATTCATGTTTAAACCCTAATTGTTGTTCTTTTTTTCCATCCGCTCCCTGAATATTAGCTACTGTAATAATGTTATCTTTTCCTTCAGAGTGAAAATTAATCCCTACTCTCCCCAAATAACCTTCCTTTCTCCATAATTGTAGTTGCCACATTGCCTCAGGACAACCACTAACTCCATGCCTGTTTGTTTTTTTCTCTATTTGGTCAGTTTTTGCAAATCTTATTTGATATTTTGGATTTTTAAAAGGAATTGGTTTTCTCCAAGCAAAATGTTCTTGCCCAAGTTCAATATTTCTAATTGCTCTTGCAAGCTGAACTACATGAAGCTGTCCAGTAATTCCTGCTCCATAAGCTTTATTTCTACCAATAGTTCTTGAAGCATAATTTGCACGCAAACCGTTTTCTAAATTAATTGGGGATAAATGAACCTCTTTTTTTAATTCAGCGTATTTTGTCGCAAGTCTCCACCGAACATCTTCTGGATGAAGAATGTGTTTAAACAAAAAAATGCTTGCATCGTGAAGCTCTGAAATATTAGGATTAACTTTTTTTCTTTCAGCAATTCCTTCCCTTTGAAACATTCTTGTAAAATGAATTGGGGTCCTAATCGGTCTAAATCGTTTAACCATAACTACTTTGTATTTTCTTTACTTTTAATACTTTTTCTTTTATTAATTTCATTAAAAGAGGAGAGTTTAATTAAAAGTTTAAAATTTAACAAAAATTAGCAAAATTTACTCAATTTCTTTTGAGTAAGGTGTTTTAAAATTGAATTAGTTATAATTTATTTTAGTGTGATTTTAATGATTGTAAAAAAGATAGGTAAAGAAAAAAAAGAGAAGATAATTAAAGAATTTGATAATTCTGAAATTGATTTAACTGAACAAAACAAAATATTTAGAACTTTGATGCATTTTCCCGGAAGTACTTTTAGTGATCTTTGGGACAAAAAAATTGAGAGCAACAAATTTACTTATTATTTAAAAAAACTAGAAAGCGAAGGTTTTGTTGAAAAAAAGAAAGCTAAATATTATTTGACAATTAAAGGAAAAAGCGCAGCAACTACTATTAGTGGAGAGACTGGAAAAGAAGAGAAAAGGCCTGCTGTAACACTACTGCTTGTAGCAAAGAGGGGAGAAAAATATGTTCTTTATAGTAGATTCAAAGAACCCTATTATGGGTTTTGTGGATTTCCTGGAGCAAAAATGAAGCGAGGGGAAGAGATCTTAGAAGCTGCAAAAAGAGAATTAAAAGAAGAAACAAACCTTGAAGGAGAAGGAAAAATAATTACTGTACAAAACGGAATGGTTATTAATGATGGAGAATTATTTCATCACATGGTTCAATTTGTAGTACTATTTGAAGAACCAAAAGGAGAGTTAGCAAAGGATAATAGAGAAGGAACTTATGAATGGGCAACAAAAGAAAAAATCTTATCCAAAAAGAACCTTTTCCCAGATATTCCTGAAGTAATAGAATCTGTAGAAAAAGATGAATTAACAGTAAAAGAAATAAAATTCTTACAAGAAAAACAAAAATTTGTTGGAATAAAATCAAGAAAAGTTAGAGTTTAGTTTAAATTTATTTTTTCTTTTTAAAATATAAGTAGCTAGAAAGGTAAATTGTTAACATTGAAAAATTAAATAAAGAATCTTCTATAGGGATAGTTAAAATTCTAAAATTTGTTATCGCATTACTATCATAAGTTACAATCGGAATTGAAGTCAGGATATAATTAAAAATTAAAAATAAATCAAGCGTAATTAACAAAAAGTAGTAAAATTCTTGTTTTCAAAAAGAGTAGTTTTTGTGCTTATTGCAATTATTGTTATTGTACTTACTAATAATGCAATTAGAGTATACTCTTTGTTAACAAAAACCATTGCTATTAATAAAAAAATTATCGCGATTAATAAAGGTGCTTTTTTTACCAAAAACTTTGATTTAATTTTTTCTTCTTTTTTAAAATAATTAATTGCTTCCCAAACAAATAAACAACTAAATGGAACGGTAATAAAGAAAAGCACTTCTTCAATTGGTAAATTTATTAGAGTTACTCCAAGCAGGTGTTCTTTGTTAAAACCCCAGTGTCCTCTAAAAGTGGCAAAAACATCCCAAGTAACAAAGATAATTCCAGTAAAAATTATTGATTTTATTAAAGGGACAAATTTTGTATAATATTTAATTCTATTTTCAAAAGAAGCAAGGAAAGGAAATAGAATTATTATAATATTTAATATTAAATAGGTGCTTAACATTTTTTCCCTCCAGAATATTTGATATTTATTGAATAATAATATTTTTGATCCCAGTTAAAATAATTTTTCCTTTTGTTGGTTTAACTTTTTTTCTAAAAACAATTTGTGGATCTTTTTCTATTTGTTTAGCGGTCCATTTATACATCTCTGAAGCGGTTTTTATTGGTATTTTATATCGTTTTTCAATTTTTTCTAGATCTTTCTCTGCCTCATTTTGCCATTTTAAATAATGTTTTATTTGTTCTTTAATAAATTTTTCAAATCCTTTCTTGTTTTCAGTCATTGATTTTTTATCAAAACAAGCTAACCCGTGTTTTTTTAACTCATTTTCTGGAAAATAACATCGTTTAAGCACAATATCTTCATCAATATCTCTTATGAAGTTAATGTATTGCATTGATTTTCCAAGTAATTTTGCTGATTTATAAAATTTTTTATCAATATTAAGAATTTTGCACATAAATAATCCAATAACTTCTGCTGACCCATGCATGTATTTTTCAACATCTTTTAAAGTTTTGTATCTTTTTTGCCTAAGGTCGTTTTTCATTGATTTCATAAAAGAATTTGCCCAATTTTTATTAAATTTTTTTCTATTTTCAAGTTCTAAAAAATTGTTAATGATTTTGTTACTAACCTTGTTACCATTTCTTGCGTTTTTATATTCTTTTTCAAATTCTTGAAATTCTTTTTTTTTCTGAGGAACACTATCAACCAGATTATCTACTGTTCTAACAAATGCATAAAGTGTGACTACATCTTTTCTAGTTTCTTTTGGAAAAAAGGCACTTGAGTAAAAATATGTTTTACTTCCTTTTTTAAAAATGAGATTTGATTCAGTTTCTTTTTCCATTTATTCACCAAAATTATTTTTTATTTTCTTTTTCAATTTTGTTCGCGACAATTTGTGCTGAGATGAGAACCATTGGTACTCCAATTCCAGGATGAGTATAAGATCCAGTGTAATATAAATTTTTTACTTTTTTACTCTTGTGAGAGGGCCTAAAAATTGCGGTTTGGAATAAAGTGTGAGCAAGACCTAAAGCAGTTCCTTTATAGGAGTTATATTCTTTTTTAAAATCCCTTTGAGAAAAAATTCTTTTAACAACAATATTGTCTTTTATTTTTTCTTTAGTTCTTTTTTCAAAATCATTAATGACTTTATTAAACATTTTTTCTCTCTCTTTATCATTATCATTAAGTTCATTTGCTACTGGAATTAAGAAAAATAGATTTTCTTTACCTTTTGGTGCAACAGTAGGATCTGATTTTGAAGGACAAGAAACATAATAAGATGGATTAGTTGGCCAAGTAGGGGTTTTATAGATTTGGTCAAAATGTTCATCCCACTCATCAGCTAAAAACAAATTATGATGTTTGAGGGATTTTAATTTTTTGTTAAGCCCAATATAGAAAAGTAATGCTGATGGACCCATAGTTTTTTTCTTCCAATATTTTTCTTTATACCAAGAATGTTTACTATCTAAAAATTTTGTTTCTGCTTCTTTGTAATCTGAACCAACTAAAATAATATCTGTATTAAACAGTTTGCCATTATTTGTGAGAACCCCTGAAGAAATTGTCCTAGATTTAGTGTTATCTTGTAATATTATTTTTTTTACCTCAGTTCCTTTAATTATTTTCACCCCATTTTGTGTGCATAACTTTTTAAATGCGTTTACAATTTCAATCATTCCTCCAAGTGGGTAATAAACTCCTTTGTTGATGTCAACATGTGACATTAAGGAGTAAAGTGCAGGAGTGTTTTTTGGGCTTCCTCCTAAAAAAACCATACTGTACTCTAATATTTTTTTTAACCGGTGGTCGGTAAATTCTTTAGAAACATAATTATCAAGTGATTCAAACATTTGTAGTTTGAGTCCAGAAAGCATAAGTTCTGGGGTTAAAAAATCAAAAATTGTTTTATATTCTTTGTACAAGAATTTTTCCATCGCAATATCATACTTTAGTTTTGCTACATCAAGATAATTTTTTAGTTTTTTTGAAGAACCTTTCTCAATAGTTTCAAATAAATTATAAACTTTTTTCTTATCTTTTGGTAAATCAACCATTCCTTCTTTTTCATAAAATACTCTAAAAGAAGGATCTAGTTGTTTTAATTTATAAAAATCAGTTGATTTTTTTCCAAAGATTTTGTAAAAATTTTCAAAAACTTCTGGCATCAAATACCATGAAGGACCCATATCATACATGAATCCTTTAGTTTTCCAAGCTTGAGCTCTTCCACCCAAATTTTTGTTTTTCTCAATTAAAGTTACATTAAACCCTTTTTTTGCTAAAAGAGCAGCTGAAGCAAGTCCGCTAAAACCTGCTCCAATCACAATTACTTTTTTCTTCATGAAATTCACTTTTTTATTTTGAGATTAATTAGTTCCTTTTTTTCTTTTTTGCTTTCTCTTTTTTATTACTTTTCTTTTCTTGTTTTTTGTTTGTGTTAATCCCTAACAAAGTGTACAATCCACAAGTTCCAAGAATTGCTGTAATAATAAAAATTATTCCAATAATTATTGCCAAGTAAGACCAAGGAGTTTGAATAAAAGCGCTACTTATAAACGCTACAATTCCTAATACAACCCTAACTATTTTATCTTCTTTTCCAACATTTTTTTCTAAAAATTTCATTCAGACCACATTTTAGAGTAAGGCTTTTTTTAAATATAAACCTGCTCCAATGAGAAATATTGGTATTCTTTTTAAAAATAATATTATTTATTTTAATTAAATTTAAATTCAATTTTCTAATTTAAATGAGTTATTTTAAAATAGCAAAGTTTTTAATGGTCTTAAAACACTAATATGTTATGAGTGTTAGAAGACCAGTGGGGGTAGTTACTTCAAGAAATATGAATCTTTCTCCAGAATTTCGTAAGTCTACTCGTACAAAAAATAGTGGTCCTGCGCTTTTAGCTTTGGGGTACAAAGCAAGATACACTCTTCAACCAAAAGCATCAACAATTTCTCATACAATTAAACCAACTTTTGCAAGTAGAGAACGACTTGAAGCGCAAATTAGGTACATGTATCCAAATAGTCCAGCTAGACAAAAAGTTGCTTTAGCAATAACACGATTTGTAAAAGCAAATCCTGCAGCATATAAAGAAGATGTGTTTTTTGGTGTTTTTGGAAGACTAAAAAAGAGTGTTAGACTAGTAGATTACTCACTTTCTAAAAACCCAAGTAACCCCTCTGCAAAAAAACCTTTATCTATTTCATTAATTTCAACAGTTTATGAAGAAATTGTTGGACCAAAAGGATTTATTCAAAGAAAAAATTAATTTGCCATAACTAATTTTAATCTAAAAATATTCTAAAACATTGAATTTTAAATATTTGTCAAGAACCTTATTTTATGTCAATCTTGTTAAGATCTGGAAAAGTTCTTTTAAATAATAAATTAGAAGAAAAAGATGTTTTAATAGAATCAAATTTAATAAAAAAAATTGATGACAAAATTTCTGAAAAAAACGTTGACAAAGTGATTGATTGTACTAATAAATTAATTATTCCTAGTTTTGTAAATACTCACACTCATTTAGGGATGAGTATATTTAGAGGGACTGGGGATGGATTGCCTTTAATGGAGTGGCTTGAGAAAAAAATTTGGCCAGTAGAAGCAAAACTAACAGAAAGTGATGTTTATTGGGCTACAAGATTTTCAATAATTGAATTAATAAAAAGTGGAACTACTTGTTTTGTTGACATGTATTGGCATTTTAATGGAGTGGTAGAGGCAGTAAATGATTCAGGTGTAAGAGCTTTTCCAGCACAAACCGTGATAGATTCATTTGACGAAAAAAAATCAAAAGAATCAATTGATTTAGTAAAAAAACTTTATGCTGATTTTTTAAAGAAAAATAAAAATAATAAAATAGTTTTTTCTTTAAACCCTCATGCAATTTATACTGTTTCTGAGGGCACTTTAAAATTTTTTGGGGAATTTGCAAGAGAGAACAAATTGTTGTTACAAATTCACTTATCAGAAACCGAGCAAGAAGTTAAAGATTGCGTTAAAAGAACTGGACTTATGCCAGTTGAGTACTTAGAAAAATTAGATTTTTTTAGAGAAAATAAAGTTCTTCTTGCACATGGAGTTTGGGTAAATGAGAAAGAAATTAAAATTTTAAAAAAACATAATGTTGCAATAATACATAACCCAATTTCAAATATGAAACTTGGAGTTGGTGGACTATTTCCTTTTGAAGAATATAAGAAAAATAACATTTGTTTAACCTTGGGAACTGATAGTGTTTCTTCTAATAACTCTCTTGACATGTTTGAAACAATGAAATTTGCTTCACTTTTAACAAAACACAATTCTAGTGACGCACTCACTTTTAGTGCAAAAGAGACATTTTTAGCATGTACAAAAAATGCTTATGATTTTTTAGGAATCGATGCAGGCGAAGTAAAGGAAGGAAAATTAGCTGATCTTTTAGTAATTGATTTGGACCACTACTCGATGGTTCCTCAAACTGATATTGTTTCAAACCTAGTTTATTCAGTAAAAAGCGAAGCAATTAATACTGTGATTTGTAATGGAGAAATATTAATGCAAAATCGTATTGTTAAAGACGAAGAACTTGTTAGAAAAAAAATGTTGGAAATTACTAAAAGACTAATTAACTAATTTTTTTCAATAGTAGTTTTTCTTGATTTTTTTCTTAAAGTAATCCATATTTCAGCCAGACATATACAAAATAAGTAAATATTTAAAAAAAATTCATGTGTTGGAGTATTAATAAAAATATTTAATATCATTGCAAGAGTCATTGAAAAAATCATTGTTAAAAAAATAATAAAAGTTTGTTCTATCCAGATAACAAAAAATTTATCTAGTTCTTTTTTTTCTTTATTTAAAAAATTAAGAGTAATTTTTATTGGGACAATAGATAAGAGAATTAATAAAAAAACAATTAATGCAATATTTATTGTAAAAAGAATTAATGCCATTATAATCAAATCAATAGTGTTATTCACTCCAAGAATAAAAGATAAATTTAATAAATTGATTAATTTAAATGCTTGTAAAAAAGAGATTATTGCTAGAAATATGTAAATTAATATTTTTGGGTTTTGTTTAAAATTGAAGTTCATATTAATAGCTGCAATTAGAAATATATAAATGTTTATTAATTTGGTTTATCAGTTTCCAATTTAACAGATTAACGCGGAGAGAGGGCTTCCCTCTCGTAGATTTGAAACGGATTTTATCAATTTCAA
>CAZJVN010000019.1:0-16253 GCA_964549775.1 uncultured archaeon | reverse complement strand
ACACACATGATAAATCAACACTTCCCAGAAGTGTTTGGAGTAAAATACACTGATAAGGATGAAAAAGAAAAAACACCTTACACAACCTGTTATGGCCCAGCAATCTCAAGAATAATGGCTAGTGTCATACTAACACACGGAGATAACAAAGGACTAAAATTTCCTTTCGAAATTGCTCCAAGACAAATTGTAATTATACCAATTTTAGCTGAAAAGGAACCAAAAGTTCTTGCAAAAGCAAAAGAAATTGCAACAATGCTTGAAGAGAAAGACTATCGAGTAGAAATTGATACAAGCGATAAAAGACCAGGAGAAAAATTTTATTACTGGGAAATGAAAGGAGTGCCACTAAGAATAGAAGTTGGACCAAAAGATTTAGAAGCAAAAAAAGTAATGATCTCAAGAAGAGACACTGAAGAAAAAATTGCAATAAGTGAAAAAGAAATTTTGAACAGTGTTGAAAAACTTGGAAAAGAATTAAGTGAAAATTTAAAGAAAAATGCGATGAAAAGTTTTGAAGGACTAATCAAGGATGCAAAAGATGTTGAAGATATTAAAAAAATTGTAGGAACAGGAATTGCAAGAGCAAATTTTTGTAGCGTAGAAAAAGAAGGAGAGAGTTGCGCAGAAATAGTTGAAAAAGAAACTGGTGGAAAAATAAGAGGAACAAGAATTGATGTAAAAGACAAACTAATCGGCGACGGAAAGTGTGTATCTTGCGGAAAAAAAGCAAATAATGTTGTTTACATTGCAAAGGATTATTAAAAAATTATATTTTTTTTATCCAAACTTCTACTTTTGAGTTATCAATTATTTTGTCATGTATTTGCTTAAATGTAAAACCCATTTTTTTGTATAACTCTTTAGCAGCAATATTTTCTTCTTTAACTAGTAAAAATAATTCAGGAATATTACGCTTCATGCACTCCCTAATAACTTTTTTTATTAAATTTGTTGCAACTCCATTTCTTCTAAAAGAGTCTTCCACCCACACTGCATTAAGTCGACAACTATTATTTTCTAAAAAAAATTGAGCCTCAATAAAACCGAGTTGAATATTATTCTGATACGCGCACCAAACAAAAAAAGAGTCATCACTAATTTTTTGTGCAATATCATGTTCACAAAAAACAGTGTAAGGAAATTGATCCTTAATCACATTATTGAGCCAAGAAATATCACTTTCTTTCGCAGGGACAAAAATGAACAAAAAATCACCTTAAAAATAATGTCCAACAAATTGAGTTAATTATTATAAAGTTGCTCTTATAACTTTTAATTAAATTATTTTCTATTATGTTTAAATGGTTGTAAATAATCATTAATCTCCATTTCACTAACTGCACAACCAGAAAATTTCATTGCCCAAAGCGCTGCTTCAAGTTCAACTATACTGTGAGTTAATTCATGATCAAACAAATCTTGTTCATAAGCAAAAGCAACAATATCCACACTTCTAAACATTTTTAATGTAGGAAACATTTCTCTAAAAGCAGTTAAATTATTTTCATTCATTGTTATTTCTTGATTTTGCCTTTTTTCTAGAACTTTTTTTAATCTTAAAGGATTCTCAATTAATGAACGAGTGGTTCTTTCATCAATAAATAATGCTTTTGCATCATAAATTTTTGCTAAAGCTAAAGCCTCTGCTTCCCCACGTTGCAATAGAGTAATTGGCCCCACCCTAGTATAAAAAGAATTATTTGCTAAATGTAAAATTTTCTCTTCATACTTTTGACATTCAGGAGTTTGTGGAACAACCCTAACAATTTTTTCACTAAAAGCATATTTAATTCTTGCAGCATTTAATGCAAATCTTTTATTATTAATTGGTCTCCAAACACTTTCTTCTGCAACATCATTTGATACAATCAATTCAATATTATTCCTTTTAACAAATGCTCTAAAGACATTCATTAAACAAGTACTAGAAAAAGTAATCATTGTTCCTGTGTCAATCACTGCTTTCATAAAAACCACAAAAATTATTTAACTAACTTCACTCAATTCAATCAATTTTTTTAACTCATCCACTCTTTTTCGCATTCCTTTTGATTCCATTTCTTCATCATGCATTGTAGTAAATCCAATATAACTTTGCAAATCTTTTTTATCTGCCCCGACAAGTTCTGCAGCTTGAGAAATACTTAATCCATAACTATAAGCTAAAGAAGCTTGTTTTACTTTTGCTTTATCATAAATACTTGAAGCATAATTTCCTAGATTAGTGTCAGCTTCTTCAATACTCTTAATTATCTTTTTTAAATAAGACAAAATTGCGACATCATCTTTGTTTTTTGCTGCAAAAATAGCTGACTCAATATTTTTGAATACCACTAATTTTATTTTACTCCAAACAGGACTATTAACAAAGTGACTTTTTGATTCTATTTTGTGTAAAGCATAGGATATTACTCCAAGTTCAGCTTTTGCGTAATTATTTTCAACCGAAGCTTCTCTAATTAATCTATTACTTAGTCCTCTTAATTCTAAAACTCGTTTCTCTCTAAAAAGAGTGAGAACTTCTCCAAGATCATACTCCATGGACTTAAACATGAAAAATAAAGCAGTTTAGAAGTATTTAATATTTCCTTTAAAAAAAGAAAAAGCAAAAAATGCCTAAAAGTAGGTTTTTTTAACTAAATTAATCAAAATACATATGTGAAAGAATGATACTACTAATACCACTAATTAGCGGGAAAGAAGACAACCCTCAATTTATTAGCTCAATAACTTCACAAGGAAAAAAAATAATATTACTGCAAATAGTGGATAAAGAATTTCAAGCAAAAACTGGTACCGCGATGGGAGAAGTGATGCAACACCACGCTTTACTTACAAAAGTAAAAAAAGCGATCCAATCTAAAAAGAAAGAAGTGGAAGAAATAACTGAGTGGGGAACAACAATAAAAAAAATAATCTCAATAGCAATACTAAATAAAGTGGATAAAGTTGTATTAGTAAAACAAAACAATCAATTCTTTGATGATATCCTAAAAGCACTTAAAAAAGAAAAAATAAAGTATGAACTAATTGAAGTAATTAGTGAAGAAAAAAAGGAAAAAGGGTTCAGTTTTTTTAAATAAAAAACAAAACAGTTATTTTATAGAAATAAAAAATGGTGAAAAAATGAGTGAAAAGAATAATTCAGAAACACTACTGATAGAAAACAAAGTTATTGTTAGTGACGCCACTCTAAAAGGACAATTTGTTGAAAAAGGTTTTGGAGAAAATAAAGGAAACAAACTAATTTTAGATTTATTTGAAGCAATTTATTTAATTGAGAAAGAAAAAATTACAATTGTTGATATTAAAGGAAAAAAAGTAAATGTAAAAAAAATCTTCGAACTAGGAACAAAAATTGACAAATTGTTTTATTCCAAACAAAAAGTTCATGAAGACTTACGAGAGAAAGGATATTGCATTAAAACTGGTTTAAAATTTGGTTTTGATTTTAGAGTATACCCCAGAGGAAAAAAGATGGGAGAAGCACATTCACAATATGGAATACATGTTGCGCAAGAGAATGAAAAAATCTCAATGACTCAAATTAGTCGAATGACTAGACTTGCAGGAAACATTCACATCAAAACAATAATTGCCGTAGTAGATAGAGAAGACGAAATAAATTACTACGAAATTGATAGAAAACTACTCTAAATTACCATTCTCTTATTATCCAAGAAAGTAATCCTTTTTGTTTTTGCCCTAAAAGTTTTTCAAGACGCATTACACTTTTTATTGCTTCAACTTGACTTATTCCAAATCTTTTAGCAAGTTGTCTAGTAGTAATTCTTTTTTGATAAAAATTAGCTTTATCTACCGCATTAAGTATTCTCATATCTAAAAAAACTTTTTTTCTAGCAGCAGGATTTGTTTTAATAGTTATTAAGTCAAACTTTCTTTTTTCTGCTGGAAAAACACCAAAGTAAGGACTAGTTACATGAGTGTTTAAATCAATTAAACTAAAATCAATTTCTGCACCGTAAATTTCTTTTAACGGTTTCACATATTGTGTCCAAGAGTCAGAAGCTTCAATTGAATAATTTTCTCCAAAAATCATTTTAGCACCTCTATTATTCATTAAAGATCTTGCAAGAGAAACTCCAAGAGTGCCTTGCATTAGTAGTGGAATTGGTTCGAAAGAAAAACTCCAATCATAAATTTGCATCCTTTGAGGAACACTCTCTCCAGGAATAGTTTTGAATCTACTAATAACCGCTCTTTTTTGATTTTTTACAAACTTTTTAAATTTTGGATTAATATCAGTATAAGTTACGCGAGTTTGATTTGATAATCCTCCTGCCCAATCCCCTAAAAATCCTGCAAAAACTACTACCTTATCCCCTTTTTTCATTCCAATTTTTGTAGCAAGATCTTTTTCAGCAGGAATGTGTTCTTGCGCAGGCAAATGACGCCTATCTACCCATTCAGGCATTACCCAAGAAATATGTCTTCCTTGTTCGACAAGCATTTTTTTTCTAGTATTTGCTGTCGCTCTTAACTGCTTATACAAATCAGGCTGCATTTTTTCAAATTCAGGCCTTCTTAGCTTTGGTCGCATAACTATTATTTCTTTTTGGGAGAATTTAAAACTTACTAAGAAACAAAAAGAGTGAAATTCATTAAAATTAAAAAACCAGATAAATAAAAAAAATAATTTTGTTTTTGGAGACTTTTTTTGTCCCCAAAACAAAAAAATTAAAACTTTAAAAAAACTTTAGAAGTCTATTCCTCTTACTGTTTTTCTTCCGTTTTCTTTTGCTCTAGCAGCAGCGTCTTTAATCATTTTAGCTACTTTTGCACTTAATGCATCAACAGCGTCAGAAGCAGTATTGCAGTCTTCTGCCTTGATTGCGTCTTTTACTTTTGATGTTACAACTAATACTTCAGCCATAATTAATTCCTCCAAAAACAAAAAGCTAATGTTTCAAGCTTTTATCAAGAAAAGGTAAGAAAAAAAGGTATAAAAAGGAATGGTTCAAATTGGCATTTTAAAGCACTTTATAAGGATTTTTGCGCTAAATTTTGTTGCCTGTGATGAAGTTTTTTATTCTGACCAAGTGATGAATGATGGGCGAACTGAGGCACAAAAAATAATAATTATTAAAAAAACAAAACTATTTAGGTGAATTTTAATGTTATTCAAAATTGTTGCAGATTGTTTTGATAAAATAGAGAACACTCCTTCTCGGCTCGCAACAACGGATTTTTTAGTAGAACTTTTAGAAAACACTACTCCAATTGATACAAAAAAGATTGTTTATCTTTTACAAGGAAGAATTGCTCCTCAATTTGTTGGAAAAGAGATTGGTTTTGGAGAAAAACTAGTTATAGAAGGAATAGTAAAAACTACTGGATTCAAAAAAGAAGAGATCGAAAAAGACTACAAAGAAACTGGAGACCTTGGAGAGACTGCACAAAAGCTTGTGGAAAAAAAACAACAAAACTCTTTATTCACAAAAGATCTGGAACTTGAAAAAGTATTTCAAAACTTAGAAAAAATGTCAACAACAGAAGGAACAGGATCACAAGAACAAAAAAAGAAGCTCCTCGCAGAACTATTTAATTATGCAACTCCTGTTGAAGCAAAATATATTGCAAGAATTCCACTAGGAAGTATAAGACTAGGAGTGGGAGACCCAACAATAATGGATGCTTTCGCAATAATTTTAGCAAAACAAGCGGACAAAAAATATTTAGAAAAAAATGAAGAAGAAAGAAGAAAAATAAAAATGAACTTGCGAGAAAAAATTGAAGCAGCATACAATGTTGATTCTGATCTCGGAGAGTTATGCAAAGTCTTAGCTGAAAAAGGAATTAAGGGATTAGATGAAATAAAAATAAAACCAGGAACCCCAATTAGGCCAACTGCTGCAGAAAGACTTCCAAGTGCAAAAGAAATAATAGAAAAACTAGGAAAATGCGCGGTTGAAGCAAAATATGATGGATTTAGATTACAATTATCAAAAGACGGGGATAAAATAAAAATTTTCTCAAGACAAAGCGAAGACATTACCAGTATGTTCCCTGAAATAATAGAGGCTGCAAAAACTGGACTTAATGCAAAAAAATGTATTATTGAAGGAGAGGCACTTGCATTCAATGATAGTACACAAGAGTATTATCCTTTCCAAGTCACAATTCAAAGAAAAAGAAAATATGATATAGAAAAAAAATCAATAGAATACCCACTAAAATTATTTTTGTTTGACATAATGTATGCTGATGGAATAAATTACATGGAAAAACCCCTAACAGAAAGAAGAAAAAAACTAGAATCATTAATAAAAAAAGATAATGAAATAATAAAATTAAGTGAGTACATTATCACTGATTCTGCAAAGGAGCTTGAAAACTTTTTTGAAGAAAAAATATCACAAGGCCTAGAAGGGATAATTGCAAAAGACCTTTCTGCACCCTACATTGCTGGTGCAAGAAAATTTGCTTGGATAAAACTAAAAAGATCCTACAAAGGAAGCCTAAATGATACACTTGACTTAGTAATAATTGGTTATTACACTGGAAAAGGAAAAAGAACAGAGTTTGGACTTGGAGCACTGCTTGTTGCAACCTACAATGAAGCAGAAGATACCTTTGAAAGTGTAGCAAAAATTGGTACTGGAATGACTGAGAGTACACTAACTGAACTTGAAGAACTATTATCAAAATCAGTTACAAAAAAGAAAAACCTAAGAATAATTTCAGAAATAGAACCAGACTATTGGGTGGAACCAAAATATGTTATTGAAGTGAATGCGGATGAAATAACAAAAAGTCCGATGCACTCTTGTGGAAAAAATAATAAAAGTGATACAGGGTATGCACTACGCTTTCCAAGAATGTTAAAATTACGAACTGATAAGAAAGCAGAAGGGGCGACAAGTACTAGCGAAGTAAAAAAATTATTCACAATGCAAAAGAAAGTCTCACTAGACCTTGCTGATTATGTAAAAAAAGAATAAGTAATAAACCCCCCACCCAACACAATCTATTCAAAAAACATCCAAACGAAAAGGTTAATTAAGGAAAAAGAACTAACCTAATTCATGAAATTAATTAACATCGCGATATTATTAATCTCATTTGCTTTCTTAGCCTACATTGTGATAGCCTTTCATTTTTGGGCAATGGAGTACAAAGATTTATTTTTTTATTTAGATGATTACACTAGTTGGATATTTGCATTTGTTTTAGTAGCCTCAATAACAGGAATACTAAAATGGCTATTCAAATGGGAGTTAAGAAGTTTATTAAAATAACTAAAAAAGTTGAAGTGAATTAAATGAATGTATTTGAATTAGTAATTTATGCAATACTTGCAATAATTTTGGTTTTCTTAATCATGACACTTTTTAGTAATCAAAACAAAGATAATTTACTTGAAGAACTCAAAGATAATTTAAAAATTGCTCAAACAGAAACTTTTTTGGGAAAAACCATAAAAATTGAGAACAAAACTATTGAATCCAATTTTTATTTAAATAAAGCCTCTCTTGATGAACCACTCCTTTCAGTCGCTCTTGAGTGTAATAATCCAAAACTTTGTTGCATAAGAAAAGAAGAACAAAGCGAAGATTATGAATGTACTAAACAATTTGATTGGGATTATTCTTACATTAATTCAAACACCCAAACAACAATAAAAATTAGTTTAAGGTGTTTAAAAGAATCAACTATTCCAATCTGTCGAGTTTATTTTGGAGCCTACCCTGCACAGGCAGAAATCGTTGAAATAAAAAATGATCAAGAAGAAGGAAATAACACCATCATGTCAAGTATTAAAGTAAAAAACTCTGGAGAAGGGCAACTCGCTTTGGGAAAATTAGAACTCACTTTACAAAAAAAAGCAAATAATGTTTGGGGGAATACTGAAGATGTATTTACTCCACAAGAAATTGATTACTTAATGCCAGGACAAGAACACACTTTTGTTTGGGCAGTACAAACAGCAACTGCAGGAGAATACAAATTATTATACAAATTCAGCGGAACAAATGCAGGATTTGACACAAAAAGTCTTGATTACAATATCACTACTACAAACAATTGTAAAATAATTGAAGAAGAAACTTATGAAATACAAACGATACAAGAGGGAGTAAAATATAATGAAATAAAAAAATGCGAAAATTGTAATTATGCCTATGAGTGTGCAAGTGCTTGGCAAAACAAATACCCTATGGTTAATTACCAAATTGTAACAAAAGAAAAAACATACTGCGAAAAACAAACAGAGTTATTTACTTGCGAACAAGAAGCAAGTTAGTAAAAATATTAATTACTTGAATTAAAATTTAAGGTTTATTAAAAGATTGGAGAAAAGAATAATTATGGAAATTGATTCATTTTTGAAAAAAAACAAATTAACTGAAGGACAAATTATTGAATTTGATTATGAAGGAAAAAAGTTTAGCGGAGCAATTATCCCCTCAAAAGAAGATTTAATCTTAAAACTAAATTCAGGATATAACGCAGGGTTTGATATTAACAAAATTGAAAATATTAAAAACATTGGAGAAAATAAAAACGTTGGGAAAGCAAAAACAATACAACTAACAAAAAACCCAAAACTACCCACAATTGCAATTCTTCACACAGGGGGAACAATTGCTTCAAGAGTAAATTATTCCACTGGAGGAGTTTATGCAAGTTTTGATGTTAATGATATTGTAACAATGTTTCCAGAATTAACAAAAATTGCAAATATTGAATCAGTTTTTGTTTCAAACATGATGTCTGAAGACATGAGTGTTGATGATTTTAAAAAAATCTCTACTGCTGTTAGTGAACAAATAAAAAAAGGAGTAAAAGGAATAATCATTGGACACGGAACAGACATGTTAGGTTATAGTGTAGCTGCGCTTTCTTTTGAATTAGAAAACTGCCCAATTCCTGTTTTAATTGTGGGCTCACAAAGAAGTTCAGACAGAGGAAGTAGTGATGCTGGAATGAATTTAATTTGTGCAGCAGAATTTATTACAAAAACAAATTTTAAAGGAGTAGCTGTTTGCATGCATAATTCAACAAATGATGATACTTGTGCAATAATGAGCGGAACAAAAACACGAAAAATGCATACTTCGAGAAGAGATGCATTCAAATCAATAAATGATACTCCAATCGCTTTAGTGGATTACAGAACAAAAGAAATAAAATGGATGAAAGACAAAAATAATTTTGAAAAAAATAAAGGTGAATTTAAGTTATTAAATAATTTTGAAAAAAAAGTAGGATTACTAAAAATGCACCCTTTAATTAGTGAAAAAGAAATTGAGTTTTATAAAAAAGAAAAATATTTAGGGTTAGTTATTGAAGGAACTGGTTTAGGCCACACCCCTGTTAGAGAAAATGATTCCTTTATTAAAGCAATAAAAGAACTTGTAGATTCGGGTTGCATTGTTGTAATGACCTCACAATGCTTAAACGGAAGAGTGCATGAAAATGTTTACACAAATCTAAGAAAATTAAAAAACGCAGGAGTGATTTATTGCGAAGATATGTTGCCTGAAACTGCTTTAATGAAATTATCATGGTTACTAGGGAATTATTCAAAAAAAGAAACTACTGAGTTAATTACAAAAAATTTACGAGGAGAAATTACTGAATTTACTTCCACTAATACCTATGAATATTAAAAAATAAAAAAACTTTAAAAACCCTAAAAAAACACCACTAATTAACTTATTAACGTTAAAGAAAGGTTTATATATCTCTTAATACAGAATATTGTTATTGAATGGTGAAAAATATGAATTTCAAATGGATTGGATTATTAGTTATAATGCTAACTTTGCTTGCTAGCGGAGCTATGGCATATAGTGGATTTAACAGATACTACTACACAGATTACTACGCACCAGCAGTATATTACTCAACACCTTACCATGTACCAACTTATTACAATACTACTTACTACCCAACAACATACACAACCTACTACAATTCTTATTACCCTTCATATTATCCTTCTTATAGTTACGCAACTACCTACTACCCTTCGTACGCATATTACACTCTAGCAGTTGGATCATATAGTGGAGTATCAATGTACAAGAATGATAGTGGATGGGGTTTCACAATTTCAAGAGGAAGCGTTTGCGGAATTTACGGGTACTGTTAATTAAATAACAAAAACCAGCATCTCAAAATTAGATCAGTCTTTTTGCAAATCTTTCTTATTCATTACTTTTCATCAACAGTAACACATTAATCATTTTTTCTGTTGACCTAATTGCAGCTTCAACTTGATCAGTACTAATTCCTATAGTCTCAAATTGTCTTGAATTAATTAACCAAGTAATTTTTGCTTCAACTAAAGCATCAGTCATTCCCCCAGTTGGAATTCTAACTTCATAATCCAAAAGAACTGGTAGAGTTATACGATTTTTTTTGCAAAACTTTTTCAAAGCATCAATAAAAGCATCATAACCTCCATCCCCCCCACCAACAAAATTGGATTTAACTCCATTAAGAGAAAAATTGACTTTTGCACTAGGCCTTTTTTTTGAAGAGGAAACTATTTCATAATCATTTACGCAAAAAGATTTTTTACTATTATGCTTATTTCCTTTCAATTCATCTAAAATGAAAAGAAGATCTTCTTTTGTAATTATTTGTTTTTTTTCCCCAAATTCTACCACTTTATTTAAAACTATTTTTAACTCCTCATCGCTAACATGTATTCCAAATTCTTTAAGTGCCATCTCTACTGAAGATTTTCCTGAAAGTTTTCCTAAAGCATACTTTGTTTTTCTACCAAACCTTTCAGCAGAAAGTTTACTTCTATAAAAATTTCCTTTCTTATCCCCATCAGCATGAATTCCAGCAGTCTGAGTAAAAACAACACTGCCCACAATTGGTTTATTCCTTGAAACCTTTTGTCTTGAAAATAATTCCACAAGTTTTGATACAGAAAATAATTCACTTTCATTAACATTTAATTTTACATTAGTAAAATCATTTACTGCTGAAACAAATTCTTCAAGTGCTGTATTTCCAGCCCTCTCCCCAAGACCATTAACTGTACAATGAACCCCACTTGCCCCACTAAAAACAGCGGCAAGAGAATTAGCAACCGCAAGACCATAATCATTATGTGCATGAAAATCAAAACAACAATTAGAGTACTTTTTTACAATTAAAGAAACAACTTCTTTCACTTTGTCAGGATGCAATACTCCAAGAGTATCAGCAAGCATAATTCTTTGTAATTTAAGAGAGGAAAGTAACTCAACCAAATCAAAAACATACTCTGGTGAATCAACTATCCCATTTGAGAAATCTTCAAGATAGGCATTTACAATAAAACCTTTACTTTTTGCGTAAGCAATTGTTTTTGTTATATCAGAAAAGTGTTCAAGTGGAGTTTTTTTTAGTTGACCCACACAATGCCTCTCACTTCCCTTACAAAGTAAATTAATTACTTTTCCTCCACAAGAATCAATCCAGTCCACACTTTTGTCATAATCAACAAAACCAAGTACTTCTATTTTATTGAGCAAATTATTTTCTTTAGCCCAAGCAAAAATTAGTGAACAAGATTTTTTTTCTACAGGAGAAGATTTGGCCGAAGCGATTTCTAAAAAATCTATTTTAACATCAAGTAAAAGCTTTTTTGCAATTGATAATTTTTCTTGTGAAGAAAAAGAAACTCCATCAGTCTGCTCTCCATCACGAAGAGTAGTATCCATTATTTTAATATTTTTAAAAAAAGTTTTAGAATTATTTAAAATTGAGTTAGAAGAGGTATTTTTAGTTGAGAATGGCTAAATCGCCAATGGTTAAATTGCTTCCTTCTTCCATAACAATAACTAGTCTAAAACAGCTTTTAAACATTAGTTTTTAATCAAAAATCTATTTTAAACCCTTTGATTCTTAAAATTATTATGGAAGAAAAAGAATATTTGAGTTTAGGACTTAAAGCCGGGCTTGAAGTACACCAACAACTTGATACAGGAAAACTGTTTATTAGAACCCCAAGTATTCTAACTGAAGAAATTGATTTTACAATAGAACGAAAACTTCGTCCAGTTGCAAGTGAAATGGGAGAATATGATAAAACCGCGATGGAAGCATTTAAGCGAAATGAAACTTTTTATTATTCGGGAAACAGCAAAAACATTTCTCTTGTAGAACTTGATGAAGAACCCCCACAACCACTAGATAAAGAGGCGCTAAAAACAGTACTTGAAGTTTCACAGCTTTGTAACAGTAGTATTGTTTCAACAGTTATCCCTATGAGAAAAGCAATAATTGATGGGAGTAACACTAGTGCCTTTCAAAGAACCTGTATGGTTGCACTTGGTGGAGAACTAGAAATAGAAACAAAAAATGGTGCAAAAAAAATTGGAGTCCAAACAATAATTCTTGAAGAGGACGCTGCTCGTCCAATCAAAAAAGAGGAAGGAAAAATATTTTACAATTTAGACCGATTAGGAATTCCACTAATTGAACTTGCAACAGATCCCGACATCACTACCCCAAAAGAAGCAGTACTTACTGCAAAAAAAATTGGAGAGATACTAAGACTCACTTGTAAAACAAAAAGAGGAAAAGGAACAATTCGTCAAGACATCAATGTTTCAATTAGAGAGGGTGCAAGATGTGAAATAAAAGGATGTCAAGAACTTGAATTAATTGGAACAGTAATTGAAAAAGAAGTGGAAAGACAACTTGACTTAATCAAACTAACTAATAGAATAAAATTAAGGTTTGTAAACGAAGAAGAACTCGAAAAAGCAATAAATCATGAAGTTAAAGAAGTAACAAAAATATTTTCTAGTACTGAAGCAAAATTTGTTAAAGGAAAAACTGTTTTTGGTTTAAGACTTGAAAAAATGAAAGGATTTTTGGGACAAAAAATTGGAGCAAAAAGATTTGGGAGTGAATTATCAGCATATGCAAAAGCAAGCGGAGTAAGTGGATTACTTCATAGAGACGAATTACCAAATTATGGAATTAGCGAGAAAGAAGTAAAAGAAACCATGTTCTTGCTTGGTTGCGGAGAAGAAGATAATTTTGTTTTAATTGTTGCTAGCGAAGAAAATGCAAAAAAGGCATTTAGTGCAGTAAAAAATAGAATAATTCTTGCATATGAAGGAGTGGTAAAAGAAACTAGGGGAGCACTAGAAGATGGGTCAAGCGAATACCAAAGACCAATCTCAGGAGAGGCAAGAATGTACCCTGAAACAGATATTCCTTATGAAAAAATTGATGAAAATTATTTAAGTGAAATAAAAAAACAACTACCAAAAAGTGTTAAAGAAAGAGAGGAATTATACAAAAAAATTGGTTTAAGTATAAACCATATTGAAGAAATGAAACTAAGTAATTATGCAAGATTTTTTGAAGAACTAGTTGCAAAAGGAACAAATCCGACAGTAAGCGCAACAACACTCTTGCAAACATTAACCGAACTGCGTAGAGAAAACATTAATGTTGAAAAAATCTCAAAAGAAGAAATTGAAAAATTGCTATTAGCAGAAGCTAGTGGAAAAATAAATAAATCTTTAATAAAAAACGCACTAACTGAAATTGTTAATGGAAAAAGTGTGGAAGAAATATTATCTTCACAAAAAACAGTAAACATTTCAGAAATTGAACCAATTATTAAAAAAATTGTTTCAAAAAACGAAGCACTAATAAAAGTCAGAGGACTTGGTGCGATAGGTCCACTAATGAGTGATTTACTAAAAGAAAAAGAATTAGCTGACATTAATAAGAAAATATTAAGTGAAATACTTACAAAAGAAATTAAAGAAAAAATAAAAAAGTAAAATTACTTATTTAAAATAACTAAATCATTCCTTTAGCCATTTTTTTCATTTTTCTTAAACACTTTTTGTGAAAATATTGTCCTGCCCATTTTTTGTCAGTTGGTGCTTTTCCACAAACCCCGCAAGGTTCATTATATTTTCCAATATTAGAATCAACCTCAACAGTAACTTCCTCTTTTTTTTCAGTTTCATTTTCTTTTTTTCCAAAAAATGGTAAATCCACATAATCACCTTTTATTGTTCTTCAATTCCTAAAAATGTAAATGCTTTCTTTAAGGATACTTTCATATCTTTGTGAGTTAATAATTTTATTGCTTCTTTTGGTAAACACCACTTAAAATCATCATGTTCAAGAACTACTTCCCCGTCTAAAACATGAGCATTATTTAGTTTAACCATTGCAGTACTTGGAACTCTTAATAAATAATTAAATGTGTGCCCTTTTCTATTTCTTACTTTGTCAAAGAATTCAAATTCACAAACTTTTCCAATTAATTCATATCTTTCAAGACCAGTTTCTTCCCATAACTCTCGCTTAACTGCCTCTTCTTGACTCTCATTCTCTTCAATACCACCTTTAGGGTATTCCCACCCTTTCCAATTAAGTTTTCTGTGAAGTAAGAGAAACTTTTCCCCATCAAAAACAATTAAACCTACAATATTTCGAATAGGCATTTCAGTTTTAACCATAATTAAAATAAAACAGAAAGGTACAAAAACCCCATTCATTGACAAAAAAGTTATTTTTTAATAGAGTTTTTTGTTTTGTTTTTTTGCCCAAACGTGAAACTCTTCAAGACCAGTTTTATCATTTACTTTCACTAACTTTGTTCCAGACTTCTTTTTTCCACTAAACATCTCGTAAAAGTTTGCATCATCAAAACCAGCTTTTGCAGCATCACTTCTAGTTGCAACATAGTAAACTTTTTTTATTCTCGCCCAATAAATTGCAGAAATACACATTGGACATGGTTCACAAGAAGAGTAAAGTTCACAGTCACTCAGATTAAATCTTTTTAATTTTTTAGCAGCTTTTCTAATAACATTAATTTCTGCATGCGCAGTAGGATCACTCCCACTAACAACAGTATTGTGTGCTCTTGCAATTATTTTATCCTTCCTAACAATCACTGCTCCAAAAGGACCCCCTTGATTTTTTTTCACACCCTTAATAGCTTCCTTTCGAGCCTCAAGAACAAAACCCATACAAAACATAACAAATTAGTATTACTTAGAGTTTTTATTTATTACTAAAAAAATTATTTTAAAAAAAAAAGAAAAAAGCAGGAATTTACTCCTGCTTTTTATTTAATTATTTATTTCTTTTTTCCTTTTTTTATTGAATCGGACAAATTTTGTACAAGTTCAAGCACATCAACAGGTACTGCAAGTACTACTGTATTACTTGCTGTTGGTCCTAAACCGTCAAGAGTTTGTAGAGTACGTAACTGCATTGCTCCGGGAGTTTTAGCCATTATTGCAGCAGCTTTTGATAAATTATCTGCAGCAAGTCTATCTCCTTCTGATTTAATTATGTTAGCTCTTTTTTCTCGCTCAGAACTAGCTTGTCTTGACATTAATCTTTTCAAATCTTCAGGCATATCGACATCTTGTAACTTTATATCAGTTACTTCAATACCCCAAGCTGTTGTGGCTTTGTCAACTATTTCTTCAATTCTTTTTCCAACTTTATCTCTTTCTGTTAAAACATCATCAAGAACCATTCCCCCAACAACATCTCTTAATGCAGTTTGTGCATATTGAGCTATTGCATATTCATAGTCTTGAACTTTAACAACAGCAATTTCTGGATTGTCCACTTTAAAATAAACAACCCCATTAATCATCACAGGAACATTATCTCGTGTAATAACTTGTTGTCTTGCAATATCAAGAGTAACAATTCTAATATCCACTCTCCTAACAGAATCAATAATTGGTATAACAAACCTTAACCCGGGTTCTAAAGTATCATGATATTTTCCAAGTCTAAAACGAACCCCTCTCTCCCATTGAGAAATAATTTTAATACTACTAAAAACTATGATTATTGCAAAAATTATTACTACTGGCAAAAAAAACAAAAAAAGCCCAATCAAAATTTCAGCTAAAGCCATTCAAATAACCCCCAACATTAAACAATTTTTCTAACAAAGAATTTAAAAAGAAAATATTAAAGAAGAAAAGAGTTAAATTTAAAGTAAAAAAACAATTAAAAAAAAGAAAAAATAGCCCCTATCAGTTCCCAACGTCGAGTTTCGCCTCGACGGTACGAAGCAGGGCATGCGCTCTCGCTTAGCCCAGCAAATAATTAATTAACAAAAAAAGAAAAAATAGCCCCTCCCAGATTTGAACTGGGGTCCCAGGCTTCAAAGGCCTGTATCCTTGGCCACTAGACGAAGGGGCTATGCTTGTGTTGTTTCAACACATATAAATTCTTGAATGAGTAGACATTTAAAGCTTTTCCTAAAGTGA
>CAZJVN010000018.1:0-16306 GCA_964549775.1 uncultured archaeon | reverse complement strand
GAACAATAAAAATTTGGATCAAAATCCAAATCCAATAGGATTTCTACACCGCCTTTGTTAAGAAATTATTTTTATATAAGATAATACATGGTTTAATTATGATTAAAAGAGATTATTTGACCAAATTTGATGTTCCTAAGCTAAAAAATGAAAATATTAAGTTACAAAAAGAATTGGATGAAAAATTGATCATTATCAACAAGAATATGTCTGATTTATCTTCAAAAAGAATTATTCCAAGAGAAGTAATGGAAAGGTATGAAAAAAATTTTGGGGTGTTTAAAACAAAAAAAGCTTTTAAATTTTTTTTCTTTTCTTTTCTTTTTGTTTTAATTATGTTATTATTTTTCAAACCAAGTTTGTTCTCTACCTATTCTAGCGGGTTTATTAATGTAAAAAATTTTTCTTCAACACAAGTTTCTGGAATAGATATAGTTTATCTTGATGGTGTTAAATTAGAGAAAGTTTCAACTATTAATTCAATTGATTCATTATCTGAAAAAAAAATTAGAATTCTAAATAGCGGTGTTTATTTTGTTTTTTCAAATAGACAACTTCCTTTTGTGGTGGTAGTTTGGGGATCCCAAAAAGGTTATTAATAAGTTTTTAGTTTTTATGGTTAGAGTGGTTTAATGGTTTTAGATAAAAAAAATATTGAAGATAAAAAAACAAGTATTATTACAATAATTCAAGAAATGGTTCAAGATAATGCGCCTGAAACAGAGATAGTATCTACTTTGGTCAATTTAGGTGTTTCTCAAGATCAAGCGAAAAGATTGTTATTAATTGCACAAGCAGATACTTTTACTCTGTTAAGATCTGAAATCGACTCATTAGTAAAAAAATCTGTTTTTGAACAATCTGATTTTATGAAAAAAGATTTTTCAAACTTTATTGATAAAACAATGAATGAAAAAAAACAACTTTTACAAAAAGAAATTGAGGAAGAATTTTTAAAAAATAGGTTAAATAATTCAGTTCAACAAAAACAATTTCAAGAATCAGTTAAGGATTATATTTCAAAACTTGCAAAGTTAAATGAGGAAGTTTATTTGGCTTCAAAAGAAAATGAAAAAACTATTAATTTAATTAAAAAAGATTTGGATGAAACTAAATTAAAAGGAATCAAAGTAAGAAATTCTTTTTTTAGATTATTTTTAATTGGTCTCTCTTTAATTTTTTTCGCATTTTCTTTATTTTTCTTAATTTCTCTTGATATAAAAACAATAACATCAGATAGTATTATTGCAGTAACAGTCCTTGCTTTTATTGGTGGGGTATTAACTTACTTATCAATAAATATTTAATTACCTTAATTATTTGGTTTTTTTTATTTTTTTATCAAGTTTATCTATTTCTTTTTCTTCAATTTTTATTTTATTTTTGGTTTTTTGTAATAAGGTTGGTGTAATTCCTAAAATTATTGAGATAATTAATGGCAAAATAATTAGGAACATGACTAAAGTATTAAATGTGTTTAAGATTATTGCAATAGTGTAAATGATTAGTGAAATAATAAATCCAATTGTTATTATTAATAAGTATTTTTTTGTTGTTTTTTTGTAGTTTGTTGAAATTGGTATTATTTTTTTAGGTTTCACTTTTGTAATGCAATCTGCACAGATATATCCTTTTTCTGTTTGGTATATGCAATTTACACACACTATTTGTTTGCATTTTTGGCATTGGTATCCGTTTAGATCCATTGGAGGTAATGCTCCGTTATGACATTCACACCATCTTCCCCAGTTTTGAACAATATTTAATTTTTTCATAAAAATCCCGTAATTTTTTTTATTTCTTGTTGTATTAAATCAGAAACTTGTCCTTGCTCCAGTGGTTTTAGTCCTCTTCTTTTTGTATCAAACCAAATTCCGTCAGCATTTTTTCTTGGAATAATGTGAAAATGAATGTGGTGTATTAGTTGTCCTGCAGCTTTTTCATTATTTTGTATAATATTTATTCCTTCAGCTCCGCTAACATTTTTTACAGCAATCGCAATCTTTTTTACAGTTTTAATTAACTCTTCTAGTTCTTTTTCCGGAGTTTCATAAATGTTTTTGTAGTGCTTTTTTGTTATTACAAGAGTGTGGCCTGATAATTCTCCTGCTGGATTAATATCCAGAAAAGCCATAGTGTAATCATTTTCATAAATGATTCTTGTATCTATTTGTTTATTTGCAAATTTACAAAATAAACATTCATTATCTAGATAAGCCATTTTTTCACCAATTTTTTTAATTATTACATTAATCAATAAATTTAGAGTAATTTAATTATTTCCTCTGCTGTTTTTTTAGCTTTTGTCTCCTCGCGTTCTCCGCGAACAAGTATTCTTCCTGAAGGAAAAAGAGAAACGGTGTGATTATTAATTTTCATAATTATTAATAATTTTGAATTTACTTCAATCACAGCTTTTTGTTCTAATTTTTCTTTTACCTCTTCAAGAATTAATTTAGTTAGTTTTTTTGGTAAAAACTCATAAGCAGTTCTGCTCCTACAAGGTTTTCCGACAAAATCACTAAGTTGCATATTTCACACATTGATATTTTTATTAAAACATTTTTTAAACTCTTAAAAGTAATATTTGTTTATGTTTTCAAGAGTTAAACAAAGACTTGCTTCTTCTGCAGCTAGAAGAATTGAAAAGTCTGTTTCTCTTGCAGCAAGAAAACAAGCAAAGGGGGCAATTACTTTTCAATACAGAATGTTTGGTCCAAAGAAAATTGATTGGAACCAAATAAATTCTTTAAGAAATAGATTCAATTTTTCTGACGTATATTTATTTCATGGAGTTGCGATGAATGTAGGAGGAAACGCAGTTGTAGTTAGTGGTCCAAGAGGGATGGGTAAAACAACTTTACTTAAAAATTTAGCAAAATCAAAAATTGCTTCTCCTATTGAAGATGGTTTAGTTGTTGTTGGGAGAAGTCCAAAAGGTTTGTTTGTTGTAGAAACCGGAACTTATGATTGGAGAAATAAAAGAGCAAATGTAAAGAAAATTTTTCCATCACAAGGTGCTTCAAATTTTAAAAAAAATGGATTTAAAGAAAATTTTTCTCCATTTAATACTAGCGTTTTTTTAGAAGGAGCATTTTCTGAAACTGTTGCAAACATTTTAACTAGGGATAAATCAAAAAATGATTTTAGTTCAAAACAATTGCCATTAAAGCGTTTAATTATTGTTCCTCATGAAAAAGATTTACATAAACCAATTAAAATTGTAGGAAATTCTATTGAATCAATTAATTCAGATAATGCTAAAGAAGAGTTATCTAGATTTACAGAGACGGTTAGTTTTTCTCCGAATATTACTCAAGTTTCTCTTCTAAAAAAAATTCAACTAGCTATTTTTAAATAATGTTATTTAAATTTCTTCAATTCTTATTTTGTTTAAAGAATTTTTTATTTTTTCTTTAATGTTGCATTTTGTTTCTTCTCTCTCAATTTCGCTAAGTTTGCTTTTTGTTTTTACCTTTCCATGTGCAAGTACATCACAAGTTTCGGGGCCTTTTGATATTTCATAGTAACCAAATTTTTTGCTTAAATTGATTATTTCTTGTTTACTATAAAACATTACTGGTCTAAGTATTTCTATTTTTGTCGCAATATTAATGTTCATTAAGTTGCTTGCAGTTTGGGAACTAACTTGGCCTAAACTTTCTCCAGTAATTAAGTATTTGCATTTTTCATTTTCTGCAATAATCTCACTTAATCTCATAAAGTATCTTTTCATTAACAAAAAATAATATTCAGGGTAAGTATTTTCTGCAATTTCTTTTAAAGATTCTCCTGCATCAACAACAATTAGTTTTTTTATTTCTAAGAGTTTGCAAATCTTTTTTGATTTTTCTTCAGCGGTGTTGCTTGTAAATGGAGTTTGGGAGAAGTGAATTGCCATTAAATTAAATTTGTCAGAAAGTAGTTTTCCTGCAACCGGACTATCAAATCCACCCGAAATTAAAAGTAATGCTTTTTCTTTTTTGTTTTTTTTAGTTGTTGTTTTTGTTTTCATAAGAATAGTCTTGTTTAGTAGGTTTATTTATTGTTTCGTTTAGTTAAGCATTTTGATTAAGTATTTTCGGTATTCTATTTGTTCTTCAATTGAGTTGTACATTTCAAGAGCCATTTTTTGTCCAAAAACAAATTCTGGGAGTGTTTTTAGATAGTTGAAATCTTTTTTGCTTCTAATTGTGTGTAAGTCTCTTCTTCTTTTCCACAAATAACCATTCAAGTGATTGCACAATAACTTTTTTTTGTTTTTGTTTTTCAAAACGTATTCAAAGTCTTTCACCCATCTTTCTTCTCCAGATTTAAAGTGGGATAAATCAATACAAAATCCACCAATTTTTTCCACATCAACATAGTTTCTTACTTTATTGTCATAATTCATTTCTAAAAACAATTTTTTGTAATACCCTTTCCATTTTTTGATGTATTTGAAAGTGCTTTCATGAATTGTCAAATAGGTTGGGTTATATTTTTTTTCTAAATAAATTAGTTCCCACTTTTTCATATCATTTCGGATGTGGACTAGTGGTATGTTTTGTATTTTGGATTTTTCTAATTGAGCATATACTTTTTTTCGATCTTTAATAGTTAGCCATTCTAAAAATAGCCCAGCTTCTTTTAGATTAAATTTTTCAGCATCATTTATTTTAGTTATTACTTGCGCTCCATTTTTTCCAGTGAGTCCAATAATTATTCTTTTTGAAGCGTTTTTCAGTTTTGGCATGAATAGTTTTTGGTTTTCTTTGTTTTTAATATTTGTGTTGATAAGAAACTGTTTTTGTTTTTAAAAAAAATAGAAAATAGAGCAAGTTTTTTTGCTTGCCCTAAATTAAGTTTTATCGTTTTCTAACTAATTTTACACAATCCCCATATTTTTGGTATTCAACAATGTCCCCAGTTTTTAGTCCTGTTACTTCTTCATTTTTTGGAGCATCTAGTGTTTCGTATGTGGTTGTATCCATTATTTGAGTTACTTCTCCCATTATTGCTACTACTTGTGCTGTTGCTTTTGGAACGATTGGTACTTCTACCTCTCCATCAGTTCCTTTTAGTATTCCTCTTTTTTGTCCTGTAAAAATATTAAACGCAGTTACTCTTGCTTTTGCTGCTCCGTGTTTTCCCGGTTTTGATTTTTCAACACTTTTTACCTGGCATACTTCTCCATCAATTAGTACTAAGTGCCCTGGTTTTAATGATCCTGCTTGGTCAAATTTCTTCTCATCTACCATTTTTTTCACCTATTATTTAAAGGATTAATCCTTAGTTGGGTTTAAAAAACTACTTTTTTTTGACTTTTTTTGTTAGTAAAACCTTTATATTCTCTTTTCAAATATAATATATTGGTGTTTTTTGTGGGTAATAGAGCTAATGTTTTTAATAAGTTAAAAAATTTGTTTCCAAAACAAATAATGCAAGAAAAATCTTTAGCAGTTTTTGTTGATGGGCCAAATTTACTAAGAAAAGAGTTTGGAATAGATCTTGAAATGATAAAAAAAGAGGCTCTAAAATTTGGTTCAATAAAGATTGGAAGAGTTTACTTAAATCAATTCGCTTCAAACAAATTAGTGGAAGCTGTTGTTAATCAAGGATTTGAACCAATAATTACTACAACGGACGTAGATGTAGCTATGGCTTGTGATGCTACTGAAACTATTTTTAATAAAACTGTGGACGTAATGGTTTTTGCAACAAGGGACAGTGATTTCTTACCAGCCCTAATTAAAGCAAAGAATAGAGGAAAAGAAACAGTTGCAATAATGGCTGAAGAGATGAGTGCAGCTGCTCTAAAAAACACAGCTGATAAAATAGTTTTTTTAAAACCAAAAAAAACGGATTCTTCTGAAGACAAAAAAGAAGAGAAAAAAGAAGAAAAAAAAGAGGAAAAGAAATAATTGAAAATAATTTAAAAATTATTTTTTTGTTTTTTTGTTAAGTGATTTTAATGAACTTTCCTGTAGGTAGTATTGTTTCAAAAGGAGATTTACCAATTTCTTTTGAAGACTTGGCTGAACATTTATTTGAAAAAAAATTTAATGGGTATGTTGTTCAATCAGTTTCTGCAAACTTCTTAGAAGAAGGAGTATTATTTTTAAGAGAGGGTAACTTTTTTGCTTGTTGTGTAGAATGCTTGGGGGTTAAACAATTAATAAAGGGGGATGAAGCATTAAATTATTTTTTAAACCAAACAAAAGCAAAAGGGGTTTATCACATTATTGAGCTAGGAAGAAGTCAAATTGATCTAATTACTGCTTTTGATGAAAAATTAATTTTAGTTAACAAAATAGCTTTAAAAGATATTGCAAAGTTGATTCCTATAACCTTTGAACCATTGTTTAAAGCACCGGTAGAGAAAGATAAGTTAAATTTAGATGATTATGGTTTGGGTGAATTAAAGTAAATTTAGTAAAAAATTGTTTTGCATTTTGTTTTTTTATTGCGAGGTCCTTTTTTAGTTTTTATTTATTTTTTAATTTTTTTTTATTTAATGTGATTTTTATGGTTAGAAGATTTCTAAAATTTATGGCTTCAAAGATTCTTGATGTGGATGATACTTATAAACCACAAGCACAAGTAGATTTTTTACAAGACTTTTTATCAAAACACAAATATGTTTTTTCAACAGATTTTGAAGAAAATTTAATGATACTAAAAAGAAAACATTTAGTTGATTCTTTTTTAGTAACAAACCTTGATGGGACAGTTGTTGTATCTAGTGAAGGTAATGGGGTTAATGAAGGATTAATTGGGGCTGCAATGTTTTCTTATGTTAAAGGAGAATTACCAACAAGCGAAGTTTTGATGATAAAAAAAGAAGACGGTTGGTTTATGGTATTAAATTTTAGTAAAAAAATATTTATAGTAAAAGCTGGTAGTGAATTATCAAGTATTGAACTTAAAGCTTTAGCAGTAGATTTAAGTTCTTTTATGACAGAGAATATTTTAGATAAAAAAAAAGAACATCAGTTAGTTAGATAGATTTTGGTTAGATGAGTTTTGATTATTAGATTATGATTAAATTGAGTTTTGATTAAATTATTGTTATTATTTGAGGTTGTTTATTATGGCTAGAATTATTACAATTGCTTCCGGAAAAGGAGGGACTGGTAAGACTACTATTACTGCAAATTTAGGAGTGGCTTTATCAAAGTTAGGAAAAAAAGTTTTACTAATTGATGCTGATGTAGCAATGGCTAATTTATCACTAATTTTAGGGATGCAATCTTCTCCAATTACTCTTCACGATGTACTTTTAGGTGAAGCACAAGTTCATGACGCAATTTATGATGGGCCAGAGGGAGTACAATTTATTCCTTCAGGATTAAGTTTAGATAATTATAAAAGAGTGGATAGTGAAAGACTTTCTGTAATTGTTTCTCAATTAAATGAAAAATACGATTTTATTTTACTTGATGCTGCTGCAGGAATAGAAAAAAATGTTTTATCCGCGTTAAGTGCTGCTCAAGAAACTCTTTTAGTAACAATGCCAACTTCACCAGCTTTAGCGGATGCATTAAAAACAAAAATTGTTGCACAAAGATTGAATAGTAAAGTTATTGGGGTAGTAATTAATTTTGTTATGAATGAAAAAGGAGAAATATCAAAACAAGAAATTTCTAGTATTCTAGAATTACCTGTTTATGGTAATGTTCCTTTTGATGCAGAAGTAAGAAAAAGTTTTATGCAACAAAAAATTGCACCAGTGCTTATTAGAAAGCCAGACTCTCCAGCATCTGTTGAAATACAAAAAATAGCTTCAAGGCTAACAGGGATAAAGGTTAGTGAAACCCCTGTCGAAAATAAAGGATTCTTTGCTAAATTGTTTTCTTTTTTTAGCAAGAGGTGATTATTTATGAGTGATAGACCATTTGATTTGTTAAACAATTCGTTGAACAAGGAAGTAATTGTTGTGCTTAAGGGCAACCAACAAGTCAGAGGAACACTAAAAGCATTTGATATTCACATGAATTTGAATTTAGAAAATGCTAACCAAATAGTTGATGGGGAACTTAAAACTAATTTTGGAAAATTACTTGTCCGAGGGGACAGTGTAATAATGGTTTCTCCTTAATGAAACAAGATTTTTCCTTTTTTTAATTGTTTTTTTGGGTTTTTTATTAACCCAAAAAGCTTTTTATTTAAGAACTTCTTTTCTATACAGTAATATACCGTCACGGTAGTGTGGTTATTTAGTTAAATAATTCTGGCAAAAAGAAATTAAGTATTTTTTGTGTTTTGTATGGATGAAAAAGTAAGTTTTGTTGTTGATTCAATTAGAAAACTTTTAGCACTAAAAGTTTCGGATGAAGAGATAATTGCTGAACTAAATGGTGTGGGTATAGGAAAAGAAGAAGCAATTGGATTAATTGAACAAGCAAAAAATAATGAAGACCAAATGAAAAAAGAAAACACTTCTGCACAGGAAGAAACTTCAAGTCAAGTTTATGATGAAGTATCCTCAAAACTAAGCATGGATGATCAAGTGGTTAGTCAACTTGGGTTAAAAGAATCACAAGCAAAAAAAACAGAATCAAGTACTGTTGAAATAAAAACAAAACAAAATGATTCTCCAAAAAAAGAAGTCCCTGTTGTTGAGAACATTTCTCCCGAACAAGTAGATTTTGGTTTAAGAATTAAAGGAAATTCTGTTACAAAGCAAGAGGCTCCAAAAAATGTTTCTCAAACAGTTGAAAAGAAAATAATTAACCCTCAAGTAGTTTCAACTACACAAAAATCTTATTCGGAACAACTAAATGAGTCTTTACAAAATTTTTCTTCAAAAAGTAAAAATCAAAATGTTTCAAATAACCAAAATAATCTTAATACTCAAAGTACTCAAAATCAACAAAAATCTGCGCAAAGTTATTCTTCAAATATTTTGAATTCAAATTATAATCCAATTAATTCTTCTACAGTTTCTTCGCAAGTTTCACAAAGTGCTTCAACAGAAATGGATGCCTTATGGAAAAAAGGAATTGTTGTAGCAGTTAATTCAAAATTACTTGAAATGAAAAAATTAAAAGAAGAAGTGGATGTTAATATTCAAGAAAAAGTTGATGCTTCTGTTAGAAAAGAAGTTGCACAGTTAAGAGTTTTACTTGATTCGCAAAGAGATTTGTTGATTGCAAGTAATAAAGCTGCTCTTGAAGAGAAACAAAAAGAAGTTTCTTTTATAATTGATTCAAAAATTGTTGAACTAAAACAAGCAAATAAACAACTTGCAACAAATTTGTCTGCACTTGAGGCAGCAAAACAAGAACAACAAGTTTCTCTTGAACAAATAAAACAAATGCTTGAAGAAGCAAGAAGAGTAAAAGCACAATTACTTGTAGAAATGAATTCAGAGTTAATTAAAAGTAAATCACAAGCCCAAGCTTTCCTTGATAATGCTGATAAACACTTAAAAGATTTAGATGAAAGAATTAATAGAACTCTTGAACTTCAAAGAAATATTGCTGATGGAATGATTCAGCAAGCTGAACAAAAAATAGAATCACTAACTCTACAAAAAACTGACGAATTAGTTAATGATTTGGAAGTTAGATTGAATAAATTAAAAGTAGTGGAATCAGAAGTTAATCCAGAGATTTTGATGCAGAAAGTAAAAATGCTTGATGATTTCAAAAAACAATTCATTGAAACAATGAAAGACAACATTGCTCAAATAAACGTGGCTATTGAAGAACTTAACAAAAAGAATGTTTCGCTTGATATGGATATTCAACAAAAAATGTTAGTTATTGATGCAAAGATTGAAGAATTAACAAAGTTTGAAAAAGATTTTACAATGATGATGAATAATTCAATAGACAAATTATAATTATTTTTCAACTCACTTGTTTTTTTACCGTTTTTTTTTTGTTTAGAATCAGATTAATCTTTTTGTTACAGCACAAGTGAGTTTTTTATTTTTCTTATTACTGTAAATATTTTTTTCATTTTTCTTTTCATCAGTTTTATTGTTTTTACTTTTATTACTTTTTATTTTTCCTTGTTTTAAAAGTTTTTGTTCTTCTTTTATTTTCTCTATCATTTCACAAGCCTTACAAAGTTCTCTTTCTGTTGGTTCACTACATCTTTTACACTCTTTTAAAACTTTTTCAGTTTTAATATTGTTTTCAAAGTTTTGGTTTTCTTTTGTTGGTTTGATTGCTTTTTTTGTGTTTTCATAAAATCTTAGTATTGAGTATTGTGTTCCTGGGAATCTATCTTCAAACTGATTAAGCATTTCTCGATATTCATTTCTTTTTGCCGACCACGAGTAAGGACAACATTCTTCGCTATAATGTTTAATATTTTTGTAAGCACAGTAAGCAATTATTTCTTTTTCAGGAGTCTCATATAATGGTTTTATTCTTTTAACAAAACCTGCGTGTTTTATTATTCCTGCTTCGGCCCCCATTCTTTTCATTCTATCAAAATCATTATTGAATACATTCATTACAAAACTTTGAACTTCATCATCAAGATTATGTCCAGTAGCTAAGTTTTGTGCAGAAAGTTTTTTTGCATACTTGTTCATGATGTTTCTTCTTAAGGTTCCACAAAATGCACAGGTTCCTCCAAGTTTAGGATTTTTTTCAAGCACTGGCATTAGTTCATCGTTAGTTATTCCAAATTCTTTTTTGAATTCAATTAAATAATATTTTATTCCAAGATTTTTGCAATTTTCTATTGCAAGTTTCACTGCTTTCTCTCGATAACCATTTACTCCTTCATCAATTATTATTGCTTCAATTTCTCTTCCTTTCAAATAATATTTTGCCATGATGTTCAATAATACTGTTGAGTCTTTTCCTCCGCTTAGTGCAATTAAAATCTTTTCTTCTGGAGAAACTAAATTGTATTTTCTAATAGTTTTTCTAACCCTATTTTCAAAAAATTGGATAAAATGATTTTCACAAAATTTGTGAGGACCATAAGAGAGAGTAATTACAGATTCTTTTTCGCATTTATCACATCTTTTTTCTTGTGGAATTTTTGTAAGGTTTTTGTTTTGAACAGTTTTTTTCCCGTTTTTATTGGCTTTCATAAAGATTTTGATAATTAGGAGTTTTTAATAATTATTTGGTATTTTTAGCTAATTTGGACCCTTTTGATACTGTTTTATTTCAAAAAAAAGGTTCAAATAGTTAGCTTTATAAATGCTTTTTTGGGAACTTTCTTTATTACTTGGTGAGTTTTAGAGTTGATCTTATGGGTGCATATAAATATATTAGAAAAGCGTTCCAAAATGAATGGAAAGGAACTAAAGACGAAAATTATGATTATATTTCTTTTTTAAGACAAAGAACTTTAGCTTTTAGAAATGAAGGAGCTGCTGTTGTTGTTGTAGATTATCCAACAAACATAGTTTCAGCAAAAAGTGTAGGTTATAGAGCAAAGCAAGGAATTTTTGTAGCAAGAGTAAGAGTAAGAAAAGGAACAGGAACACACCACAGACCAACACACAAAAGAAGACCAAAAAGATTAGGACAAGCAAAATTATCAAGAAGAATTAGTACTCAAGCAATGGCTGAACAAAAAGCTTCAAAGAAATTTGAAAACGCAGAGGCAATAGGTTCATACAAGGTTGCTGAAGACGGTCAATGGCACTACTTTGAAGTAGTAATGGCTGATAGAAACGCTTCAACAATAGTAAACGATAAACAATTATCTTATTTAACTAAAAATCAAAAAGGAAGAGCAGAAAGAGGAAAAACATACGCTGGAAAAGCAAACAAGAAAACAAATTTAGTTAACAAGAGAAAAAGTAGAGCAAAAAAATCAACTGACTTCAGATGGGGTCAACACTTTAGTTAATTAAATTAAAAATTGTTTAATTAGAGAATTATTTAACTTGAAAATATTTGTGGAAAGAATTTCCACAAAATTATTTTTATGGATATAGTTTACACTCAACCACTCAAAGAGTTGTTGCAGATTACTACTTACTTTAAAGAACAAGTAATTGTTCTAGTTGAAAACGAAAAAGACGAAAAAGTCGCTAAACAAAACGGTTTTTTTCCTTGTTATATTGTTTCTGAAAATACTAAAGACCTTCAAAAACTACTCTCAAAAAAGAAAGCAGTTCTTGGCGGTTCAATAAAATCAAACGAGTTTGCTACAAAAATTAAAGCTGATTTTTTATTACAACCCGCAAACACAAAACAATTTTTTGACTTAGGTTTAGCACAAAAATTAGTTGATAATAATACAACTGTAGTTTTGATGTTTGAAGAATTAATGAAAAAAAATTCTTTTGAAAGACACCAGTATTGGAAAAACTTTTTAGAAGTAGTAAAGTATTGTAAATTAAAAAAAGTAAAATTTATTGTAGCAAGTGGAACAAAAGATCCATTGCATATTAGACCAAGAAAAGTAAGAGTGGCCCTCGCAGAAATTTTAGGATTAAATAAGGAATTAGCAGAAAAATATTTGGGTGAAGAAATAAATTAAAGTGAATTTTATGAAAATTGTTAAAACAAAAAAAACAACTATCCCTGCTTCTCATAGAGACAAGAAAAGATACGTTCTTTTTGAAGTTTTAAATGCTGAGTTGAATGAAAAAGATTTTTACTTTGGTTTCTGGATTGAATTATTATCTTTTTTTGGTTCAAAAGGTCTTGCTGAAATTAATCCAAAAATAATTTTATTCAAAAACAATAAAGCAATTGTTAAATGCAAAAGAGGAAAAGAAGTTGAATTAATTGCAGGGACTGCATTTATTGAAAAAATCAGAAACAAAAAAGTAATAATTAATCCACTTCTTACTTCAGGTACAATAAAAACAATAAAAGAATTTGCTGGCTTTGATACTACAAAAAGAGTGGAAAGTGAAATGAAAGAAAAAAAAGAAAAAGTAGAAGAAGGAAAGTAAAAAAGTTTTATTTAAAATTTTTTCTAGTAATTACTGTGTTTTCTATTGATTTTTTCCTCATTTAATAAGCTTTAAAAAGATTGTCTATCAAGTTATATTGGAAAGAAGAAAGGAAGAAAGGAGATTTGTTCTCTATTTTTGAGAGGTTATTTTTATGTATCCAATGCAATCAAAGGTTCCAGCTTACGACAAAGCTTCTACAATGTTTAGTCCTGAAGGAAGACTTTACCAAGTAGAGTACGCTTCAAAAATTGTTGAACAAGGAACTACAGGGGTAGGAATTTTGTACAAAGAGGGAGTTCTTTTAGCTGCTGACAAAAACATTCAAGGAAAATTAGTTATGGCTGATTCTATAGAAAAAGTTTTCAAAATTGATGAACATTTGGGAGTAGTTTCAGCAGGACTTGTTGGGGACGCTAGAAGACTTGTTGGTATTGCAAGAAAACAAGCACAAGATAATAGAGTAGTTTATGCAGAAGCAATCCAAACTGATGTGATGGCAAAAGAAATTGCAGAAACAAAACAAGCTTTTACTCAATATGGTGGACTTAGACCTTTTGGAGTGGCATTTATTATTGGGGGATTTGACGAAAAAGGTCCTTCCATATTTGAAACAGAACCTAGTGGAGCACTAGCACAATACAAAGCTATTGCGGTAGGAAGAAACAAAGATAAAGCGATGGAATTTTTTGAAAAAGAATACAAAGAAGGATTAAGTTTAGACAAAGCTATTAGTATTGCTTTTAAGGCTCTTGAAAAAAGTATGCCAGAAAAAGAAAAAATTTCGTTAGAAAGAATAGAATTTGCTATAATTGATAGCAATGGATTTAGATTTTTATCAGAACAAGAGACAAAACAATTATCAAAGTGAAGGAAAAGATTTGTTAACTTTTTTTGTTTAGTCCTGTTCTAATTAAAGATCCAACTTTAGGAAAAAAGGAGTTGGAATAAAAAACTAGTTTAGAGAGAATTGAAAAGTAAAAAAATAGTTACTAAGGGAATGAAAATTATGGTTAAATTAGAAGACGCAGTTATTGCAAGAATAGAAAAGTTTGGAAATAAATTTGAAATAAAAGTTGATCCAGATTTAGCAATGAATGTTAAACACGGACAAGAAATAGAACTTGACAAACTAATTGCAACTGACCAAATCTTTAAAGACATTAGAGCTGGTGACGTTGCTAGTCCAGAACATATTACAAAAGCTTTTGGAACACTTGACATGAAAACAATTGTTTACAAAATTATTAGAGATGGGGATGTACAATTAACTACTGAACAAAGAAAACAAATGCTTGAAAAGAAGAAAGCAGAAATAATTTCTTTCATTTCAAGAAATGCAATGAATCCTCAAACAAAAACTCCTCACCCTCCTGTTAGAATACAAAACGCGATGGATCAAGCAAAAGTACACATTGATGCTTTTAAGAGTGTAGAAGAACAAGTTACTACAATAATTGCAGCGATAAGACACATTATTCCAATTTCTCTTGAAAAAGTACATTTCGCAATAAAAGTTCCAACACAATTTGCAGGGAGAGCTTCAAGCATAATCCACAAATTTGAAATAAAAAAAGAAGATTGGTTAAACGATGGATCTTTAGCAGCAGAATTTTTTTTACCAAGCGGAATGAAACAAGATTTGATAAATGATTTAAATTCAGTAACCCACGGAGAGGTTATAGTAAAAATAATTGAATAAAATATAATTGAATAAGATATAATTGAATAAAAAAATAAAAATAATTTTGATAATAAAAAATTGGGGTTTGAAAAGATAAAAATTAATTTAATAAATTTAAAAAAATTTATTTTTAAGAAGGTGAATAGATGAGTAAAAAGATAGTGATTCCTGGAGAGTTAATCTCTGAGGAAAGAAAGCGACTGGGCAGTAATGTCTATGTAGCTAACGGAAAAATATATGCAAAAGTACTTGGAGTATCAGATGTTGATAAGGACCAAGCTAGTGTAGTACCATTAGAAGGAAAGTACCTTGCAAAACCCGATGATGTAGTTATTGGGGTTGTAACTAGAGTAGTTTTCGCAGGATATGGAATTAACTTGAATGCAAGTGTTGATTCTTTTATTCCAACAAAAGCTATGAGAGACCAACTTAGAGTTGGAGATATTGTAATGGCAAAAGTAGAATCAGTTGATGAATTAAAAGAAGCTGACCTAATTTTTCCAAGAAGACTAGTTGGAGGAGAAGTTTTTGAAGTTGTTCCAGTTAGATCTCCTAGATTAATAGGAAAAAATGGTTCAATGCTAGAACTACTAAAAAGAGGAACTGGTTGCGAATTAATTATAGGAAAGAACGGAAGAATTTGGGCAAGAAATGGAAATATTGAATTACTAAAAAAAGTAATAGAGTTCATTGAAGAGAACGCTTACAAAAGTAATTTAACAAACGCTATTCAAGATTTTTTTGGAATAACTCTTGAAGAAAAAACTCCATTCGTTGAAGAACAAAGAAAAGACAATAGAGTTAATGAAAGTGAAATAATAGAAGAAGAAAGTGAAGTAATAGATTATTCTAATGAAGGTGAATTAAATGAGTAAAGAAGAAATAGTAGATTATAAGAAAACAAAAAAAAGACTTGATGGAAGAAAAATGGATGAATTGCGACCATTAAGTATAAAGGTAGGAGTAATTCCTAACGCAGACGGTTCTGCATACCTTGAGTGGGGACAAAATAAAGTGTACGCTGCAGTGTATGGGCCAAGAGAAGCTCTACCAAAGCACACACAAAATCCTTACAAAGCAGTAATCAAAGCAGTATATAGAATGGCGACTTTTAGTGTGCCTGATAGAAAAAGACCAGGGCCTAATAGAAGAGACCACGAAATTTCAAAAGTTTTATCAGAAGCTTTAGAAAAAGTAGTTTTTGTTAATCAATTCCCTAATACAGAAATTGCTGTGTTAGTTGAAGTTGCTGACTCAAACGCTGGTTCAAGAGTAGCATGCTTAACTGCAGCTGCTTGTGCATTAGCTGATGCTGGAATTCCAATGAAAGACTTGGTAGCAGCAACAGGAGTAGGAAAAGCATTCAACGAAATAGTGCTTGACTTGAACAAAGACGAAGAAGATGCACCTGACGCAGTAGATGTACCTTTTGCAATAATGCCTTCAACAGGAGAAATAGTTTTACTCCAAATGGACGGATTATTGACTAGAAAAGAATGGGATGCTGTTGCAAAATTAGGAATAGAAGGATGCAAACAAGTTTATGAAGTACAAAAGAAAGCTCTAACAGAAAGATTTACTGTTGAAGAGTTAACAAAAAAATCTGTAGAAAAAGCAGTTGGAGTACAAATAAACACCGCGAAAGAAACTACAAAAGAAGCTCCAGTAGCAAAAGAAAAAACTACTGAAGTTAAAGAAAAAAAAGAAGTGAAAGCCGAAAAAAAAGGTAAAGAAGACAAAGCAAAGAAGGTGAG
>CAZJVN010000017.1:6790-16377 GCA_964549775.1 uncultured archaeon | reverse complement strand
AATACAACAAACGTGCATTAATCGAATCTGTTAATTCTGCGATCAAACAAACCCTTGGAGGGTTCGTGCGAGCACGAACCGCACAAAACCAACAAAAAAACGTAACCATCAAAGCACTAGCATACAACATCGAACACATCAACCGAACAATAAAAATTTGGATAAAAATCCAAATCCAATAGGATTTCTACAACGCCGACTAATTTGTTGATTATAAGAATTTTTTATTGCGGTAAAAGCGATTTTTAATTATTTCTTAAATGAGGGTAAGTTGTTCCATCTGTTGTATCCCAAACATTATCAAAATCCCAAGAGCTCATTGGAGAATTGGTGCTTGTGTAAAAATAAGATATTCCTCCATTGTCCGAATCAATTTTTGTACAAGTTTCTGGAGAATTTGCAAAACAATTATTTGCGCTATCTCCAGTTTGATTGTACCAATATAAATTAGAAAATACTGGACCATTAGTTACCCATGAAATAAGCCCAGTGCTATAAGATCCTGTTACAGTTTGGGTTGAGAAAGAATTAGAAATTTCTCCACTTGTGTTTAACATTCCATAAAGTCCACCTGCATATAACGATGCAGTTACAGTTCCTGTAGAATAAGAATTATACATGTATACTGGTCCAACACTACCACCCGCTGAACCGACAAGTCCCCCTACTGATTGATATCCACTTACATTACCTGAAAAATAAGAATTAGAAATTGTTCCACCTCCTTGATATCCAATTAATCCTCCAACATTATGATTTGAACTACTAATGTTTGCGTTTTCTAAACCAAGATTACTAATTTCTGCATTTTCTGCGTATCCAAATAATCCAACAAACATTGAATTTCTATTAATATATAAATCTGTAATTTTGTAACCATTCCCATTTAAAGATCCAGTGAATTTATTCGTGTTAATTCCTATTGGTTCAAATCCGCTTGGTTCATTCCAAGTACTTGTTTCGCTTGCATCAATGTCATTTAGTAAAATATAATTTGCATCAAGATCTTGTTTAATATTTTGTAACATTTCTACAGTAGTTATTCCATAAGGGTCTTCAATAGTTCCACTTCCATTACAAAAGTATCCTCCGGCTAACGGTTCATCACAAATAATTTCAATTATTTCTTCATCCCACTGAGCATACACTGTAATGTCTGCTATTACAGGGGTGCTTGATGTGAATTCGGTTCCACTTCCATTGGAGCTAGTATTCCATTCTATAAAAACATAATCTTCTCTAGTTGGTTCTTCAGGAAGATCAATTGTTTCTCCTTCTTCAATTCCAATAATTGGATTAACTGTAGTTCCTTCTTGTGAGTCAAAAGTTACGGTGAAAGTTTCTATTTCTTCTTCCCAATCTGCGTATAGTGTAGTGTTGTTAGTTATAGGAAAAGTTCCGCTTCCAGCGGTGTAATTATCTCCGCTTCCGTTTGCTTGTGTATTCCACCCATTAAAAGTGTAACCTGTTCTTTCTAAATTTCCTGAATTTGTTGACACAGTAACAGTGCTTCCGCTTGGGTGTGAAGTTGATTCTGGAACAGATCCACTGGTATTTTCATTCCCAAAATAAGTTACTGTATAATTTGGCACTGTTTCTGGTTCTTCATTTATTTCATCAATGCAAACATTTGTTAATTTAAATTTTTCAGTTTTAATTAACCCTTCAGGGGTTTGAAATTTTATTTTATAATAACAAGTAGTTTTTTCGTTCTCAGTGCAAGGACAAACTAAATTTACGTTTGTTAAAACACAATTTTCTTTTGTTCCGCTTTTAAAAGAAGCAATACAATTCACTTCTTCTCCAGCAACTTCTTGCAAACTAATTGGGGTGATTGAAAGTATTGTTAAATTTTTTCCAGAAGTGTTTTGTAGAGAAAGAATTGCTTTACCATCAGCACTGGTTATAGAATCAATTATACTAATTCCTCCTTGCCCAATAATATTACTAGTTTTATTTGAGGAAAAAGAAATTTCTTCAGAGTCAGAAATATTCAAAAAAAGAACTACTACTCCTAAAGCTAGAACAATAACAACAGCAATAATAACTAAATACTCAATTGTCCCTTGCCCTCTGTTAATCATGCTAATATAATAAAATCTGCAATTTAAATAATTATCTAACAGGATAATACTTATGAAAAACGTTGAACTTTTTGACAAACTTGAAATTGGTTCGGGATCAAAACCAAAAGAAGGTTATCTTCACTTTGATACAAGACAATTAGCTGGAACGGATGTGGTGGGAGAAGCAACTTCGCTTCCTTTTAAAGATGATTTTTTTGTTGAGGTATATTCAAGGTTTTTTTTAGAACACTTAATTAGAAGTGATGCAAAAAAAGCACTAAAAGAAATGTTTAGAGTATTAAAGAATGGTGGAAAATTAGTGATAATTGTTCCAAACCTTGCTTATTTTTGTAAACTCTTTTTAGAAGAAAAAGGACAAAAAAAGGATTGGGCGATTAACAAAATTTATGGATTTGAAAACTATTTAGAAGATCATCACAATTTTGGTTACGATGAAGAAATATTAAGAGAATACTTAACAGAAACAGGTTTTGTTGAAATAATTCAAGTAAAAGAAGAAGAACAATACCTTCATTTAGAAGCAAAAAAACCATAATTTTTAGTCTTTTATTTTTGACCAAGAAAGCCTTTATAATTCCTTCCATTGACCAAGAAAGCCTTTATAATTCCTTCCAAAAAGAAAATATTTTATGAAAAAAGCAATCATTTCAATAATGGCAATATTTGCATTATTGCTATTTATGGGTTGTACACAAACAGGTGGTTTTATGGGTTTAGATAATAATACAAGTAAGGATACAAATTCAAATATTTACAACAATTTAGATTCTTTTAAAAAAGCACAATCAGGAGACACTGTAAGAGTAGATTATATTGGTAGATTTTTAGACAACACTATTTTTGATACTTCAAAAAAAGCAGGAAGAACCCCACTTGAGTTTGAAATTGATTCAGGCGCAATGATTAAAGGATTTAACGATGCTGTTAAAGGAATGAAAGTTGGAGAAACAAAAACAGTAACTCTTCCACCAGAAATGGCTTATGGGGTAAAAGATGAAAAAAAAATAATTGTTTTTGACTCAAATCAATTCGCTAACTTTTCTCAACTAAAAGTAGGAACACAAGTAAGCGGAGGAAATGTTGTAGGAACAATTGTTTCACTAACTGACACAAACGCTACAATAGATTTTAACCCAGAAATGGCTGGAAAAACACTAATATTTGAAATTACTTTAATAGAGATAGTTGAGTAAACAAATTTTTTTAGTAAAAAGATTTAATTTGGTTGTTTGTGGTGAATGAATGAAAAAAGCGCTCATTGCTTATTATTCATTTGGAGAAACACAAAAAGTTGCGCAAAGAATTGAAAAAAAACTAGTTGAAAAACAAATAATTTCTCAAACCTTTATTATTGAGAATAAAAAAAATGTTTCTCTAAAAGATCAATTCAAAAAAGAAAAAGAACTCGAACTAAAAAACCCCGCTCCTTTCTTATACGAATTTGATTATATCTTCATTGGAAGTCCGGTTGTTTCTTTCTCTTCAGCTCCCTTAGTGAATCATTTTTTAAAAAAAATTGATGAAAAAGAACTTGTGAATAAAAAGATTTATTTATTTGCTACAGGAATCGGTTTACCGGGAAACACTATAAAAAAAATGAAAGGGATATTAGCAATGAAAGGAACAAACACTACTTCTGATAAAGTATTTTCAAGTATCTTTCACTTTGATGAAAAAAAGTTAAAAGAAGTTGACGAATTCTTAAAAGAAATAGAATAATTAATGACTTTTTGTTTAAAACCATTTTTAGATAATTATTTGAGTAATTATCTTTGAATGTTTAGTTGATCTATTACATCATCTTGAATAATTTCTTCAAGATTTCTTACTTTAGTATTCTTTTTTTGTTTAGCAATTTCCTTAGCACCTTCCTTTAATTGGTTTTTTATTTTGTTAATAGCTTCAGTTTTATTTATTAGTTCAATTTGTGAATCAATAGAAATAATTTCTTTTTTAATATTAGAATTGATTCTTGTGAAAGTACTTTCATCAATCTTTCTCTTCAAATAACTTTGTTCAGCTAAGTTAAGTTCGTGAGCCTTGAGTAATTTTTGTTCAAACAGTCCTTTTAATATTTTTTTCTTATCAATTGAAACTTCATTTATTTTTTTTATCTCACTCTTATCAAGAGTAAGTTTTTTCTGTCCATCAATTAGTGTTTCAAGCCCGATTAGTTGGGCGTGTTTTTCTTTTGAAAGGGAATCAAAAATTTCTTTGCTTATTTTGTTTTTTAAGAATTGTTTTTCTGCTTCCTTTAACTCTTCATTAAGTAATTCTCTTTTTTGTTTTAGTTCTCTTTCATTTAATCTCTTTTCTTCAACCTCTTCTTTTTTTGCAAAACTACTCTTTATTTTTTTAAAAGAAAATTTTAAGCCAGAAATAATTCCAGTAAGTACTAAAAATATAATAAAAATTAGGAACAATGCTGCTAGTGGTATTATTGCTAAAATTATTCCATAATTATCAATAATTTCTTGAGGGAGGTTTGTTAAGAAAACATAAGTAATAACCGCTAACACTCCAAGTATTGTTAGTCCAATAATAATGTTCTTCGATTTCATGAATAAGTGAAGGTATTTTTGAAATAAAAACCTTATCTTTAGATTTTTTTACCTTTCCTCAATCAAAATGCTTAAATAATTCAAACTCTTAAATCTATTAATAAAAAATTTGTTTTGACGCGGAATTATTTTATTTTTTTGAAGGGATTGTTTTGAATGTTGTAGAAAAAACTGTTAAAGATATTAAATCAATAAAAATTCAAGGGGCTAGTAATGTTAGAAAAAAAGCAATAATTGCTCTGGCCGAATTTGTTAAACAAACTAAAACAAAAAACGAGGTTGATTTTAGAAAAGAATTCTTGCACAATTGTTCACTTCTTTTTTCTTCTCGACCAACCGAACCCGAACTTAGAACAGCTATTAGAATAATAAAAAAAAGTATTAGTGGTGAAAAACTTTCTGTTGATGAAATGAAAGAAAGAATACTTTCTGCAGTTAGTGATTATGAAAAAAATAGGGAAAAAGCAATTGATAACATTACAAAATATGGGGCTGATTTAATAGAACCGAATTCTACTGTTCTTACAATTTGTCATTCAACAACAGTAGTAAAAATGCTTATTCGTGCGAAAAGAAAAATAAGTCGTGTTTATTGTCTTGAAACAAGACCCTTATATCAAGGAAGAATTACTGCAAAAGAACTTGCAGAAGCAGGATTAAAAGTAACTCTTTTAGTGGATAATGCAGCTTCTACAGTAATGAAAAAATGTGATTACTTTTTTTCAGGAACCGACGCTTTTTTAGCTGACGGGGATATAATAAACAAAATTGGAACAAACCAAGTAAGTTGTCTTTGTTCAAGGTATGGAGTAAGACACTATGCAGTAATGTCTACTCACAAGTTTGAACCCTCAACGCTGCTAGGAAAACAACAACCAATAGAACAAAGAGAGGGAGAAGAAGTTTGGTCAACAAGAGAAAAAACAAAAGTGGGTGCAACAAAAGTAGAAATAATTAACGCTGCATTTGACAGAACAGATTCTTCAACAATAGAAGGAATCATTTGCGAACTAGGAGTATTCACTCCACAAAACCTAGTACTAAAATTGATAGAAAAAGATTGAAATTTTTTTAGATTATTTAAATAAAAATTTATTGTATTAAACTTAAACCTTTTCCTTCATTATAAAGTGCTTTTATCTCTTCTTCGCTTAGTGCTCTCTGCCAAATCGTTGGTTCATCTATTTCTCCAGTAAATTTATTATGAATATAATTTGGATCTCTCACTCCAATTCCAAGTCCTCTTAGTGCATTTAGTTCTCCCACTCCTGTTAGGGATCTTGAACAATATGTTGTTCCTCCAGTGTATGTTACATTATTTCCTTGTTGGTAAATAGATATTTGTTGTGTGGTTCTATCTATTACTCCACAAACATGTTGCCATTCTCCTTGTGGGAAAGCAATTGTTGCTCTAACAAGTCTACGATTTGATCCATCAGTTAAATTTAATCCAATTGCATTTGTTACGGGCCCACATTCGTTACTTGGAACAAGCCATAAAACCCATCCATTATAAGGTGAGCTTTGATCTTCTTTAGCTACAATTGCTTCTTCATTTATTGTTGTGGTTTTTTTTGCCCAAGCACACACTGTTAGTGATTCACTTGAAAAAACATCAAAAAGAGAATCATCACTAGATCTATAAGGATAATATGTTAAATTATTTGTTCCAGGAGTTGAAATTCCTTTTTCAACAATTCCATTAATATAACTTGGAGTACTATAAGTTAAATTATATTTTCCTGAACCGGAATAATTATTAACATTATCCTCAAGTGGCCAGTATCCTTTTAGTCCTGTTCTTAGGAAGTGTATTCTTCTGTAGTTGGTTGTTAGTGTTCCTGTTGCTTGGGCTTCTTCTGTTTTTGTTTCGCAACTTATTGTATAATTCCAATGATAATTATAATCTCCATAGTAGTCATATACTCCGTGGGTTACATTTGTTTGGAATGTTGCTGTTTGGTCTGCGGTAACTTCAATTGGTTGTACTTCATCTCCTTCGCCATATTCTGTTGAGTTTATTGATAATTTGCATGTTGCATTTTTGTTTGCGGTAAAATCAATATCGTATGCGGCTTCACTATTTGTTCCTTGAATATCTTCATTAGATAATACAATTGCTAAATCAGGAATTGGTTCTTGTAATGTGAAAGTTATTTCTGTTGCTGTATTTGTATTACCTAAAGTGTCTTTACAAGAAATATTTGCTGAGTATTCTCCTAAATCTTCATCACCAGTGAGAAGGTAAGAAAAATAATTTGATTCTTCTTCATTGATTTCGTCTGAATAACTTTCTGATTCTTCATTAATTAATAAATTACAATCAACTACTCCACTTTCATCACTTGCCGTATATTCAAAATCAATTTGATCTGCTCCATATAAAATGTGTTCGTACCCATTTGGTGGACCAACTAGGATTATTTCAGGTCCATCGATATCTGTTGGTTCTTCTTCAGTTTCTTCTTGTTTTTCTTCTGTGGGTGTTTTTGTGGGTGTTGGGTTGTCTGTGTTTGCGCATGTTATTTTTGTGTTTTCTATTTTTTGTGTTTTTTCAATTCCACTTCTTGTTGTGTAAATTATTGTAATAGTTTTTGTTACACTAGTTTCTCCATCATCACAAGGAATTTCTAAAGTATTTAATCTAAAAGTTTTTGAACTACCTAAAGAAATTTGTGTATCAAAATAATTATGATCTTTCCCATCAATTTCAATTCTAATATCTCTAATCAAATTACCAGTGTTGTTTGTTAAAACAATTAAACCATTAGCATCAGTACCAACTCCAAGTATTGCTTCATTCAAAGCAATAGGCAAAGTTTGAGTAGAAATTTGTTGCGCAGTAGTACTAACATCAGGATTATTCTCAAAAATCCCTAACAATAAAGCCACAACAACAAGAGAAATAACAACCACAATAGCAATAATCACAAGATACTCAATCGTACCTTGGGCGATTGATGTCCTTCTTGAGGGCGCAATAGTTCCTTGTGTTTTGGAATTAAAATTTATAATTTGATTAAATTTCATGAAAAAATAAATACTTATGCCTTTTTAAACAATTCTTGTTTGAAAATTTTGATTAAATTAATTATTAATTTTTTCTAAACCTTGGATCATTTTGTCTTGCTATTACTGCTCTTCCATGTATTCTGTTTTCTTTAGTAATATTTAATCTAGTCAATCGTGCTTGTCCTTTTTGGGTACTAACAAGTTTTCCTTTTTTTACTTCAGCAATTCCTCTTCTAACTAATTGAGAATTTTTTATAGCCTCTTTTCTTAATTTAATGTTCACTCTTTGTTTTGCTCTAAATTTTGCTCGCTCTTTTGCTCCAACTCCAAGGGAAGCAACAGCTAGAGAAGCTTTTCTTAAAACAAATCTTAATGGATTCATTATCATTCACTTGAAAATTTCGGTTTACTTTTGTTAAATATTATTTAAACACGCAGGAATAAAAAACTTCCTCGCATTTAATATTTCATATAAAACAATTAAATTTGTTGGGTTTTATGAGTTTATCAGTTCAAGAAAAAATGTCTCTTGTTACAAGAAATCTTCAAGAAATAGTTACTACTGAAGAGTTACAAAAGTTAGTTGAATCAAAAGAACAACCCGTTGTTTATTTGGGCACTGCAGTTACCGGAAGACCTCATGTTGGTTATTTTGTTTGGGGAGTAAAAGCAGCGGATTTTTTGAAAGCAGGATTTAAAGTAAAAATACTTCTAGCAGATGTTCACGGAGCGCTAGACAATTGTCCTTGGCCACTACTAGAAAAAAGATATGAATATTATAAAATAGTTATTAGTAATATGTTAAAAAGTGCAGGAGCAGATATTACTAATCTTGAGTTTGTTAAAGGTTCAGACTTTCAACTAAATAAAGATTATTTACTTGATGTATTAAAATTATCAACATTCACTTCAGTTCACGATTCAATGAAAGCAGCTAGTGACGTTGTAAAATTTGGGGACAATCCAAAACTGTCAGGATTAATTTACCCCCTAATGCAAGCCCTTGATGAACAATACTTAGGAGTAGATATTCAATTTGGTGGAGTAGATCAAAGAAAAATAATGATGTTTGCAAGAGAAAATTTAGGTAGATTAGGTTACAAAACAAGAATTGAATTAATGTTCCCACTAATGCCCGGTTTAACTGCTTCGGGAAAAATGTCTTCTTCAGATCCAAATTCAAAAATAGATTTAATTGATTTAACAGAATTAATTAAAACAAAATTCAATAAAGCTTTTTGTCCAGAAAAACAAGCAGAAAACAATGGAGTACTAGCTTTTTGTAAATATGTAATATTTCCAGTAATCACTGATAAAGGGAAAACATTTGATGTTACTAGACCAGAAAAATTTGGAGGAAACATTTCTTTCAAAAATTATGAAGAACTAGAAAATTACTATGTTGAAGGAAAACTTCACCCAATGGATCTAAAAAACACTGTAATAAAAGAAACTGATCTACTTTGCGCACCAATAAGAGAATCATTTGTTGGAAAAGAAAAACTAATTAGTGAAGCTTATCCACAAAAATGATTTTTTTGGGCATAATTGTTTTTGTTTTAAGAACAAGTACCTATGTTATTAATATTCATACTGAAATTTGTGTCTATTGTTGCTAATATTCCTATACAATTCAAATCTGTTCCAGTTTGGTTTATGTTTTCAATAATATTGACTCTTTTCATCGCATCTTTTGGGTCTTTATCTCCACCGGCTTTTGTAATATAACTTGTTAGATAACTTTTGTTTGATCCAATAATTGTTCCATTATTTGTATTGTTCTTTAATTCGATTTTTCTTTCAATTGTTCCTGCCCCAGAAAAATAGATTCTTCCAGTAATTCCTCCTGGATAATTAATATTTGCTTTTATTGTTCCATTGTTTATAGAATTTTCAATAGCAGTAAAATATGTTGAATTATACATGT
>CAZJVN010000017.1:0-6780 GCA_964549775.1 uncultured archaeon | reverse complement strand
AAGCTTCCTGCAATTCCTCCAACATAATTGTTTCCACTTACATTTCCATTATTTATTGAATTAATTATCAAAGTATTAAATTCAGGGTATGAATAATTGTATCCTGCAATTCCTCCAACAACATCAGAAGGAGAATAAATTTCTCCGTTATTAACTGAATTTTCTATTTTTTTATAATTTAATCCAACTATTCCTCCAACAATGCTTGATTTTCCAGTAACACTAGCATTATTAGTCGCATTAATAATTTCTCCAAAATTATAAACACCAACTATTCCTCCAGCATAACCCCCAACAGTTGTTTTTACTGTTCCATTCATTTCAACATTTTTTATTATTGCAGCACTACTTTTCCCATTATACCCAATTATTCCTCCAACATGGGATGGTCCTTCAACATTTCCTGTAAATTTAATATTTTCTATTAATCCATAATTTATTCCAACTAAACCCCCAGTTCTTGTATAATAAACTTTCCCAGAAGTTGGGTTTGTATAAGAATAATTTAATTTATTATTCACATTCGCTTGGATATTTACATTTTTTATTTTTGCACTAGCTGCGGTTTCCTTAATTAATCCATAATATGTATCTGCTGTTGTTGGTATTGGGTTTGTTATTTCCATTTGATAATTTAAAGTGTGTCCAAGTCCATCAAGTTCTCCAGCAAATATTCCTAGTATTGCCATTGTGTCAAGAACAGTTACCCCGTCACAGTTTTTTGTTATAATAATATCTTCCATTAAAAGATATTTTCCGTTAAGTTTACTATTAATGTTATCAAAATCTTGACAAGTGTAAATCAAATTATAATCCTGCAAAACAACACTTTGATCAGCAGAAGTATCAACAACAAAATCATTTTTAAAAACAGCCACAATTTCTTCAGAATCAATAACCCTTAATTCTAAAACAGAGTTAGTATCAATATTCCCACCATCAGAAACTGAAATAATTTCTAAATTCTCTAATTTTGATTCAAGATCTTCTTTTGAAATACTTTCACCAACATATTTTGAAAAAAAACTTGAATCATCTCCACTTACTCTTAATGCAGTAAATCCTCTCGCTTCATAAGTTTTCATTAGTAACGGATCATTAACAATTTGAACTTCTGATTTACTACTAGAAGGAACATTCTGAGTAATACTAGTAATAGCAATAACAACAACCGCAACAATCAAAATCGCAGCACCAATAATTAACAAATACTCAATCGCACCCTGAGCAATTGATGCCCCCTCTAAGGGCCCAATCGCGCCTTGTCCTTTATTATTAAGCATGAAAAAATAATGTTTTTGGAGTATTTATATTTTGGTGTAAATTTTTTTAATTGATTTTTTTAAAACTCCTTAACATTTATATACTCTAATTGTGTTAATTTTTCATTAAGAATTTTAAATAAAATTATATTGGATTAAATAATTTTGAAGGGTGTATTTTTTTGGAAAACTATTCACAAAACTTGACAGCAAAAATATTCCCTATTACTGCTGGAAAAATGGTTTGTGTACTAAACGAGGTTGACGCTCGTGAATTTGGTTTGTTTGTTGGGGATAGAGTTGAATTAAAATATAAAAGAAAAAGTTGTGTAGCTGTTACTGATTTTACAAGAGACTCTATTCGAGAAAACCATATTGGTTTGTACAAAGATGTTTCTGATGTTTTGGGAATAAAAGGAAACGAGCAAGTAAATGTATCCCCTACGGGGACAATAAAAAGTGTTGAACTTATTAGAAAAAAAATGACTGGAGAGAAATTAAATTTTGAAGAAATAAAAATGATTGTAAAAGATATTGCTGATGAAAGATTAAGCGAAATTGAAGCAACAGCATTTGTTAGTTCAGTATTCATGAGAGGACTTGATCTTGACGAAACCATCTCAATGACAAAAGCTCTAATTGGAAATGGTAATAGAATTAATTTTTCTTCTGATAGACCCATTGTGGACAAACACAGTGTGGGTGGAGTGAATGGACGTGCAACAATGATTGTAGTTCCAATAGTTGCCGCAGCAGGGCTCTTAATGCCAAAAACTTCTTCAAGAAGTATAACTAGTGCAGCTGGTACTGCGGATTCAATGGAAGTAATAGCTCCAGTGAATTTAACAATGGAGCAAGTAAAATCAATTACTGAAAAAGTCGGAGGAGTATTATCTTGGGGAGGAGCAGTAGATTTAGCTCCGGCGGATGATAAAATAATAAAAATCGAACACCCACTTTCACTTGATCCAGAAGGACAAGTAATTGCATCAGTTCTAGCAAAAAAAGCAAGTGTGGGAAGCAAATTTGTTGTAATAGATTTACCAGTAGGAAAATATGTAAAAATAAAAGACAAAGAAGTAGCAATGAGGATGGCTAAAAAATTCGTTCAAGTTGGAAAAGAAGTAGGAATGGAAGTAGAAGCAGTAATTACTGATGGGGAAGAACCATCAGGATTAGCATTTGGTCCAGCACTTGAAACAAAATACGCTCTTGAAGTACTAGAAGGAAAAAGATTTGATAATTTAGCACAAAAAAGTTGCGAACTAGCAGGAGTACTATTTGAAATGGTTGGACTAGCAAAAACAAATTGTGGATATGAAATGGCTGTTGATATTTTAAAATCAGGTAAAGCTAATCAAAAAATGAAAGAAATAATAAAAGCACAAAAAGGAAAAATATTTTCAAGCGAACAAATACCAATGCCAAAACTAAAAGTAGAAATATTCTCAAAAGAAGAAGGAGTAGTAGAAGAAATAAACACAAAAGAACTAACAAAAATAGCAAGAATTGCAGGCTCTCCCTCAAGCAAATTTGCAGGAATAATGATGAACAAAATTAATGGAGAAAAAATAAACAAAGGAGACTTAATGTACACAATCTACGCTGAACAAAAACAAAGACTAGATCTTGCAGAAGAATACGCAAAAGAAAACAACCCATACAAATTAAAGAAAATAATACTACACACAATAAGATTCAAGTGAAAACATTTTTGTAAGATTAGTTAATTATTTCATTATTTCTTCATACACACGCAGTAGTTCTTTAGGAGTGTGCAAGTAAACTTTCTTTTGTAATGTTTTTACTTTCTCTATTCTTTTTTTGAAATTTTTTATTTTCAAGAATTTGGTCATTTCGTTTTCTGATTGTTTTAAAGCTTTTGAAAGGTCTTTGTTTTTATGTCTAAATAGTTCTTTTAAAAACAAAAAATAGTTTTGAGTAATATTTTTTTTGTCAAGATCGATTTGAATTAGTGCACTTAAACAATTTGGGCTAGGAAAGAAAGAGGTTTCGGTAATGTTTTCTTCCAAAATTTCTATTTTAGAATTTAGGTTAACAAAAGCACTTAGTGCGTTATACTCTGTTAGTCCTTCAAATGCAGTTACTTTTTGAGCGAATCCTCCATCAATAACCATAATTGATTTATCCACTCCTGAAAGAATAATTTTGTTAGTTAAAGCAGTAGAAATATGATAAGGCGGAAGAGAAACTATTTTGTTTATTTTTAGTTTAACAAAATCTTCCTCAAGAACATTTCCATGAATCAGTACTAACTTGTTTTCTTCAACTTCTTTTTTGTATTCCTGCTTTAGTAAATCAATCATTAAAATGTCTTGTTCAATTACAACGATTTTTGTGTCTTCAAGGTTTTTTATTTTTGTTAGTAATTCTCTTGTCAAAAACCCTGTTCCAGCCCCAACTTCAAGAATAGTATCTCCTTTTTTTATTTGTGCTTTTTGAGCCATGTATTTTAGAAGAGCTTCGTTGATACAAAAAAATTGGGATAAACGTTTTTCTGGCCTAAAATTATATTTTAACATTAATTTTTGTAGTTCTTCAAAAAGAGTCATTGTATCCACTGTAAAATTAATTTTTAGAAGTTAGAACTTTTTTCCAAAACCTTGTCTTGGATAAGGAGCTCTACTTGAATTAAATCCACTACTTCCACCATACCCTCTATTATTTTCTCTTCCATAGTAAGGTTGTCTTGGTTCTGCAGGTGCTCGAACAAACAAATAGTGTTTGTCTTCTGGTCCTTCAAGTTCTTCAATAATTCTTTTTATAATCGCTTTTTTTGGTTCTTTAATTCCACTAACTCTTTTAGCTACATCTTCAAAACTTTCAAAAGGCTTTTTTGCTCGCTCATCAAGTGCTTCAAGCATGTGTTTTTTTCCTAAACCAGGAAGTAATTCTAATTGGTGTCTAACAAGAGAAATTGGTCTTGAAGTGTTAAAAAACGCAATATATTTTTCTTTTTTTGAGTCAATTATTTTTTCTATAACTTCTTCAAGATCACTTAGAGCGTTTGAAGAAAGATCTTTGTAAGCAATTCTTCCCTTAATTAATTCTACCTTGTCTCTAACTTCTTTTCCAACATAAATTTCGTCCCCAACGTTAAGGAATACTCCTGGTTTTGGAGTAACTTCAAGTATTGTTAGAAAATCTTTTCCAATTACTTGTGCAATTGGTTCGCTTGTAGAAGCGCTTGCTTTTCCTTTTGGCATAAAATCCAAAACAAATGCATATTCTTCTGCTGTCATAATAATCAAATCCATTTTCTCTCTTTTGTGTTACCTATTATTTATTCAATTTAATTTAAATAACAATTCGTTTCTTCAATAAAACAAAAAGTTTTATTGGACTTTGTCTTCAAACTTTTTTGTGAGTTCGATGACTTGTTTTAATTCATCTTCACTAGGAGTTATTGATTTTGGTAACATTAGTTGTAGTTGTTCAACTCTAGTTGGGATAACATTAATTATTTCGTACTTTAATACAGTGTTGTCTTTTAGGAAAGCTATCTCTCCTAAATCTTTTAGTAAATCGTTTGATTGTTTTTCTGTTAGTTTAGCAAATTTTTCTATGTATTTGAAGGTTGTTTCTTGTTCGTAGTTTAGTTCTTTTTCTGTCGCAGCTTTTCTTTCTTTAAGAACTTCTTTAACTTCTTGCATGAAGATTGGTTTCATTTCAATTACTTTTTGCATAAAATTCACCGTTTTACATTAATTTTTTCATATGAACTGCGGTTGTTACAATGCTGTTCATTTGTTTTCCGATTTTTAAATCAATTTCGTAAGCTTCTCCTCTCTTACCAACAACTTTTCCACTAATTCCGTGAAAACTCTTGTGAGGAAAACCATGATGGTGACTAGCGTCAATAACTACTTGAACGTTGTCTCCAACTTCAAAAGTTTTCATTATATCGCTAACACTAACTTTTGTATCTCTCTTTGAAAGCTTATATCTTGTCTTTCCTCTCTTACCTGGCTTTCTTGGAGATCCTTGCTGCTTCATTATAAATCACAACCTAAAAATAATTAAATTTGCTCACCAATGTATGTTCCCATAAAAGGGCTTGATATAATTATTTGAATTCAGAAACCTTTAAAAAGCCTCGCAGAAGCAAAAATATTGTCCAAGAAATGATGATTTATTAAATTAGTTTAATCCAGTTCCAGAACTATTTAAATTGTATAAATTAAGAATTTCAGTAGCACTTAACACTCTGTTCCAAATAGTAACTTCATCAATCAATCCATATGAAGCATTGTAAGTATCATAAGGTAATTTTCCAATATAAGCAGTGCCATTATTAGTTGTGTTTAACGCATAAGTACTTGTAGTTCCATCTAAACTTCCGTCACCATATATTTTTACAGTTTGGTTTGAATTTTCATAGGTTATACAAAAATGTGTCCATCCAGTATAACTATTTGAACTTGTAGGATCATACCATGCAAATCCACCTCCAAGTTTATTAGAGCTACTTAAATAATAGTGCCACATACTATATGCTTTTTTATTACTAGTGTTACAACAATTTTCCCCATAACCAAAAATTGATCTTGACCCATTAGTGTTTGGTCCGCCACTAGTCATGTTTATCCATGCACAAGAAGTTCTTGATGAAGATCCTGTTGGAAATCCAGTCATTCCTATTGAAACGTATTGTGAACCGGTTCCATTGAAACTATAAGCATTTCCAACTTTTCCAATTTGTCCAATACTTGGACTTCCAGTAATTGTTCCATTATTATCAAATCCTGCATAATCAATTGAAGTTGTTCCACTTGTTTCATTTAATGGCCAGTATCCTACAAGTCCTGCCCTTAGTTGTCCGACTAAGTTTCCTCCTGAATTATAATAAATTTCATTTATATCTGATTGTGATAAGTTTTCATTAAATATCATTACTTCATCAAGGTATCCTTTCCAGTACCTTTGTCCTAGATCAACATACCCTATGTTTACATTTGATGTGGCAGTGTTTAATGTTAGAGAAGTTTGGTTTTTATCAAACACTCCATTTATGTAAAATTTTAATCCTTGAGGACTATTATTATAAGTAATACAAACAAAAGTCCATTCCGATGGATTCAATAGTGATGTTGTCCAATAATCATTATTTGCTCCGCTATATCTTAAATATTTAGAATAAAGCCCCATATAGGACCATTGACCAGAAGAACTAGTACCATAACCAACTATTCCTCTTTCTTGACTTATTGCGTCATCATCAATTTTTATCCATGAACAAAAAGTTCTATTACTTGTTCCAAAAGGAATACCAGTTTGACCTGCAGTTAATGCATCATTATTTCCATCAAAATAATATGCTCTTCCAACTTTTCCAGTTTGATTTATTGTTGGACAATTTGTACAAGTGGCATTATTATCAAAATCAGCATAATCAATTGCGGTTGTTCCAGTTGTTTCATCCATTGGCCAGTAAGCTACAATATTGTCATAGCATTCACCATATAGTTCTGTTTGGCCTTCTTCGCATAGGGTTATT
>CAZJVN010000016.1:0-16386 GCA_964549775.1 uncultured archaeon | reverse complement strand
CTCATGTGTTAGGAGTTATTGCAGAAGAAATGGCGATAAAAAACAAAAACGTTGGAATTGTAGTAGTTGATCCTATTGGAGTTTTCTGGTCAATGAAACACCCAAACAAAGAAGAAAAAGAATTAGAACTTTTAGCAAAATGGGAACTAATGCCAAGAGGCCTTGATAATGTAAAAGTATTCATTCCTGTTGGAATGAAAAACTCTGTTCCAAAATCAACTTATGATGCAGTGTTCTCAATTCAACCAGCACTTTTAACTGCAGAAGATTGGTGTTTAACTTTTGGAATTGATAGATTTTCTCCAACTGGACTTTTAATGGAGAAAGGAATTAGTAAAGTAAAATCAGGTTATGTTACCACAGAAGGAAAACCAGTTCGAGGAAAACAAAACACTTTCAGTCTTGAAGATTTAATAATGTGCTTTGATAGTGATTCAGAACTTAACGACAAAGATAGAGGATACAAATCTGATTCAATTAGAGCGCTTGCAAGTAGATTTGATGCAGCAAAACACTGGGGAATTTTTGATGAAAAAGGAACCCCACTAAGTCAGTTAAGTAAAGCAGGACAAATGACAATACTTGACACAAGTTTTTTAGAAGACAATGTTGGAGCGCTAGTTATTGGAATATTTGCTAGAAGATTATTATCTGCAAGAAAACTTAGTACAAGAAGAGAAGCTGCGGGAAAATTCTCTGACACCACAATGGAAGATTTAGTAGAATTAAATGTTCCCCCAACTTGGTTATTTATTGATGAAGCCCACACACTAATTCCTGGAGGAAACCAAAAAACCCCAGCAAGTAATGCGCTTGTAGAATATGTAAAGCAAGGAAGAAGACCAGGGTGCTCTTTAGTGTTTGCAACCCAACAACCAAGTGCAATTGATACTAGAGTTTTAAGTCAACTTGATGTAATAATGGCGCACAAATTAGTTTTTGATGATGATATTAAAGCGATTCACAAAAGAACTCCTGCAATAATTCCACATCAATACAAAAAACCAAATTTTATCAAAACAATGCCTGTTGGAATTGCGCTCACAGGAGATAGACAAGAAACTACCTCTCGTGCTTTCATTATGAGTATAAGACCAAGAATGAGTCAACACGAAGGAAGAGATGCAGAAACTACCGAACAAATACAAGAACTAGCAGAAGATCAAGTAGAAATACTAGCAGTAAATATTACACTAAGACAATTAGAAAAAGATCCAAAAATTGCTATAGAAACACTCGCACAAACTCTTGAAACACTAAACAATACTTACAAGAAAAAAGTTGCACTTGAAAAAATAATAGGGATGCTAGAAAAAAAAGGAATTACAAAAGATGATGTTTATTTGTGGGCTATTGGAGTACAAGCAGAAGAAGAGGCAGAAAAATTAAAAGAACTAGAAGAGAATCAAGAAAATGAAAGTGAAGAAAAAGAAGGAGAAGAACCTAAATTAAAAATTAAAAAAGTTGGAGAAAATAGTGAAGAAGATTTTGAACAAAATGTAGAACTAACCGCACTAAAATCAACTATTGAAGAAAAAGAGGCAAGAACTCTACTTGCAAAACATAGAATTAGAAAAACTTTGGGACTATTTGGAGAAGAAGAAATACTTGACAGATTAAATCTAAAATATGGATTAATTTACAAAGTAAAATATAATTATTTTACCCAAAAAGATGCTTACCGAATGGGAGAAGCGTATGTTAACTCAATTAGTGGAGAATTTATTCACGACAGTAATGGAAAAATAGTAGAAAGTAAAGGACTAAAAATTGTGAATGAATTAAATGAAAGCGAAGCAACATTATTTGGACAACTAATAAAAAAGAAAAGCTTAAAGGAAATTGCAAAAAAAATGAATATGGAAGAAGGCAACGCAAAAAGAATTGTTGATGAAATGTTAAAGAAAAAAATAATTATAGAAACTACTTTTAATAATGAAAAATTATACCAACTAAAGAATTCTGTAGACTTGCCCCCAACTCCACTACATGATATTTTACCAAGTATTGGAAAAAGACCAATAACTGAGGTTGAAGGAATAGCTGTTGTTCCGCCAATTTTGCCAGAAACAGAATTACCAGACCTATTGCACAAGCTTTGGGGAAATATAAAAGTAAAAGAAGTAACTCACTTATTTTTACCAATCTGGGAAGGAACTCTAAAGAAAAAAACTGGAGAAGAAAGAACAATACTAATTGATGCAATAAACGGAAACAAAATTTAATAAAAAAAAATAAAATATCTAATTTTAAAATCAAGAACTCTTAGTAGTTGGAATTATTGGGTCTGAAGAAGTCGAATTCGAACCAGGTTTTGTCAAAACACTACTATCTGACAAAACTCCTGGCAAATTAACAAAATTGTTTAAAATTTTGTAAGAAGCAAAACAAGTTATTTTACCACTAAACAAAACCCCTTTGATTCCAGAAAAATAAAAAGTTGCTTTTATGGAAGGTTTTGCTAATAACAACTGCAAAAGCAATAAAACAGATTCTTTTTCTACAGAAATAGTATTTTGTTTTACCCAGTGCGCTGGAAGTTTTAACAACAATTCTTCATCATTTGTTTCCACAATTAACTTATCATTAACACAAAAATTAGTCACTTTCAAAACAAACGCTCCATCAAAAACAAATTCCATTGAATCGTTAAAATCTAGCTCTTTAAGAGATTCAATATTTTGTTTAACCAGTAAATTCATTTTTTTTAAAAACCTTCTTTTCTCAAAAATCTTTTTTCTATACAACTCTAAATCCCTTATAGTAAAAGTTGCATTTTGTCTAGCCGTATTAATTAAGTCTGAATCCTGTAAACTTCTTTGATGTAAAATTATTAAATACTGAATTACTTCCTCAGGATTAGGAAAAGTTTTTTTCATTTCTTCATTTAAACGCAAAATTAATTTATCCTTCATTTCAATTGTTATTGATGCGGATCCCTTATCAGTAACAAATAATTTATTTGATTCTTTCTTAATTAACCCAAAAGAAACCATATTTTTTATTGCTCTATTTAACGCAGAATTTGCAGAAGAAGGGTTTTTGTATTGAAGAGAAACACGAGAAAGCAAATCAGCATATTCAATGCCAGGATTCTTTTTTATTAGAAGCAAAACAGAGTTCTTAAAAGTCATGACACAAAAAGAGTGAAAGAAGTTAAAAATATAGTGAAAAGAAAAAAACTGGAAAATAAAAAATAATAATTATTAAATAAAAGTTCAAAAATACAAGTTTAAAATAAAAACTCAAAAATAAAAATAAAAAAATGAATAATAAAAAATTAGAAAATAAAAAAAATAAACGAAAAAAAGAGATAAAACAAAATTAATTGCAATAAAATCAATTAATTTTGAGTTACTTTTTTCATTCTTTTACCTAAAGAATAAGGAATTTTAGCTTTACAATCAGCACATTCTGCAATAAAAGTAGGCTTTTTGTTTTGTTTTTTAACAAAAACAACATACTTGTATCTTCCCATGTAACCATGATTAGTGTTTTTATCGTGTCTTAAGTTACCCATGGCAAGAGTTCTTCCTTTACCAGATTTGAATTCTTTTAATTTGTGTTTAGTGTGTTTTTTACACTTTTTACAGTACAATTGTTTTTCTTTTGGAAATTCCATTTTTAACTCACCAAGTAATAGAAAAATTAGCCATGGAAAGCTTTTAAAAGCTACTTCTTGAGCTTGAAAAAAAATAATACTCAAAAAAATAAATCAAAAATTAGTGAAAAAACCTAAATAAAAAGACAATTTTGCGGATAACTTTATAAATAAGATTTACCCAATATTAGCGGTTCCAAGAGAAAACGGGGTTTTTGATATGATTGTTTATTCTTTAAAAAAGACTTTAGAAAAAATGATATTTAACCCACTAGTTTTTTTGCCAGGAATCGCATTAACTATTTTTGGAATATTCCTTTCAGAACTATTTTTCACAATAATTGACAAGCCCTTAACTGATTTTATTTTAAATTATGAAGTACTTGTAGAATCAAACATACTTTTCATTATTTTGACTCAATACCCAATTGAACTACTTTTAACTTTAGGGCTAGGGCTTATTAGCATGACTGTGTTAGTAATAATGATTTTTTCTATTGCAAGGTTTGCTAAAAAAGAATCAATAATGGATGCGATAAATACTTCGATTAGCGAATGGAAAAAAGCATTAACACTTGGATTTTATGGAATAGTAGTTTTATTTGTTGGAACAGTTTTAATGTTTATTATTGGGTATTTGTTTGAAATAATTGAAGCAATAATTACTCCCCTTCAAGGAATTTTATCGCTAATAGTTTTTCCAATAATTTTGTTTGGAGGAATGGCATTAATTTTAACGAAAACAATTTTTGTTCTTCCAGCAATTATTGACACAAATCTAAAAAAAGCTATTCAAGAAAGTTGGACTTTTACTAACAAAAAGTTTTGGAAAGCTTTGCTCTTAATCATAATTTTATTAATCGCTTCATTAATTATTGGGCTAATTGGAGAAATGATTACTGCAATGGTTGGAGCAGATTTTGAAATGATTTTACTTTATGCAAGTGATATTATTGCATCAACTCTTTTTGTTTTAGCAATTTCTTATTACTATTACGCTTACTAAATAAGGCGATTTAATCATGACAAAGCTAGTGCGATTAGTTCTAAAAAATTTTAAATCTTTTAAAAAAGCTGAAATACCAATAAGTAAAGGTTTTACTTCAATTGTTGGAAGTAATGGTTCTGGAAAAAGTAATATTTTAGATGCACTACTTTTTGTTCTTGGAATAACCTCACTAAAAACCTTGCGTGCATCAAAACTAGTGGATCTTGTTAATACTAATTCAAAAGAAGGTTATGCAAAAGTTGATCTAATAATTAGACACGAAGAAAAAGAGTATGAAGTAAGTAGAATGATTGATAGACAAGGAAAAAGTGTATACCGACTGGATGGAAAAAGAACTACTCTAAATGAAATCAACTCTTTACTACTTGAACTAGGAATTGATGTATCTGGACACAACATTGTGACTCAAGGAGATATTACAAAAATAATTGAAATGTCTCCTCTTGAACGACGAACAATTATTGATAATATTGCTGGGTTAAGTGAGTTTGACCAAAAAAAAGAAGAAGCAATTAAGGAACTAGGAAAAGTTGATCTTAGAATTAAAGAAGCTACAATTATTCTAAATGAAAGAAATGCATTTTTAATAGAACTTGAAGAAGAAATGAAAGCTGCTAAAGAATTTGATGAACTAGCAACCGAGAAAAAAAGAATAAAAACAACTATTATTGGGCGAGAACTTTATAGCATTGAAAAAAGAATGAATGAGATCAATACAGAAATTTCTTCACTTGAAAAACAGAAAAATATTTGCGACGAAAACATTACAAAAATAAGAGAAGAACTAAAAAATCAAAAAGAAAAATCAAACGAAATGAATAGGCAAATAATGAAAGAATCAGAATCCTTATACATAACTATTGGTCGAACTTTTGAAGAAAAAAAAGGAAAATTAGCTCTTCAAAAAGAAAAAGTAAAACTTCAACAAGAGGAAAATGAAAAAAACACTAAAAAATTTGAAAATAACAAAAAATCGATGGAAACTAATGAACAACAAAAGAAAGAACTAACTGAAAAACTAAATCTACAAAGAGAAGAAATAAAAGAAATACAAAAAAAGCTAAAAGACTTATTAGAAAACAAAAACAATGTTGAAAAAATAGTTAAAGAAAAAAATAATGAAATGAAAAAACAAGAAAATGAACTAGATGAGATTAATAAAAAAATTGAGGATCAAAGAAAACAAATTTTTGAACTTGAAGTATTTACTAAACAACAAGAAAAACAAAAAACTTTTAATGAGAAAAAGTTAATTGAACTCGCAGAAGAACTAAAACAAACAAATGAAGTAATTAAACAAATAAATGAAAAAAAAGAAAAAATAAAAGAATTAACTAGAACTGGCAATTTAGAAGAAAAAATAAAAAATGGCGAAGAGGAATTAAATACTAAAACGGAAGAAAAAAACAAAAATGAATCACTAATTGAACAACTAAAAAAATCAATTATAGAACTTGAGAAAGCAAATTCAAATTGTCCAACATGCGAATCAAAACTTGAAAATAACAAAAAAAACCAAATACTTGCTCTAAAGAAAGACCACATCTCTCAAATTGAAACCACTCAAAAAGAATTAATTGAAATAATAAGAAAAATAAAAGAAAATTTAATAAAAAACAAAGCAGATTTTGTTACATTAACAAAACTATTAATTGAATGTGAAAAAGAGAGTGAAATAAAACAAAAAGAAAAACAAATTGAAGAAAAAATTAGTGAAATTAATAAAGAACAAACCAGTCAAACAAATATTGAAAAGAATAAAGAAAGAGAAAAAATAAATTCACAAATCAATGTTCTTTTCACTCAAAGAGAAGCATTAAAAGAGAAATTAAATGCATTCAGATCACAAAATATCTTTGAAGATTATTCAATACTTTCAAAAACAATTGAAGATGAATTAAATAAAAAATCTTTATTAGAATCAAAATTATCTAATATAGAAAATGAATTAAATTCAATTAATTCAAAAGAAACAACTTTAATTAAAGAAAATAAAGAACTTGAAAAACAAAATCAAGAAATACAAAAAGAAATAAATGAGTTAAATGAAAAAATATCCTTACTTGAAGGAGAAGTTGGACTCAAAGACAATGAAATGAGAGAAGCTAAGAAAAAAAGCAATAATTTACTTAGTGAAAAAGAAAAATTAGACAAAAACATTGAAAGAGACGAAAAGGAAATATTTAATGAATCAGGAAAATCAAGAAAGTTTGAATTAAGAATCAATGAATTCACTATTGAAAAAAGTAAAATTGAAGTAAGGCAAAGTGATCTTAAAGAAGAAGAGAAAAACTATACAGGGTATGAACAAATAAGTGAAAAAAATGTTGAAGATCTAAAAGACCGACTTGAAATTGTTGAAAAAAGATTACTTGCAATAGGAGCAGTTAACCTAAAAGCAATAGAAAACTTCTCTGAACTCAAAAAAGAAGTTGATGAAATACAAAAGAAATCTGAAAAATTAAACGAAGAAAGACTTGCAGTGCTTGACATGATTGACAAAATTGAGGTAAAGAGAGTATCAGTATTTATGGATTGTTTTAATGAAGTAAACAAGAATTTTGAAAACATGTTTTTTAAGTTTTTTAATGGAGAAGGAAAATTAACATTTGAGGAGACAGAAAAACCTCTTGAAAGTGGACTTTTAATTGAAGCTAAACACAAACAAGGGAAACTACAAAATATTGATTCAATGAGTGGAGGAGAAAAAACACTTACTGCTCTTGCATTCATGTTTGCAATACAACTATACAGCCCTGCTCCATTTTACGCATTTGATGAAGCTGACGCTGCACTTGATAAAGAAAATTCAGCAAAAATGGGTAACTTAATTGAAATGATTGCTCAAAAAAGTCAATTCATTTCAGTAACTCATAATGACACTATTACAAAAAAAGCTGATCAAATTATTGGAGTAGCCCTTGCAAAAGATGGAAGTTCAGTAATTGGATTAAAACTAAAAAACAAGGACTAAAAAAACAAAATTTTTCCAAAAAAACTTAGACATATGTCAAAATTTTCATATAAAAAACTCTTTCACTAGACAAAATTCCAACTAGGTTTATTAACAACAAAGACACCAATATGAATAGAGCAATTTTGAGAAAAGAATTATTGTCTATTGCTCTAAAGTGAAGGGTTGTATTAGACCGTGCCCACCAACGAGAAAGGTTTCAATGGATGCTGTAGTGTTCTAATCAACCCTTCAAAATATTGTCTAATTTTTTTTAATTATTCAAACTTTATACTCAAAAATTTAACAAAAAAAATCTACTAAAAAGTATTATAAATCACAATTTCTTTCTATATACAATATTAGATCAGGAATTTACAAGGATATACAATAGATTGTATAATAATAAATTAAGATGATTTTTATGAAAACTAAAGTTGCAATTCAAAAAACTTTTTTTGTATTTTTCTTAATTTTATTTTTAACCAGTGTTTTTGCAATAACCTCAATTGGAGAAACAAAAATATTTGCTGTAACTGAAGACGGAAAAGGATTAGTTGCAGACCTAAAATTATACACTATCCCCGGAAATGGAGATGTAGCTTTTATTACTTCTAACTCCTTAGTAGGAAAAGACACTCAAACTACTGGAAATATTGCTCTTCAAGTAGCTGAAAAGAAAACAGGGGTAAAAAGAGGATTTTTTAATTATATTTTTGATATTAAAGCAAATGCTTCTGAAGTAGATGGCCCTTCAGCAGGAGCAGCAATGACTTTACTTGCATATTCTTTACTTTCAGAAAAATCACTAAATCCCGAAATAGGAATTACTGGAACAATAAGGGCGGATGGTTCAGTTGGAGTAGTTGGTGGAGTGTATGCTAAATCAAAAGCTGCTGCAGAAGCAGGAATAAAATTATTAATGATTCCTCAAGGAGAAGCAAATCAAGTAGTAAAAGAAAATGATGAAGTTATCTCAGTAAATTTACTAACTTATGGTCCTGAAAAACTTGGAATCAAAATTGTAGAAGTTGTAACTATTGATGATGTAATAAAATATGCTTATTCAGATATTGAAGAAATTGAAGTAGACACAAACAATATACAATTCACTTTTATTCCAACTGCAATTAGTTACAAAAAATCTCTTGAACCTATGCAAAAAATTTCTATAAATTATATCAAACAGGCAGAAACCGCTGTAGAAGAAGCAAAAAAAGAACTTGAAACCACTACCCTTGATGAATCAATAAGAAGCACTTTTTATGCACAACTTGGAGTAGCTGAACGAAATATTGAAATGTCTCAAATTTATTTGGACCAAAATTATCTTTATTCCGCTGCAAATTATTCGTTTAATGCAAGAGTACTTGCTGGAACAATTAAAGAGGTGGCAAAAAACCCAACTCTTTTGTCAAAAGATTCAACAATTCTAAATTCGAAAATATCTTCTCTACAAAAAGAAATTAATGAAATTAAAGAACAAACAAAATTCATTCCAATAGATAAATATGAATGGATAATTGGGGCCCAACAAAGACTCGCTTATGCAGAGAACGCATTAGAAACAATTCTTGAAAAGAAAAATGGAAATTTAGAGGGAGAAGAAGATGAAGAAGCCGCATTATTTGATATGATTTATGATTATGTGTCTGCACAAGCATGGATGGAAGTTTCAGAAGATTTTATTGAAGAGGGACAAAAAAGTTCTAATAAAAAAGAAGTTTATTATTCAAAAGATTTTACCTCACAAGTTAAACAAAAAATTAGTTCTGTAGAAAAAACAATATTTGACTCAAATGTTCCAACTAGTGTTCTTGAAGAATCTATGAGAAGATACAATGCTGCACTAATCTCATTTGATAACAACTTTTTGTTTGCTGCGCTCTATGATGTGTACTTCGCTGAAGCATTTATTATTGCAGAAAAAGAAAGAGAAAATTTTACTACTGAAGAACTAGAAATAAAAATAAATGATTTATTAGAAAAGAATTCAAAAAACACCTCCATTTGGTCAAACTTGTTTTTAGATCATTCAAAATTCTTTTTAGAAAATGCAACTTATGAAGAGTCAATGCAAAGAGAAGAATCAAAAAAATCTAATCTAATTTCAAGCATTGATTTAATCATTGTTTCTTCAAAAATAGAATCGGCTAAAATAATTGTTGAAGATTATATTGCACTAACCAAATTTGAAAATTACAAAACTATTGAAAATGTTGGTATTGAAATTAATTACACCCAAAAAGAAACAATCGCTGTTTACTTATACGCAATAGCTGCTCTATTGGCAGTTTTGTTATTATTTTTAGTTTATGTAGGCCTAAAATCAAATAGACCCAGAAGAGACAGATTTTCAAGAGCTGAAAAAGTTAATTCAGTGCTAAATAGATTGGATAAGGCTTTAACTAAAAAGAAGATTTCTGACGCAGAATACTTTTTTATGAAGAAAAACTATGAAACTGAATTCAAAAATTTAACTAATAAAACAGAAAATCGTGAAAAGATAGTTCTTGATCTTGATGAGTCAAGAACAAAACTAAGAGCGCTAGAAAAAGGGCTTAGTGACCTTGACAGGCACTATAAAGCTGGATTAATCATACCTGAAGATTATGAAAAACAATCAAAAGAAGTAAAAAATGAAATTATTGATATACGGACCAACATTAAAGATTATATTCATTCTTTAAGAGAAGAAAGAGCATTAGCTGCAAGGAATAAGAGCAAAAATAACGAAGGAATAATAAAAAAAATTAGAAAAATTATTTTAGGAGAAGAAGAAAAATTAAAAGGAACAATGGAACTAGCAAAAGACCAAGAAAGAGAGGAAAAAAAAGAGAAAAAGGAAAGAAGAAAAATTATTCAAGAACGAGAAAAATCTGGAAAATGGAAAAGCTAAAACAACTACCACTTTACTCTAATTAAAAAAACAATATTTGACACTATTTGTTGGACAACTCTTTTTGACAATTAAAAAGTTATTTAAAAAAACCAATTTTGTTTAGTTTATTAAAAAAAGTTTAGTGAAATACTAAAAATAAGAAGCTAGAGTTTTGCAAAAACGCATTTTTTGCGATTACACAAAACCCTTGCCTTAAAAGTATTTCTATCCGAATAGAGCCCCAAGTCCGGCAGCTGCTTCTTCTTCTGTTTTTTTGTTGTCTTCTTCTTTATGTTCTTCTGCTTTTGGTGCTGCGCCTGCTACTGGTGCTGCTACTTGAGCCACAGCTGCTTTAGCGATTGCATCGTCGATGTTTATGTTCTTTATTGAAGCCACTAATGCTTTAACTCTTGTTGAATCATATTCAACACTAGCTGTTTTTAGTATTGATTCTAGTGCACTTTCATTGATTTCTTTCTTTGCAGAATGAAGCAACATTGCCGCATATACGTATTCCATATTTTCACCTCTAAAAATAAATCTAATCTCCAAAACAACAATTATTGTGCTGGAGCATCTCCTTTACTTGAATCTAAAGAATCTTTTATTGCTTTAGCTTCTCTTTGTGCTTTGATTATTATTGTTTCAATTGTAGCGTCAGTGTAGTATTCTGCATTAACAGCTAAATTGAAAGCTTGTTTGTATGCTAAAACAAATTTATCAAACAATTCTTCTTCATCAACATCAAGTGCTACTGAAGAATAATAACAATTATCATTCTTATCAAGTACACCAATTATTTTCATTCCAACTTTCATTGGTTTAATATTTAATTTTCCTAAAACATCAGCAACTTCTTTTGTAACTGCTTCTCCTTTCTTTGTAACAACTTTATCAGCTGAAACAGAAATTGTTGGGCCAGCCATTTTTACTTGTAACCCTGCAGCTTTTAGTGTTGACAATGCTGGACCAGGAGGAAGACCTGTATCCCCTGCTTGTACTAAAATATCCTTGTCAGCTATATCTCCAGTTTTTGCGAAAGCTTCTCCTTTATTCTTTTTTACAAAAGAAAATAATTCAAAAGGATTCTTTTTTGAAAAAATTACTGCAACACTTTTGTTAACTTGTTCATTTAATTTTGCGTCTTTTACCCCAGCTTCTGCTAATGCTTTTTGTATTACTCTTGTTTTTGCAACAATAATTGTTGCTTCGCCGTGTAATCTTTTTCTTAAAACTGAAACAATACTTGCTGGTAATTTTTCAAGAGTAGCAACTGCAATAAATGGATAATCTTTTGCAAGTTTTGCAACTTCATCTCTTTTTGCACTCTTCCATTTTTTTGTGTGTGATGTCATTGTTGCTCACCTACTTTAACAGTTGGTCCCATTGATAATTTTACGTAAGCGTTTTTTATGTTTTGTTTCTTTTGTGGTAATGAGTTCATTACAATATCATAAATAGAAACCATGTTAGCTGCAATTTCTTCATCTTTCATTGTTTCTCTTCCAACAACTGCTTGAACTACTGGCATAAATTTTCCTTTCTTGTTTGTTACTGTTACTTGTGTCTTTGCTCTTGATAAAACTTCATCAAAAGATAATAAATTCATTATTGGTTTTGGCATTTTTCCTTTAGGAGCTAATTGTTGTCCTAAGAATCTTGCAACAGAAAGCATTACTGGTCCTTCAGAGAAAATTGCATCATAAGCCATTATTTCAGTAATTTTTGCTTTATCTTTAGAAAGAGCTTCTAAATCTTTTTCTTCAATAATTTTGTCAACCTTATTTTTTAATCCTTCAACAAATTCATCAGATTTTGCGAAAACTAAAACTTTTCCAGATCCTTTTCCTGTAGAAAAAGGTAAATCAACTTTTACATAAACCTGGTTTTGTGGTTTTTTCATGTCAAGTCCAGTGAAATTAATCATTAGTTCAACTGATTGAGTAAATTTTCGTTTAGGACTAATTTCTCGAACTTTTTTTACTGCTTCAATTGCTTCTTGTTTTCTCATAATATTCACCTACCACCAAAGTGGTATCGTTAGAAAATCACTCTTCTAACATCGGCCAAAAAATTGGCTTTACTATAAACTAAAAATAAAATGAAACCTTTTTAAAGGTTCCACTTATCTTTTCTAAATTTTATTTAAATAAAAATTTTTTAAAATTCTTTTAAAAAATATTTTTACTTAAAGTGTTCATCAAACTTTCCTTCGTTTAATGCTTTTATTGCTTCTTTTCCTCTCATTCCTTCAACAGTTACTCCTATTGAATTACATGAACCCATTACTTCTTTTGCAACAGATTTTTTGTTGTAAGCATTCAAAACGTCGTATTTTGTTTCCCCTATTTTTATTACTTGATCAATTGTAATATTTCCTACAATTCCGTCTTTTGGGTTTGCAGCACCCTTAGCTACTTTTGCTTCTTTAACAATTAAAGCACTAATTGGTGGAAGTCCTACTTTTATTTCAAAAGTTTTGTCAGTATTAATTATTAATGTAACAGGAACTTTCATTCCAGATAGTGAAGCTGTTTTTGCGTTTATTTGTGCAACAACTTCTCCAATATTTACTCCTGTTGGACCTAAAGCTGGCCCTAGTGGAGCTCCTGCAGTTGCTTTTCCTGCATCAACCATTACTTTCAATTCAGTCATATCAAACACCCTTTTTTATTTTCCTAGAAGCATTTTTTATTTTTTCAAATCTTTTTTATTTTTATTTTTTTTATTTTTTTAATTTCATCATGTTGCATCAAAATGAAATAAATTTAATTAATAAATCCCAAATTCAAATTTATTGAACTATTTTTACGTTCTCTGCTTTTATTGTTACTGGGATTTTTACTGCAGCTTCTTGTAACTCTACTGTTATTTCTTCTTTTGCTGCGTTAACTCTTGTAATTTTTGCTTTGTCTCCTTTAAATGGTCCTGAAATTATTTCAACCATTTGTCCTTCAAGAAGAGTTTTCATTAATGGTTATGATTCTAAAAGTGAAGATAAATCATTAATATTTACTGCTCCTTTAACTATTCCACTTCCTCTAATGTGTGGAGTGTCAGTTATTCCTCTTCTAACAGTTATTTCATTATCTGCTTCAAGTAAAATGTATCCTTTAATTCCTGGAACAACTGCAATTGAGTAAATATTTAGATCTTCTTTTGAAATTTTTGCACCTAAAATGTCAACAACCATTTGTTCTTGACCAACTGTTGTTCTAATTGGAAATATCATACAAAATCATCCTCTAAAAATCAATTTTTAACTAACATTAACTAAGCTAATCCTAATTAACTAAATTGTTAATTATTCATTGCTTTATTAAAAAATCCACCCTTGAAACATTTAAAAACCCATTTGTGAAGGGTTAAATTTTTTGTTAAATAATTTTTACTTACCTAAACCGCTTAAAGCGAAAAATAAGTAAATTAAAAATCCTAAAAGCCCAATAAATATTATACCCATTCCAATAATTATTGCCATTTGTTTGTATTCTTGCATTGTTGGTTTTTTTGATACAACAAATATTCTTTTACTGTCTTCAATAAACTTTTTCAGTGCTTCAATTATGCTCATAATTTTACAACTCCAAAAAAATAAATTTTTGAAAAAATGATTTGTAAAAAAACCACTTTTTCAAATAAAATTATTTAAATTGATTTTAAGTGAATTCTACCCCTAAATCAATTTCTTCATTTCCTTTCTTTCCTGTTTTTTCAAGGTAAGGGAATTTTCCACCAGCAATTACTACCATTGCTTGGATATTATTTTTTGGCATATCTTCATCAACCATTGCACCCCAAATTATGTGACTTGAGTTGTGAATTTTTGTTGATACTGTTTCTACAATCATTTCTGCTTCTCTTAAAGTCATATCTGTTCCACCACAAACATTTACTAATGCTCTATTTGCGTTTGAAATATCAACATCTAATAGTGGTGAAGTTAACGCGTTTTCTACTGCTTCAAGTGCTCTACTTTCTGCACTTTCTGATCTTGAAGATTCTCCTAGACCAATCATTGCTGCTCCGCCTCTTGATAAAATTGTTTTTAAGTCAGCAAAGTCAAGGTTAATTAAACCAGGTTTAGTTACCATTTCAGTTATTCCCTTAACCGCATTTGTTAAGACTTCGTCTGCAACTTTAAAAGCTGCATTAATTGGTAAGTCTGGAGCAATTTCCAAAATTTTGTCGTTTGGTATTACAATTATTGTGTCAGTGTATTCTATTAATCGTTCTAAACCAAACATTGCGTTTTCCATTCTTTTTCTTCCCTCAACAGTGAAGGGTAAAGTTACTACTGCTACTGTTAGTGCTTTTTGTCTTTTTGCTACTTCTGCTACAACCGGTGCTGAACCTGTTCCTGTTCCTCCACCCATTCCGCAAGTAACGAAAACTAAATCCATTCCTTTAAGCGTGTCTTGTAATTCTTCTATTGATTCTCTTGCAGCGCTCTCTCCTATTTGTGGATCAGAACCTGCTCCAAGACCTCTAGTTAATTTTTTTCCTATTAAAAGTTTTTTATCAGATCTAGTTGAAAGTAAGTCTTGTGCGTCAGTGTTTACTGCGAAAGTATTTGCTCCTTTAATTCCAACTTCAGCCATTCTTTCGATTGTGTTGCATCCTCCGCCCCCACAACCAACTACCATTATTCTTGCTTGACTTTCTTCAAGCATTTTAATTAAATCATTATCAGAGTGAAGCCCTTTTCCTTTCTTTGATTTATCTGCTTTTGTTTCCTTAACTTTACTCACCACTGATTTTTCTTTAAAAAAAGGTTTTTGGAAAAAACTTTTCCCTGGAGCCGCTTTTTTTGCACTGTCCGCTTGAGCTCTTGCAATTGCATTTTTAACTAAATGATTCATAAAAAAACCCACCCTGTAAACATAATTGATCCTAACTTGACCAAACTAACATAATTCCTTAAGGGAACTCTTTTAAAAGCTTTTTTTCTAAGAAAAAAAACAAAATTTAAAATAATTCTAAAATTTAAAGAACAATTATTAGTAACTTTTAAACAATTTTAATACAAACAACTTTAATACAAAAAATAATCTCTTTTAATTAACTTATAATCCTTAAATAAATTTAATTAACCAGTTAAACAACAAAATTGATTTAAGTTAAACTACTAAATTGATTCACATTGAGACAAAAACTACTAGATTGAACATAAAAGAAATAATAATTAACAAAAGTGTAATTATTGAAATTATAAAAAGTTTTGGATTTCTATTAAAAAAGAAGTCAAAAGATTTTATTACAAAAAAAACTATCACTAAAAGCGAGAGAACCATTAGCATTGAACTATTGAATTGAACAAATATTTGTTGTCCTTTTATTCCAGTAACAAAAATGGAAGCAATTGGAGCAAAAAAACCTACAATTCCTAAAAATACTACCATCAATAATGGTCTTGCTTCAATGAATCCTTTTGCAAAATTGTTCAAAAACATATTAGTAAAATAACTAAAGAAGTATATAAAACAATAATCTCTTTATTTGAAAAAAATAAATAACAAAAAAGCTCTCTATTTTTTGGACTTTTTATAGGTTTAAAAGGGAGTTTTTAAACCTTTCTTTGTTTTATTCTGTTAGCTTTGTCCCTTTATAAAGGACTTTGTGGGGTGTTGTGAAATGAAATACACAGTAGTTAACATGGTTGCCGCTGCTTCGCTTGATCAGCCGCTTGACTTATACTCTTTAGCTGTAGGGATTCCAAATATTGAATATGAACCGGAACAATTCCCAGGAGCAATTCTAAAAATTAAGGAACCAAAAGTATCAATGCTATTATTCAAAAACGGTAAAATTATTTGCTCTGGAGCAAGTAGTGAGGAACAAATTGAGCAAGGAATTAGAAAAGCAAACAAAATGATTCACGAAGTTCAAAAAGATGTTAAAATTAAAAGAAATGTTGAATTTGAAATAGTTAACTTTGTTGC
>CAZJVN010000015.1:7710-16544 GCA_964549775.1 uncultured archaeon | reverse complement strand
GAAGCAAAGGAGATTAAAGCATAAAATGCTAAAATCAAAAGCTTCAATAAAAAAACAAAGGTGATTAAAAAATGGTTAAATGTAGTTTTTGCGGAAGTGACTTACCAATTGGTGGAGGAAAACTTTACGCTAAAAAAGATGGAACAAGTTTTTATTTTTGTTCAACAAAGTGCGAAAAAAACGCTTTGAAACTAAATAGAAAACCTGTAAAAACAAGATGGACTGAAGCTTACAAAAAAGTAAAAGAAGCAAGAGTCACATCAAAAGATAAAAAGAAAGAATAAAATCAGAGGGTGAATCTATGATAGAAAAAACATTGCTTGTAGTAAAACCTGACGGAGTACAAAGAGGGTTAACTGGAGAAATCATTAGAAGATTTGAAACAGTTGGACTCAAAATTGTAGGAATAAAAATGATGTGGGTTGATGAAAACCTAGCAGGAATACACTACGCTGATGTAAAAGAAAGAAGAGGAGAAAAAGTATTTGCGGGTGTTCTTGACCTAATAACAATGGGACCAGTTGTTGCAGTAGTATTTGAAGGAGTAGATGCTGTTGCAACTGTTAGAAAAATTTGTGGACCAACAGAACCACATGCAGCAATGCCTGGAACTATTAGAGGAGACTTTGCGCACGTAAGTTTTGCTTACTCTGACAAAATAGAACAAGCAGTAAGAAATGTAGTACATGCTTCAGGAACACGAGATGAAGCAAAAAGAGAAATTGATTTATGGTTTAAACCAGAAGAAATACATGATTACCCATCAGTACACGAAATACACACATTACACCAAAAAGCAAAAGAAATCAAAAAAATGAAAGGATACAAACCAGAAAATCATGATGTACTATCAAAATAAGTGAATAAAATGAAAAATTTAATAATCATAACTCCAAAAGCTTTTTGTGAAAAAAAGTTTTTGGAAGTTATAAAAAAAATAAACGAAAACGATTACAAAATAATTGGAATGAAACTAGAAAGAATGGATATTTTTAGTTTACAAAAAAAAGTAGGAAAAGAAAGTGAAAAAGATAAAGCAAAAGAAATGTCAGAGTTACTAAAAACACCAACAATGTTAATAGCAATAGAAGGAAAAGAAGCAGTAAAGTTTGGAAAAAATATTTTAGAAGAATACGGAAAAGAATACATCCACACTTCAAGTAGTGAATCTGTTGCAGGGTATGAAATTGAAAGATTTTTTGAAAAAAAAGAAATATTTGATTATTAAAAAAATATTAGTTAAAAATTAATTAATAAAAAAAATTAAGTTTAAAAAAAATAAAAAATCTGGTGAGTGAAATGATACGTCAACCAATTATTACAGTTCTGGGTCATGTTGATCATGGAAAAACTTCAATTCTTGATGCTATTAGAAACACAAGAGTGGTTGCAAAAGAACCAGGAGCTATTACTCAGCACATTGGAGCAACTGAAGTACCTTTAGAAGTTATTCAAAAAATTTCAGGAAACATTATCAAAAAATTTGGTTTTGAATTAAAAATACCTGGGCTTTTACTAATTGATACACCAGGACATGAAGCTTTTACTAACCTTAGAAAACGAGGGGGGAGTATTGCGGATCTTGCAATTTTAGTTGTTGATGCTATGCAAGGCATTGAACCACAAACAATTGAAGCTATTGAAATACTAAAATTATACAAAGTTCCATTTGTTGTAGCAATGAACAAAATTGATATGCTCCCATTTTACTCTTCAAAAGAAGGAAGTTATTTAGAAAACTTAGCAACTCATGATGCTAAAGTAAAAGCACAAATGGACGAAAAATTATATATTTTTGTAGGAGAACTATACAAACACGGTTTTGAAGGAGAAAGATTTGATAGATGTGCTTTTGGAAAACAAATCCCAATTGTTCCTTGTTCTGCAAAAACAAGAGAAGGACTACCAGAACTAATAACACTCCTTGCTGGACTTAGTCAAAAATACTTAGAAAAAGAACTAGAAATAAATCACGAAGAAGCAGGAAAAGGGGCGGTACTTGAAGCTAAAGAAGAAAAGGGATTAGGAAAAACAATTGATGTTATACTTTATGAAGGAAGTATTAGTGTTAATGATGAAATTGTTGTAGTTGGAAAAAATGGAGTAATTAAAACAAAAGTAAGAGCACTACTTCAACCAAAACCCTTGCAAGAAATGAAAAACACTAAAGAAAAATTTACTCCAGTAAAACAAATCTTTGCTGCTGCAGGACTAAAAATATCTGCGCCCGGACTTGAAGATGCACTTGTTGGTTCAACCATGCTAGTAGTAAAAAACGGAAATGAAATAGAACAATTACAAGAAGAATTCAAAGAAACAAAATTTGAATCAAACACAAGTGGAGTAATAGTTAAAACTGATGCAATAGGATCCATGGAAGCACTTGTTGAATTACTGAAAAAAGAAAATATTGTTGTAAGAAAAGCAGAGATAGGAAAAATCACTAGAAAAGATGTAATGGAAGCAGCATCAATGCTGGAGAGCGAACCTCTTCAAGCATGCGTTTTAGGATTCAATGTTGATGTTGATGAAGAAGCAGGAAAAGAAGCTGACTTTAGGAATGTAAAAATATTTAATGAAAAAGTAATTTATAGTTTGATTGATTTTTATAAAAAATACTGTACTGATGTAACAAAAGCTGAAAAAGAAAAAGAACTAGCTTGTCTTGTGTGGCCTGTTGAATTTGAATTAATTAGAGGAAAAGTTTTTAGAAACAATAAACCCGCAATTGTTGGAGCAAAAGTAAATGAAGGAAAACTAAAAGAAGGATGGAAAGTGATGAACAAAAACGGAGAAGTAATAGGAAAAATTAGTGGAATACAAAACAATGGAAAAACACTAAAAGAATTAAAAAAAGGAGAAGAAGCAGCTATTGCAATTGACGGAGCAACTATTGGAAGAAATTTATTTGAAGGAGAGGTACTTTACTCTTGCATCCCAATACACCAATATGGAGATATTCAAAAATTTATTAAAGAATTTAATTCTGATGAACTTGAGTTAATAGAGAAAATCAAAGAAAAACAAAAAAATACTAAAAGTGAAGAAATAGAGTAAAAGAAAAGAAAAAATAATGAAATAAGAGTAAATAAAAGGGTTTGGGAAGAAAAAATAATTAACTACAAGTGATAAAAAAAAGAAAATTAATTAAAAAAGGAGAATTTATTGTTATAAAAAAGCATTTTGATTTTATTATTAAAATGTCTTGAAGTATAACGCGACGAAAGAGGTGAAATTAATGAAATTCGTTGTAAGCACAAAGTCTGGAAAAGCCTATTCAGCAACAAGTGACCAAGAAACTTTCTTAGGAAAAAAAATTGGTGAAACTGTGAAATTGGATGGGTTAGGTTTAACTGGCTTTGAAGCAAAGATAACTGGAGGAAGCGATAAAGACGGATTCCCAATGTACCCAAGTTTACCAGGGGCAGGAAGAAAAAGAATCTTTACAGCAGACAGTTTAGGCTTCAAGGCAACACATAAAGGAGAAAAGAAAAGAATAAGTGTAAGAGGAAACACTATCGGAGAAGATACTACACAAATAAATATGGTAGTAACAAAAGAAGGAAGTGTGGATATAAACGCACTCTTAGGAAAGAAAGAAGTGAATCCTGAAGAAACAATGTCAGCAAAAGAACTAGCACTAAAGAAAGCTAAAGAAATGGCTGGAAGTGCAGAAATTGGAGATGCTGTAAAAAAGAAAGCAAGACACTAAAAACAAATGCATTCAGCTAAGCTGAATGCGTTCTCGTTTCGTCCAGCCGAAACTGGACAAAGAAAGCAAGACACTAAAATAATTTATTGAGAGAAGATAGTCCTTCTCTCAATTTTATTTTTTTGTTAAAATAAATATTATAATTATGGTGAATTGATTTGGTTACAAAAAAAGACAAAACAGTAAAAACTGATACAAAAGAAAAAACTCCAAAAATAAAAAAAGAAAAAGCAATTAAAAAAATTAAAGAAATAAAAGAAATTCACTCTGCAGAAAAAAAAGAACACAAATTAAAAGAAACTACTACAAAAGAAGAACACAAAAAAACTAAAGCTACTCAAGAAAATATTCAACCTGAAATTAATATTGGAATGATTGGTCACGTTGATCATGGAAAAACATCACTAACAAAAGCTCTAACAGGAAAATGGTGTGATACACATAGTGAAGAACTAAAAAGAGGAATATCTATAAGACTTGGATACGCTGATGCTATTTTTTACAAAATAAAAAGTCATAGCGGGATAATTTACTCAAACAAAAAAGACACGGAACTTGGAGAAATAATTGGGGAGAGAACTATTTCAGTAGTTGATGCTCCTGGACACGAAACCCTAATGACAACAATGCTTTCTGGGGCTGCACTAATGAATGGAGCAGTACTAGTTATTGCATCAAACGAAAAATGCCCACAACCAAGAACAATAGAACACTTAATGGCACTAAAATTTGCAGGTGTAGAAAAAATTGTTGTTGCACAAAACAAAGTGGATCTACTCACAAGAGAACAAGCTATAGAAAATTATAAAGCAATAAAAAATTTTTTAAAAGAATACGGATATGAAGATTCGCCAATAATTCCAGTGTCCGCTAATTTTGGAACAAACCTTGACCTTTTAATAAAAGCAATTGAAGAACATATCCCAACAAAAAAATATGATCCTGCCCTACCAACAAAAATGTTCATTGCTAGAAGTTTTGATATTAATAAACCCGGAACAAAAATAAAAGACCTGCACGGAGGGGTAATTGGAGGAAGTATCTCACAAGGAGAAATACATATTGGGGATGAGTTAGAATTATGCCCAGGGTTTGATGGGAAAAAAATTATTGTAAAAGTAAATAGTTTAGCCACAAGTGTCGGAGAAATAAATAAAGCTACTCCTGGCGGGTTAATCGCTGTTGGGACTACACTTGACCCTAGTGTTACACAAGGAGATAGACTTAGAGGAATGATTGCTGCAAAACCAAATTCACTTCCAGCACCAACAAAAAACATTGAACTAAAATTATTTATGTTCGAAAGAATGCTTGGAGAGTTACATGAAAACATTAAACTAAAAACAACCGAACCGGTAGTACTAACTATTGGAACAAATACTGCTGTTGGAATAATTACAAAAACTGATAACAAGACAGCTACGGTTGTTCTAAAAAATGAAGTAATTGTTGAGAAAAAAGAAAAAGTCGCTGTGAGCAAAAACATTAACGGACAATGGCGGTTGATTGCTTATGCCGAAATTGCTTAACTCTGATGAGAAAGACAACACTCAAAAAGATAACAACTCTCCAGAAAATTCTTTTATTGAACCAACCAAAATAATTATTGACACAAATTTTTTACTAACAATGGTTAGATACAAAATTCATGGGCTTGATGAAATTAAAACAAAAATAAAATGCAGATTTTTTACTTTAAGTAGAGTAATTTTTGAATTAGAAGTCCTTGGAAAAAGAGATAAAAAAATTGCTAAAGAATTACTTTTAGTTAAACAAATTCTAAAAAATAATGATGTAAAAATAATTGATAGTACTACCGAAAATGTTGATGAAGAACTAGTAGAAAAAGCAAAAGAAGGGTATGTTATTGCTACTAATGATAAGCCATTACGAGACAAGATAAGAAAAATTGGTGGAAAAACCATTTTTATTAGAAGCCTGAATTTTATTGAAACAAGTGAAATTGAGGTAAATTAAACTTTAATAGTTTTTGAAAGAATGAAACAAATTTTAGTGGTTTTGAGAGGGTTTATAAACTTTATTTTAGAGAAATATGTTAAGAACTAGTCACGAAAAACGAAATGATTAGTCTTATTCTTGCATTAGTATTTCTGGATTGGATGGTGAGCGAAGTGTTCTATAAAACGAAAATAATGGACAAAGTGAGAGTGCCTCCTAAAAAACTTGGTGGAAACCTAAAAGAATCGCTACTTGAAATTTGTAGAGAAGATTATGAAGGAAGAATAAAAGAAGAATATGGAGTTATTATTGCTGTTACAAGTATTGGAAAAATTGGGGATGGACACGTTATTCCTGGAGACGGAGCAGCGTACTACGAATCAGAAATAGAAATGCTAACTTACAAGCCTCAAGTACAAGAAGTTGTTAGAGGAAGTATTACTGAAGTAACAGAATTTGGTGCATTTGTTAGAATTGGACCAATTGAAGGATTAATCCACGTAAGTCAATTAATGGATGATTATATTAATTACGATTCAAAACTGCCAGGATTTGTTGGAAAGAAAACTGACAAAAAAATTGTTGTTGACGACACAGTATTAGCAAGAATTGTCACAATTTCTCTAAAAGGAGATGTTTCAAGTTCAAAGATTGGTTTAACAATGAGACAACCTTTCCTAGGAAAACCTGATTGGGGAAGAATTGATGAAAAATCTGCCAAAAAGGGAGATAAGAAAGAAAAGAAAGATAAAAAAATAAAAGAAGTAATGTTAAAATAAAGCGGTGAGAAAATGTTAAAAGAAAGAGCTTGTAGAACTTGCAGATTCATTGTAGAAGAAGGAGACACTTGTCCAAATTGTGGAGAAAAAACATTCACTACCTTTTGGAGAGGATATGTTGTAATAATGAAACCTGAACAATCAGAACTGGCACAAAAAATGGGAATAAATAGAAAAGGAAAATTCGCTTTAAGATTAAGTCGATAAAAAAAAGGTGGGATAAAATGGATTTAAAAATAACACAAAACAAGAAAAATGATTTACTAAAAAGACTAGAAATCATTGCAGAAGGGAATGAAGAAAAAATTCCTTCAAGAAACGAGGTTAGAGAAAAAATAGCTGCACTAATTAACGCCCCACAAGAAAATATTGCAGTAATAAAAATTGATACAAGATATGGGAGTAAAAAATTAATAATAACTGCTAACGTTTATCCCGACAAAGCAACAATGAAATTAATAGAAAATTCAACTAAACTTGGAAGAAATTTTGAAGAGTTTAAAAAAACTAAAACAAAACAAGTTAAAGGACCAAGACCTTAGAGGTGAATGAAAAATGGATTTAAGCAAAAAAACAAAAAAAATAGCAAAATCAAAACAATATGAAACTAGTGAAGACGCTATTAAACGAAAAGCAAAATTCTGCCCAAAATGCGGAGCAGGAGTTTTTATGGGAGAACATAAAAATAGAAGAGCTTGCGGAAAATGTGGATTCACAGAAATGAAATAAATGAAAAATCTAATACTGTTAACCAGTAATTACTGGTTAACTTTTTTTATAATTTAAAATATTTTTAAAAAACAAAACCCTTAAATTTAGTAACAACTAAACTATTCTTATGTTTTATTTACTACTAATATCACTACTAATTTTAGTTCCAATACTTTATTTGAAATACTTTAAAAAAATGAATAACAAAAAAATAGAAACAGAACTATTACCAAAAAATAAAAGTCTGAAAAAAGAAATTATTGGTTCAGTTGCTTTATTTTCTGCATTATTTTTAGGATTCATCGTTATTGCAACAGCAATTAGTGTAATTGATTTTGTTCTAGAGCAAAATGGACTTGGACAATACAAGTTAAATGATCTTGAAAAAGTAGGAGATGTCATTTCTCAAGAACTAGAAAGTGGAGTTATAAATTATTTAATGCTTTTAGTAGTGGTTTTGTTTGCTGAAGAATTCTTTTTTAGAGCGTTTCTTCAACCAAGACTGGGAATTTTTGTTTCAACAATAATTTTTACTATTGCCCACATAGGGTATGATTCAATAGCTCAATTAATTGGAGTATTTTTTTTAGGACTTGTACTTGCTTATTGGTTTAAGAGAAATAAATCAATTATACAAAACTATTTTGGACACTTGTTATATGATCTTGTTGCAATAATGATATATTTCTTTTTTGGATAGTGGATTATTATGATTTGTTTAGGAATTGAGTCAACTGCACACACTTTTGGAGTTAGTGTGGTCGAAAGTAATATTGACAAAATAGGTTACACAAAAAGTACTTGCAATATTTTATCTAATGAGAAAAAATCATACACCACAACTAGCGGAGGGATGATACCAAGAGAGTTAAGTGAACACCACTACAAACATGCAACACAAATTATTGGACAAGCTTTGTCAATTGCTAAAATTTCATTAAAAGATATTGATCTAATTGCTTTCTCTCAAGGCCCTGGAATTGGTAATGCACTTAGGGTTGGAGCAAATCTTGCAAGGCAAGTTTCCTTAAAAACAAAAAAACCAATTATTGGAGTAAACCATTGTGTTGCACACCTTGAGATTGGTAGAAAAATTTGTAAAGCAAAAGACCCAATAATGCTTTATGCTTCAGGAGCAAATACCCAAATTATTTGTTATGAAAACTCATACTACCGAGTTTTTGGAGAAACTCTTGATGTAGGGATAGGAAATTTTTTGGATAATTTTGGAAGAGAACTGGGTCTTGGTTTTCCTGCAGGGCCAAAATTAAGCGAAATGTATTACCAAGGAAAAGACCTTATTGAACTTCCCTACACTGTTAAGGGAATGGATCTTGCTTTTAGTGGACTCTTAACTAATTCTACAAAAAAAATTAAAGAAATTAGTGAAGGAAAAATAAAAAAAGAAGACCTAGTTTATTCTACAATGCATAATGCATTTGCTATGCTTACTGAAGTAACAGAAAGAGCACTTGCGCACACAGGGAAAAATGAAGTAATTTTGGGAGGCGGAGTGGGTTGTTCTAAACCATTACAAGAAATGGTTAGTACAATGTGCAAAGAAAGGGGAGCAAAGTTATTTGTCCCACCAAATTCATTAATGGTAGATAATGCCGCAATGATTGCTTGGACAGGAATTGTAATGCACAATTCAGGTGTTAAAACTCATCTAA
>CAZJVN010000015.1:4245-7700 GCA_964549775.1 uncultured archaeon | reverse complement strand
AACAAATCAATGATTTTGCCAAAACAAAGAACTGATGATATTAAAGTAACTTGGAGAGAATAATTTTCTTCAGCGCACCTATAATTAAATAAAATTAAATAATAATACAAATTAGTGAATAATTCTTAAAATGAATTAATTATTTGAAAAAGTAAGGTTTATTTACTTGTTTTGCTTTTTTAATTCAAGATGAATCAAACAAAAAATAGTTCAATTTCCAAAAAAGCAAATTCAGGCACAGTAATTTTTACCTCAAGAAACAGGGCGATTTTATTTATTGCTGAGGAAACATTACTAATTTTTTTAATAATACTTCAAGTATTTTTTATTCTTGATTTTAAAGTAATAAATAATCAACTTATTCTTTTTAGTGGAAAAATTCTTTTACAAAATATTTTGTGGCTTATTGCTTCAATATTATTTTATACAATTATTTACTTTGGAATTGCTTCAAGAGATGCTACTGTTCAAAAAGTACACAAAGAGTTAGTCAAATTCATTTTTTCTAAATCTAAAGAGAAAATTATTGGGGCAAACAGAAAAGTAATTACATTAGTTTTTGCAGAATTTGTTTTCACAAGCGCTCTTGTTGTTAGCATTTATCTTTACCTTGACCCAGAAATAAATCTTTTCCCTTACCCTACAAACATAATTGCTTTCTTAATAGTTGCATTATTTGGGTATTTAATTTTTTCAACCACAAAAGATTTTAGAAGAGAAACTTATGGTAGAGGGTATTTGCAAAAAAAATTATTAAAAGAAGAAGGCCCACATATGCTGAAAAGAACTACTAAAAGAAAGAACAAAATTATTAGAGTGGGAAGAAAAAGAAGTTAGTTTGGTGATTTTTTGCCCCTTGAAAGAAGTGTTTCATTAGCTCAAGCCACAATTTATGGAATTGGAGTTATACTTGGTGCTGGTATTTATGCACTAATTGGAGTGGCTGCAGGGATTACTGGAAACGCTCTTTGGCTTGCTTTTATTGTTGCAGCAATTATTGCTGGACTAACTGCATTATCTTATGCTGAACTTGTTTCAAGATTTCCTAAAAGCGGAGCAGAGAGTGTTTTTGCGTTAAAAGCTTTTAAGAGTGCAAGACTAGCTTTTTTTATTGGATTTGTTTTTTTGTTAAGTAATTTATTTTCTGTTGCTACTGTTGCTTTTGGTTTTGCTACTTACTTTAAATTATTTTTTTTAATTTCTCCAATAATTGTTGCTCTTGTAGTTATTGTCGCCGCCGCGATAATTAATTTTTTAGGGATACAAGAAAGCGTTTTTTTAAATAATTTATTTACTTTTATTGAAGCAGTTGGATTAATTTTGATAATTATTTTTGGTTTACCTTATATTGGGCAAGTTAATTTACTTGAAGGAATTAATGGAACTAGCGGGTTTGAACTTGCCCCTTCTATTTTTTCTGGAGTGGCTTTAGTATTTTTTGCTTTCCTTGGATTTGAGGGAATAGCTAATATTGCTGAAGAGGTAAAGGATGCAAAAAAAGTTGTTCCAAAAGCAATGATATTTGCTTTAGTAATTTCAACAATAATTTATGTACTCGTAGCTTTAGTTGCAGTGAGTGTAGTTAACCCAACTACTTTAAGTGAGGCTTCAAAAACCTCAGGAAGTATAACTCAAGGTCCTTTAGCTCTTGTTGCTGAAAGTACAATTATGCCAGGGTTTGGTTTTTGGTTAAGCATTATTGCATTATTTGCAACCTTTAACACTGTTCTGATTTTGTTAATTGTTTGCAGCAGGTACATTTATGGTCTTGCTGAGCAAAAACTTTTACCAAAAATTTTTAGAGTAATTAATAGAAAAACAAAAACACCCACTAATGCTATCGTTGCTTCTGCAGGAATAGCCATGTTATTTTTAAGTCTAGGAAATTTACATACCCTTGGGAATTTGACCACTGCAGCCATATTTTTAGTGTTCTTTTTTGTTAATATTTCATTAATTGCTATCAGATTGAGAGAAAAACAGCAAGAAAATTATGTTTCTCCGCTCAATTTTGGTAAGGTTCCACTGCCTTCAGTTATTGGAGCATTATTTTGTGCATTCATGCTACTAACCCAATACTGGCAAGGAACTATAATTTTTGGAATAGAATTACCACTAATTATTTGGTCACTAATTGTTTACTTACTAGCTTTACCAATATATGAATACTTTTCAAGAAAAAACAAAACAAAAATTTCTGGATTTTAATAACTCCAAATATAACGCTGTTTGTTGGACAGTATTTGTTAGCGATTTAAAACAAGAATTATTTTTTCATTTTTTCTAGCGTCTCTATTGCAAAGAAGCACTTTGAGAGCGAGTATTTTCCAACAAATTTTCCTTTTTCTAGTTCTTTTTTGATTTCTTCAATAGTAAAGTTTGTTTTTGTTTCTGAATTTATTTTTTTAATTAAAATTTCTGCTTTTTCTTTTGGTAGCACTTCTTCTGAGTGTTCTTTTAAAAATTCTTTACAAAATTGTTCTACTGGGGGAACTAGCGGAATTTCTTTTCTTTTTGGAGGTTCCTGCCATCTACTATACCCAAATTCTTCTGGGTAAGCGTAGGATTTAATTTCTGCACTTGCAACAAAAAGGTCTTTTCCTATTGTTAGAACAAATCTTTCATTATCAGCTAATTTTGCTATTACTTCAAGCTCTAATTGATCAAGGAAAATTGATTGAAGGGTGAAGAAGGATTTTGAGAGCGCAAACATCGCGTCGAGTTTCTTTTTCTTTGGAGAGGTTTTCTTTTTTAACACTGGGATAATTGACTTTATTTTTTCGATTTCTTTTTTTGTTAAAACTGATTGTTTTCTAAAATTTGCGTACTCTGATTTTAGCGAAGTTATTAGCATTTTTTGTTCAGCAGGGTCTAATTGAGAGGGTTTTTGTAAAAAGTAATTCTCTATTTCAAGTCCGTATTTTATTTTTGTTATTACTCCTAGTCGTATTGCTTCTTCTACAAGCATTCCCTTCCTCTTTGACTAATATTTCTTGCAATTTGTGAACTTTTATAATGTTTTTTTCTAAATTTTCTGCAATAAATAAAGCTGTGTTGCTTTTTTCAATTATTTTTTGCTCTAGTTCTGAAAAATCTCCTTCTTCTGTACAAAACTTTTTCCAGTGCTTAAAACTTTTTGGGTACACTCTTCTAAAACATCTTAAAATTGAGTCAAGTTTTGAAGGAATTTTTAATTTTTCAATATCTTCGTTTCTTTCATAAGCCGCTCCTTGACTTAATAGATCCGCTAATGAACCTCTTTTTTCTTGCAAGGTTTGTCTATCAACAAAGTAAAGATTTTTGTGTTCATCAGCAATTTTTAGTACTGATTTTAAATAATTTGGAGCAATTTTTGGATCCGAAAGTAAACGTGTAATTAATTCAGAAGGAACATAATAGTAAATCACTGCTTTTTCTTGGTCCTTGTATTTTCTAAGTAATCTTCCAACTTTTTG
>CAZJVN010000015.1:0-4235 GCA_964549775.1 uncultured archaeon | reverse complement strand
TTGGGTTGTGTACGGGACTAGCTAAAATTCCGTGTGAAGCATAAGGAAAATCAATTCCCTCTCCCAGTGTACTTACTGAAATTAAAACATTAAATTTGTTTTCTTCAAACTTTTTTGAAATATTTTCAAAATGATCTTTGTAATTATACTCCAAACATTGAGAATGGTAAGAGTGAGAGATTGGTTTTTTAAATTCTGCTAAAAGCATTTCGTTCAACAGGTCAGCTTTTTTTATTCTATTAACAAACACTAGTGTTTGTTTTGGGCTTTTTTCTCCAACACCCTCTGAACCAATATTAAATTTTTCTTTTAAAATTTTTTGTATTCCTAAAAAGTCAACATTTTTTGAGGTGAAGAAATCTTCTTCCCCTGCTTTTTTATTTAATTGTTGTTTATCAATTTTTATTAAATCTTCATTCATCCCACCCTTTTGGTCAATTTCGCACAATTTTTTTATGTCTTCTTTTGTGTATTCTTTTTTTGAGTCATGCATGAATGATTTGTAAGCTTTATCCATTAGAGCATCTGTTAGTTCGGCATTGTTTTCTGCTTCAAGTATTTTTTCAAATAATTGTTTATCAATTGAATAAAGAATTAGTTTGAATTCTGGTTCTAAAATTATTTTATCATTTAGTGCTTGTTCAAAAGAGTAGGTGTAAATTATTCCCCCTAAATTGAAGGTTGATGCTTTTCCTCTTTTCTTTGGAGTAGCTGATAAACCTAATTTGTATTTTATTGGTTCGTCAGGAAAATTATACCCTTCGGTAGTGTTGTGCATTTCGTCAACTATTAAGAACCACTCGTGGTTCTTCCACCCTTCTTGTGAAAAGAATTGTTTTATTTGATTAAATGTTGAAATGAATACTTTATATTGGGAAAATTTTTTTTGAGCTTTTTTAAATGCCCCAACCTCGTTTTTTGAAGAAATTTCATAAATATCTTTTGGTTTTAGTGAAGTGTTTTCTAAAATTTCGTTAGTCCATTGTTTTATTAGAGTCAACCTTGGACAAACAATTAGCACTCTAACGTTTGGGTTTTCATCTAATTTTTGACAAAATGTTTCTATTGCAAGAATTGTTTTTCCTGACCCTGGCACCGCTTGAATTATTCCTTTGTTATATTGAGACCAATGTGCTATTGCTTCTTTTTGCCAAGCTCTTGGTTCTGGACCAATATAATGGCTTTTTTTTGAATTATGTCCCTGGGGGAAATGGTTTTCTTGCAAAGGCATTATGCAAAGATGTGTAGAAAGGAATAAATGCTTTTGCTTTGAAAATCACAAAAAATGCTCGTCACTTTCATATAACACATTTTCAAATTTTTGCCAATTTCAACAAGTAAGTTTTTATAGGGATTATTACAAAGAGTAAGGTATGAAAGTTGCTTTGCCTAAAAAAAGAACACCTACCTGTATTAGGGTGGCTGGAATTTCTATTAGAAAAAAAGTTAGCCCACAAGAGGTTATGAAAAGAGCGCTTAGGTTAAGTGAAGAACCAAGGGCTAAAAATGATTGGGAAAAGGTACAAAAGCTTGAAAAACTTGAAAGAGATTTGTCCCACACTTTAAAAATACTAGAACCGGAATTTGGTGGAACTAACGAGTTTGCATATTTAGAAGGAAAAAGAAGAAGAGCATTCAGTAATGCAATTACGCTAAGACACAAATTAATTAAATTAAGAGCAATGCAAAAAGAACGAAAAGCAAGAAAATCTTAAGGAAAAAGAGTATTTCCTTAAAACTAAATTTATTTCTAAAGGGAAATTTTTAATTTTTCAAAATTCATTTTTTAAAAATTATAAAAACATGTCATTTCTTGGACAACTTTACCAAGGGTCAAGTAAAAGCAAATAGCTTTTACTAAGACAATTTTTAGAGCAAAGCATTTTATTTAAGGAGGACTAAGAAGTTGTTATGAAAGTAGTAAAAGTTCCTCCGCTTGTAGAAAAACAGGTTCGAACCCCTAAAGTTTTTAGGTGGCCTAGACTTGCAATAATCTCTGCAAGAACTGCAAATACTTTTACAAGAACTTTAAAGAATTATTCTTTTGATATCCCTTCTCAAGTTTCTTCTAGAGAATATAGAAAATTTGTTTTAGGGTTTAAACCAGTTAAGTGTGGATCGTTTACTCTTGATTTTACTCGTGGTTCTCCTGACGGAGCAATGGTTTTAGCTTTCACAAAAACCGCCAAAAGGTCAATTGCAGTTGGGAATGAATCAAAACTAAAAAAAAGTCCTCTTCTTTTTAAACTTGCAAAAAAAGTTAAATTAAATGTAAAAAGCAGATTGTTTAAAATAAAATTCATTTTAACAAGAACGATTGAACCTGAACTAAAATTGCCAATTAATAGAACTAGCGAAGCAGGGATTTGTGCCATCACCAATGTTATTGGTCCCTCTACAAGAAAATATGGAACTGTAAGGGAATTTGTTGAAGAGTTAAATAATACTCTTGGAGGGGATTGGCAGAATTATCTTCTTTCAAAAGTAATTACTCACTCAAAATCACAAGGTTGTAGCGCAGTAGCTTTACTTCGACCTGAATTTAACCCCGATCTAACTAAGGAACACTTAATTCAATATGGGGCAAAGCCGGAAGATGTGGAAAGTATTAGAAGTCAATATTATGCTGCTGCAAGAAAAACTGGTTTTAAAAAAATCAAAGGGTCAAAATACTTTTGGATCTTTTTCTAAAACACATTATTTGTTGGACACCGTTATAAGCAAAGAATTAAATTTAACTGTAATTGAGTAATGTATATGCTTCCAAGAAGAAAACCAATAGTTACTCCAAGTAGTAGACTTAAGGCTGATACTAGATCAATTTCAAGAATGACACTTGCGCTTTTTAAACCAGAAATAAAAAACCCTAGCGAGATTTCTCAAACGCAAGCAAAGAGAGCTGATTTTATAAAAAAATATTCTCCCATGTGGTTTATTTCAAAAGTGAATGTTATCTCTTTTGCGACAGTGAGTTTACTTAGGGGGAGACCTCGTCTTGCAAAAGAAGAAATAGGAATGGAACCATTAGGATTTGCTCACCCTCTTACAAAAAGAACTCGTTATGGAAAACAAGATAAGAGTTATTACAAAAAGAGAAAATCTTACAGATCAACTATTGCTCATGAAGTTGTTCACTCATTAGGTTTGTCAAAAAACCACCTTGTTACTGCTTCTGCACTTAGTCAATACTTAGACACTATCCATTTTCAGATGCGTGTTAAAAAAGATCCTGATTTTATGGATTTAAGTTTACTTAAAAATCGTTCAAATATGAGAGCCATAGATTCTGCATATGGCTCAAAAAGATTTATCCCGCTCGAACACTTTAGTGTTACTGGTTTACCTAATAGTACACTTGGAACTAAACTTGGGAGATTTGTTGCTACAATTGAAATTCAATTAAGCACTCCTGGTCTTGGAGGGATATTATTAAGAGAGATTTCTAATGGAACCCCAGTAAAAGTAGCTTATAAAAATGCAGCAACTGGAAAGTATGATTTAGAAGCAAGTGAGTGGCTAAAAAGAACTAGAAAAATTTCACCAATAATAACTAAATTTTACTTCGGAAAAAATTAGAGAAATACTCTTTTTCCTTTGAACAAAATCTTTTTTAGTGTATTTTTTGTTACATTTTGATCCAAATTTTGTTTATATAGGTCGAACGCGAAATTATTTTATGATTCAGAGTTTTCAATTAATCATTTCAACACTAATTGTTGGACAACTTTTAAGAGCAACTTTGAATATAAATGATGGTATTAATTAGTGCCTTCCAAGGGGCTAAATTAAATTCCTTGGCGAGAAAATGTTTCTCTCACTCAAACATTTATTAATGAGTGAAAACATAATGGAGTTGTGATTTAATGGTTGAATATGATTCAAAAACAAAAGAAGGGAAGTGTATTTTTTGCGAAATCGCTTCAAAAAGAATTCCTCCTTTAGGGAATGGAATGATTTGGGAGAATGAAAAGTACATAGCTTACTTATCTCCTTTTCCAAGTGTGGAAGGATTCACTGTTGTTATCCCAAGAAAACATTTTCCTAGTGATGTTCTAAAAATGCCTGATAAGGAATTGAAAGAATTTATTATTGAGGCAAAAAAGGTTGCTAAGTTGCTTGAAAAAAGTTTTAGTGATGTTGGAAGAGTAGGACTAATTATGGAAGGTACTGGAATTGATCATGCCCACATAAAGTTAATTCCAATGCATGGAACTGAATATATGAAAAAAGGAGAG
>CAZJVN010000014.1:0-16626 GCA_964549775.1 uncultured archaeon | reverse complement strand
CGAACAATAAAAATTTGGATAAAAATCCAAATCCAATAGGATTTCTACAACGCCCTTGATTTATTCTTTTATAAATATTCATTGTTCCATCCCCAATATGAACCCCAACTAGATAAGCTAAATCAGAAGTCATTTTCTTTGGAAGAATAATTTTTTTTATTTTATCCTTCCAACTAAAATCAATCTTTAATATATCTAACATAATTTAAATTAAATTTATTCATTTTAAACAATACCTTAACCTCCATGCCAGTGGTCAGTAATTTATGTAGCTTAATAAGAATGAAGCATTTTTAACAAATTTATTGATATTAAAAACTTTTCCAATAACAAGTATTATTATGAAAACAAACAAAAATAATCAAACTTCTACAAAAAAAGCTAAAAAAATATTAATGAAAAAAAGTAAAGAACTTGGTTATGGAAAAATAGTCGGACCTAATTTTGACAAAGAATTTAATGCAAAAGAATTTTTTGAATCCTACAAAAACATTGGTTTTCAAGCAACTAACTTAGGAAAAGGAATAGAACTTGTAAAAAAAATGAGAAAAGAAAAAGCAACAATAATTGTTGGTTTTACCTCAAACATGGGAACCAGCGGAATAAGAGACATTATTACTTATTTAGTAAAAAACAAATTAGTTCACTGTGTAGTTACTAGCACTGGCGGACTTGAGGAAGACATAATCAAAACTTATGGAGACTTTTTGCACGGAGACTTTGAAGCGGACGGAGCAAAGTTAAGAAAAGCAGGAGTGAATAGAACTGGAAACATTTTTGTCCCAAATGAAAGATACATTTGGTTTGAAAAATATTGTAATGAAATAATAAAAAAAGTTTATGAAGAAAATAAAAAAATAATAACCGGAGAACAAATAATTTTAGAACTGGGGAAAGGGCTTGAAGGAGAAAAAAGAGCAGAGGAAAGTTTCACTTATTGGTGTTACAAAAATAATATTCCATTATTTTGCGAACCACTAAATGATGGAGCAATAGGAGACCACTTATATTTTTTCAAAAAAGATCATCCAGAATTTATTGTGGATATGACAAGAGAAGTAGAAAAAATGTATGATTTTGTTTTAAATCAAGAAAAAATTGGAGCAATAATTATTGGAGGAAGTGTACCAAAACACTTCATAATGAATGCATGCATGACTCGAGAAGGTGCAAATTATACAGTTTACTTAAACACAGGATATGAAGGAGAAGGAAGTAATGCTGGTGCAAACCCTAATGAAGCAAAAAGTTGGGGAAAAGCAAGTGCTGATGAAAATAATGTAAAAATTTGGGGAGAAGCAACAATAACCTTCCCAATAATAATCGCAGCAGGTTTTAAATTATAAAAAAATAAAGATTAACTAAAACAAAAAAGATTAATCAAATTCTATTACATATTTTTTATAATTTTCTGGGTGATGCTCTAATTTTTGTGCATCTTCCTTACTTAAATTTTCTAAATATTCTTGAATCAATCTTAAAGAATTAGTGTGAGCACTTATAGCAACACTACATTTTTCTTTCTGCATAAAAATAAATAAATCATTCATAAAAGAAAATACTCTTTTTGAAACATCATAAAAATTTTCTCCAGAAGGAATGCTTGCATTATAACCCCTATGAATTTCTTCATAACTATTTGGAAATTTTTCTTTAAACTCATTTTTATTATAACCAGTTAATTTTCCATAATGTCTTTCACGAAGTCTAACATCAACAATCACTTTTGTATTTTTATGATACTTTAATACCTCAACAAGACATTGTTTTCCTCTCAATTGATCTGAACAAAACCCAACACTTATTTTTTCTTTAGAAAGTTTCTTAGCTAAAACTTTAGCTTCATTAATTCCTTTCTTATCAAGTGGTAAATTAAGCCAACCACAGAAAATATTTTTATCAGACACATGCCCATGTCTAAACAAATAAATTGATTGTTCCATTTATTTCACTTTAAATCCTTTTCCCAAAGCTCTAAGAAATTATCAACCAAAGAATCAATAAAACTTTCTCTATACGAAAAAAGCAATTCAATGATTGGCAATTTATTTTTTATTATAAAATACTCTACTCCATTAATTTTTTTTGATTCAACAACTTTTGCTAACAATAATTTATCCAAATGAAAATTTAGTGTAGAAATACTCATATTTGTTTCTTTTTTTAAAAATTTAAAACTCACTCTTCTTTTTTGTAGTATTAATAAAACTAATTTTCTTACTTGATCTTGCCTTAAAAGATTCATTAAATTTGAATCAACAAAATTTGAAGATTCATTTGAATAAAACCTAGAAAATTTTCCCTCTTTTTTATCAAAAATTAAATTCTTTTTTTTTAAATAATCAATATGGTATTGTAGTGCTCCTGTAGCAAGTCCTGTTCTTCTTTGAATTTCTCTAAAATGTAATCCTGGACATTTTACTATTTGTGAATAAACTTTATCTCTTGGCGTTAATAACATTGCTTCCTCAATGACCAAATTCACATAAACACCTTAGTAACAAAACAACCCACTATACTTACTTAGATTCACCCATTTATTTTTTTAATAGTGAAACAAATAATATTGTTAATATAATTAAATCAAAAAACCCTTGAATTGCATAATTCATAAAATATCCTGGAGAAAAGAAATAATCCAAGACCACTAAAATTGATTTAATGAAGAATAAACCAAAAGCTACTGAAACAATTAATAACTTTTTTGATGGCTTTTTTTTCCATGCCAAGAGAGAAATTAAAAATAAAACTATCGCAACTAAGAAAAATAGTATTGCAATGTATACTGAAAATTGACCCAGATAACTAATTGGTTCTTTTAAAAACTCCCACACAACTACCACAAAATCACCTTTAATACTAAAACAAAACTAGTTAATAAAACTAAGTGAGTTTTAATTTCGCACAACTTAGTTAAGTTTGGATTTTAAAAGTTCTTGAACTTTTTGAGGGGATACTACCCCTTTTGTTTCTCGCATAATGAGTCCTGCTAAAAAGTTTAATGATTTTTCATTACCTGCTTTAAAATCATTAACTGCTTTTTGGTTATTTAAAATTATTTTATCAATAATTGAATCAATGTCGATTGTTTCTGAAATTAATAAATTATTTTTTTTCAAAAACTCTAAAGGCGATAATTTATCCCCACTAATGTAATTTATTATTGATTGTTTAACATTTTTGTCAGAAACCTTCCCTTCCTTAATTAATCCAACTAATTCAATAATATCTCTTACTGAAATTTTTACTTCACTTAAAGACAGAGAATCATGATTTATCACTGCCATTAACTCTCTTGTTAATATTCTTGCCGAAACAATTTTGTCAATTTTTGGATTGATAGTAATTATTTCTTCAAATATTTTTGTTAACGCAAAATTTGAACACAAAATCTTTGCATCAAATTCAGTCAAACCAATTTCACTAACATATCTTTTTTCTTTAACACCAGGTAGTTCAGGCAAACTATTTTTTATTTCATCTAAATAATCTTGAGGCAAACTTACTTTTACTAAATCTGGATCAAAAATATAACCATAATCATTTTCAGTTTCTTTTTTTCTTAACTCTTTTGTTACTCCTAGTTCTGCATCAAAAGCTCTTGTTTGTTGTTCAATAGTATTTCCTAAAGAAACTTCTTTTCTTTGTCTAGCTAATTCATAAGAGAGTGCTTTTTCTGCCGAAGCAAATCCTGAAACATTTTTTATTTCAGCTCTGTTTCCATAATTAATTGAAATATTACAATCAGCTTTCATTGTTGTGTTTGGTTTCAAAACAAACAAGTAACTTAAAATGTTTTCAAGAGTGTTAAGAAATTCTCTTGCTTGAAGAGGACTTTCAATATCAGGTTCTGTTACAATTTCAATTAAAGGAAATCCTGATCTATTATAATCAATTAAAACATATTGACTATTACCCATTCCGTTTGGGTGAACTAACGCTGCTGGGTCCCACTCAATGTGCGCCCTTTTGATTCTAATTCTTTTTCCATTTTGTAAATTAATAAAACCATTTTGTGCTATTGGTATTTCATATTGAGTTATTTGATAATTCAAGCTCATATCTGGATAGAAGTAAGTTTTTCTTGAAAAGAAAAAATCTTTATTAATTATACAATTTAATGCATAGCCAATTTTTGTTGCAAGTTCCACTACTTTTTCATTAAGCACCGGTTTACTTCCAGGGTGTCCTAAACAAATTGGACAACATAAAGTATTTGGTTCAGCAAGAGAATCATCTGTCGAACAAGAACAAAATAATTTACTCTTTGTGTCAAGATAGGCATGAATTTCAAGACCAATCATTACATTTTCATTCATTAATTTTGATTGTTCAGTCATTGCATCACCTTTGCAAAAGAAAACAATTTATTTTCTTCTAAGTGTGGAGCAATCGCCATTAAACCTACTGGAAGTCCTTCACTAAAACCTGCATTAATACTCACATGTGGAAGTCCAGCTAAGTTTACTGGAATTGTACAAAGATCCATTGAGTAATTTTGTAAAGGAGTAAGTTTTGATATTTCATCAAATTTTGGTGCAACCACTGGCATTGTTGGACTAATTAACAAATCATATTTTTTAAACAAATTATTGAATTCATTAATTAGTTTTGTTCTTACTCTCATTGATTTCAAATAATAAGCGTCTCTAAAACCAGACATTCTTGCAAAAGTTCCAAGAATTATTCTTCTTTTTGATTCTTCTGAAAATTCTTTACTTCTAATCATTGAAAAATATTCATCAAAATGTTTTCCATCAACATTATCTTGAACCCCATATCTAAGTCCGGACAACTTTGCCAAGTTTGTTGAAGCTTCACTAGTTGCAATAATATAATAAACCGCAAGAGCGTAATTAAAATTTAATGGCAAAGATACCTCTTCAATAATAAAAAACTTTTTTAATTCATTAATTTTATTTTCAATAATCTTCTTTACTTTTGGATCTGATGATTCAATTAATTCTTTGATTACTCCAATTTTTTTCACTGAGACCTCATTAGACTTATATTGTTGACCAATATTTGTAGAATCTTTTAAATCTTTTCCTGCAAGTGCTTCTAAAAGTAATGCTGAATCTTCAATATTTCTTCCAATTGCCCCAATTTTGTCAAGACTATTTGCATAATCAATTAATCCATATCTTGATACTAATCCATATGTTGGAGTTAACCCGGTTACTCCGCAAAAACTTGCAGGACAAGCAATACTTCCACCAGTACTTTCCCCAATATTTAAGTGATAATTTTTTGTAATTGCACAAAACCCTGCTCCGCCCCCACTTGAACCTCCACAACTTCGTTCTACATCAAAAGGGTTTTTTGGAACAAGAGTGGTGTTTGTTGAAAATGTTCCAAACCCAAATTCGTCTTGAGTAGTTTTTCCTAAAATAATTGCACCCTCTCTTTTAACATTTTCAATTACAGTTGCATCAAAAATTGGAACATACCCTTTTAGAATTTTTGAACCAGCTTTACTCTCAAGCCCTTTAACACAAATAGCATCTTTTACAGAAATCGGGACCCCAAACAACTTTCCAAATAATTTTGATTTTTGGTTTTGTTTTAATTCTTTTAATTGTTCTAAAACAAAATTTTCGTCAAATTTTTCAAAATAATTTAGTTCCTTACTTTGAGTGTCTTTAACTTCTTGGATAATTTTATATAAATTTTCTTCAACAATGGAAAAATTCTTTTTTCCTTCGCTTACAAAAAAACTTATTGTTTCTTCTCTTTTCATAAAAACCACAATAAAAAAATCAAATAATTTCACAAAACTTTTGGACCTTTAATGTAATTGTCTTTTCTAAGATTTGGAGAAACATTTTCAAAAACTTTTTCAATAGAAACCGATTCTTTTACTTCGTCTCTTCTAAATTTATTTTTTATTTCAATGGGTTGAAAACTGGCTTCTTCAGTAGCCTCAATACTGTCGAGTTTACTAAAAGAATCAAGAATTATTTCTTTTATTTGGGGAACAAATTTTTCAAGTTCCTCTTCAGTTAAATTAAGCCTAGCATTAGTGGCAACTTTTTTTATTAATTCTTTATCCACAGTTAAGGAAACCATAAAAACTAAATACCTAAAAGGTTTTTTAAATGAAAATCAACTATAAATAAATACAATTTTTTTACTAGATTATAATTAATACTCTCCAAGGATTCTTTGTTTGTGTTGTTTTAGTGGTTTTGAATTATAACCCAACTTATTTAATTTTCTTGAAAAACTTTCACAAAATCCATGATCGGTTAAAACTAATTTTGGATTACTTAATTTTACATATTCAATCAAATCATTAAAATCAGCATGATTACTTAGTGGAAAAGTTTTGTCAAAAAAACCCCTTCTTTCCCACCCCGAAACAATTGCTGAAAATGTTTTTCGCTTATCCAAATTACTAAGAACTGCAAACAAATTTTTGTCTACAAGTTGAGGAGGCATTATTAAAACATTAAAATCTTTTAAGTTATGATCAAGTTTAGAATATTTTCCTAAATTAATCCCATTATTTGAATAAATCTCATTCATATCATATATACTGTCATGAACTACCGGGTTAAACCCTGCTTGGTTACTAATGTAAGTTAGTTCTTGTGCTTTCCCAAGAGAATAACCCGAAAGTATAACTAAACCTTGTTTAGCGTTTTTTTCTACCCAAGAAATCATTTCTGAAACAACATTCTCTTGTTTGGGAAAAACATACTTTGGATCTCCAAAAGTTGTTTCAAGAACCAAAACTTCTGAATTAATTGGTTTTGCCCCTTTAAAAAATAAAGAATCCTGCAACCTAAAATCAGAAGTAACCACATAATCTAAACTATTTGAAGAAATTTTTGCAAGAGAAGAACCCAAAATGTGTCCATTAGGTAAGAGCTCTACTGAAAAATTATCAAAATCTTTTTTCTTCAAGAAAGGAATTTCTTCAAATTTACTTTCCTTAGCAGAGTATCTTTTTTGAATAATTTCTTTAGTTTCTTTTGTTGAAAAAAAAGTTGATTTTTTTGACAACTTAACATGATCCGAATGCGCATGAGTAAGTAAAACATTACCTGATCTAGGAACCGAACTAGGGTCAATTAAAAGATCTTTAAACAATAACCCTTTATTTTCTTTAAACATAAATAAATAACAACTAGAAAGAATAAAAACAGAGAAGATAATTCTTTTAAATACAAAAACCCCTTAATTAGTCATGCAAAAAATGGAAGAAAAAGTTGAAGACCTAATTATTCAAATAAACACATTGTATAACTCCGTTAGTAAGGCGGATTGGAGAAAAATTAACCAAGAAGGATTTGTTTTTGAACTTGAACGAAACACTAAAAAATTAAAAAACCTACACCTAGATCTTGAAGAACTAAATAGAGAACTAAAAATGTTAATTGAAACAAACACTCCCACTTTTGATCAATTATTAGTTGAATTAAGTAGAGAAATGTCAATAATTGAATCAAATCTCTCCATGGAGAAAACAAAAAGACTTCGAGAAAATGAGGTTAATTTACTTGAGTCAAGAGAGGTTCCTGAACTCTACTATTCAATTCAACAAAAAATACTCACAATTGTTTTAAGATCAAGAAATTCTATTGAAAAAGTAAAAACATTTTTACTCACAAAAGATACCTCTCCAATAAAAAAAGGAACAACTGCAAGAGCACTAATGGAAATGTTACAAAAACAAGAAGATGAACTAAAAAAAGCAAAAGAACAAAACTTTGATTTAAAACGAAAAACTTTTTTTGGGACAGGAGAAGAAGTTAATGCAGCAGAAGTAGAAAAAGAATTACATGAAACTGACAAGAATCTTTCCGAATCAATTAGCGAAACAAAAAAATCTCTAAAAACCCATTTAGCTCAATTAAACTATGTAGAAGGAAGTTTTATTCAATTAAAAAATGAAGTGGAAAAAGTAGAACAACAACACTCAACTTTTACAAAAAAGTCTCTTGAGTTGATAAAAGATTTGAAAAAAGAAAGAGATTTTGCTAGAAAAATTGCTTTAGAAGTTGAATCTGAAACCATCACAATAAGAAACTCCTACACCCACCAATTACTTGATTTTGAAAAAAGAAAAACCGAACTTGAAGAAAAAATAAAACAAAAATATATTAATGAAATTGGGTCTAAGAAAAAAGAAATTGAGGAAAAAAGTATGGCGATAGTTAATTTAACAAAACTAATTGAAGAACAAGAAAAAGAAATAAAAATACTAAAACAAAAAATTAATTAATGAACCAAAATTAAGTGCATACAAAAATTAATAAAATCTTTTGAATTTTTTATAACCCAAAATCTTTTTCTTGAGGTTCAAATGAATTTTCATTAAATAAAATTGAAACTATTATATCAGAATATTTTTCAACAAGCTCTATTTTTGCTTCTATAAAATCTTCTTCATCAAGGCCTGAAAGAGAATCTTCTTCAAGTGCTTTTAAAATTCGAACTTTACTATTTAACTCAACATCAATTAGTTTTTCTTTAATTAATTTTCCGTCCTGATTATCTTCCACTAATGCAAAAACAAAGATAAAATCACTATCTTCTGAACACTCTTGTGCAACTATTGGTAAATCTTCTAAAAATGGAACAAAACGTTGTTCTAACTCTAAACCAGAAATTCGCTTAGACAAACTCATAGATAAATCCTTAAAAATACTAAAAGGATTTTCTTTCCAAGTGATTAATGAGATTTTCATAAAAAATATAGGTAAAGGACTAATTTAATTGTTTTGCTAACCCGACAATTTCCAAAAATGAGTAAAAAAGAAAGCTTTATAATATATAAAATCTTAATAATAATTGAAATTTGGCACTATAATATATTGTTATACATTATTTGATTAAATGAAACAAAAATGAATTATTGTGATTAATATGTTTGATAGAGACGATAATTATAACCCCGCTGGAGATTACTACGGCCCTCAAGAAGAAAAAAAATCTTTTAAAGACTCTGTAGGAGATGCTTTAGGTTTTCTTGGAGGAGGAGCAAGTGTAGCAGGGGCTTATGCTGGAAGTGCAGGAAACACTGGAAAAGAGATGGCAAAAAAAATAATTCCTTTAGCAATAGTGGGGATTATTGTTTTAGTTGTTATTGGGGGAATATTTTGGGTGTTAAGCCAACAACAACAAATAACTTTTACAATAAAAGAACTGGACGGAGGCCCACTAGAATTAGCTACTATCAGATTCTTTTCATCCGCCGACCCAACAGAGCCAGTAAATCAAATTAAAAGAGGGGCAACACAACAAATAACTCTCCCTTATGGAGAATACACTTACAAAATTAATGAACAGGACCATGAAATAAAATCAGGAGAATTAACAGTTGGTCAAGACACTCCAACTTCAATAACTTATGAGTTAGTAAAAGATGTTGCTGCAACAATTCAAATAAATTTTACTGAAAAAAAGATTTTTACAGGACAAAAGTTTGATGGAGATATAATTATTACAAATAATTCGGGGTCAAAATTAACTGGAGAAATATTAAACAAAGATGTTGCAGTTAAAGTAGAATTCCCTAACAAAACTTTTGATATTTCAGGAAATAGTGCAATTAGCCTTCCTTTTACAATAACTGGAGAAAAAGTTAATGAAGAAACTGATGCAAGTTCAATTATTTCAATAAAAGGAACAAAAATTTCCGAAAAAATTACTTTGAAAGCTTTTCCAACAGTTCCTGCAAGTGACATTACAATATCTCCAACCACCTACAAAATAGAGAATTTAGAAGCTGGAGTAAAAAATTCAATAACTAGTATTAAAATTTCAAACAAAAATAAAAATATTCCAATTGAAAACTTAAAAATCACAATAACTCCAGAAACTGTAAGCCCTGAAAGTCAAGAAACTTTATCTTGGTTTGAATTGTCAGGATCAGATCCAAACACTCCTTATACTATAACAATTGATTCAATATTGCCAGGTAAAGTAACTGATGCAATCCAACTTTATATTACCCCTGATATTACTTCCGAAATTGGAGACTTTTTTAATGGAATACTAACCCTTGAATCACCAAGTATCGCTTCAGAAAAAACTTTCATAATGATTTATAAAGTTTCAAAAAAGAGACAAACCAAAACAGAATTTACACCCCAAAGTTCAATAAAAATAAATTGTAGTACTACAACAGGGTGTTTACAAGAAAACAATATAATACTTGGAACTTTAAAAAATAGCGGAAATCAAGATCTTGGAGAAATAAAACTTGAAATAGATACTACTTCAGAAAGAGCGGAAGCAGAATGTTCATGGTACACTTTAAAAATAAATCAATTAAGTAGTTTAGTGCAAGGGGATAGTTACAAAATATTAGCTGATCTTTATCCAGGAGCAACTACAAAAAATTCTATTCTTTGTTACTTAATGTGGAACTATATTGATCCAACAAATAATGAAAGAATAAATCAAGACCTACCCATAAAAATAGAAGTAAATACAACTAAATAAACTAAATTTATTCTTATGAATGAACACTTGCCAGGAATAATAATCTCAACAATAATTGCAGTATTATTTTTCATATCAACTGCATTTTTAGCGCTAACAAACACTACAATTACAATTTTCAATTCCCTTGACCCAAGCATATTAATTAATTTAATTTTTAATACAAATTTTTTGTTATTTTTAATAACTCTTTCTACAGGAATCTCAATGATATTATTAACAGCAAAAATGTATAATTACAAATTTGCAACAATATTTTCAATAACAGGAATCTTTTTTGGAACAATAGTTGGATTTATTGTTTTTAATCAATTAAATTATCTACTAATTTTAATTATTGCAATCATTGGAGTAGTTATATCAATAAAAAATTTAACAAAAAAAGAAGAAGAACTAAAATACTTAAAAATACTAAGGTCCGGTTCAAGCACAGCTGGAAAAATAATTTTATTTTTAGCAATAGCAATATTTTTGCAACTGGTAATAATAAATTCTGCAAATCAAAAAGAACTTGAAGAAAATTTTACAAGTAACATACTAAATATGACTCTTGGTGATTCAAAAAGTTTAAATGACTCAATTAATGCACCACTAGTTGATTTAGTAATATTAACTCAACAACAAACAATACACTCAATTTTACAAAACCCAACCTATAAAAAACTTGAAACAAAAAATGATACTGACACACAAACTTTTATTGCTACAATGAATGCTCTAAATACTCAAATGAATTCAAAAGAGTATAAACAGTTATATCAAACTCAAATAAATGATAACTCAAAAACTATTAATCTTCAAGAAGGAATAATAAAAAATTCTCCAATGTTAGAATTACTTTCAAAAAATGCTTGGATAGTTTATGCAATTAGTGGATTAATAACAGCTTTATTTGTTGGAGGATTAATTGTAAAAAATCTTTCAGGAATAATTTATGTTCTAATTGTTAGTTTAATTAATTTTGTAAAAGAAGAACAAAAAAGAGAAGAATAGCAACATCGCAAAAAACCTAATCAAATCAAAAACCTTAAAAAGAAAAAATAACCTAATTGTTATTGATGGAAGAGAAAATCATACTAGATGATACTAGCTTTAAAGCGCTATCTTCAGATAGTCGAGTAAGCATACTAAAAAACTTAAACACCCGAAGAATGACTCTTAGTGAATTAAGTAAAAGACTGGAATTAGAAAACTCTACAATAAAGGAACACTGTAATTTACTAGTGAAAGCTAATTTAATTAAGCAAATTGATGAAGGGCGAAAATGGAAATACTATGAATTAACAAGCAAAGGAAAAAATATTATAGAACCAAATTTAGTAGAACAAATAAGAGTACTAGTTGTTTTATGTTTAGGAGCAATAGTTTTTGGAGGAATATTAACTTTAATTATTCAACCAACTCCAAATTTACTTGGAGAAGAAGTATTCTCTACTTTTGATACTTCTGGAGAACCAATGTTGGCAAGAGCAATTATTAATGAAACAAATATTACACCCAATGATTTAAGCGAAGAAACACAAAAAACAACACTACAAGATTCTTATACAACCCAACAAGCAAGTATTGAAAATGAGCAAATAACAAGAGAGTTTTTTGTTGCAAGCATTTCTATTTCAATAATTGCTGGGCTTGTTATTGGTTGGGCGTTTGCAAGAAAATATTAAAAAGAAAAAAACAAAAAACATTTCCCCCCACAAACAAGTTTAAAAGGAATTCCAACTTTTTTCATATAAGATAATATGACTACTACCACAAAAGAATATGATGTTGCAATAATTGGTTCAGGTCCAGCTGGGTTAACCGCAGGAATATACTCTGCAAGATACGGACAAAAAACTGTAATAATTGAAAAATCTCTTTTTGGTGGAACAGCAACACTTGCAAGCACAATACAAAATTGGCCTGGAGAAAAAAACATTAGCGGAATGGAACTAATGAACAAATTTAAAGAACACGCAACAGCTTCAGGTGCAGAATTTATAATAAACACAGTAATTGAAGTAAAAAATGAAGGTAACTTAAAAAGAATACTAATGCAAGGGGAAGAGATATTAGCGAAAGCAGTTATTGTTTCAGTTGGATCGAAAAGCAAATGGCTAAAAGTTAAAGGAGAAAAAGAACTAATAAACAAAGGCGTACACTTTTGTGCAACTTGTGATGGGGCAATGTATCAACAAAAAATTGTTACAGTAATCGGACAAGATAATAGAGCGGTTGAAGAAGCGATTTATTTAACAAGTACAGCAAAGAAGGTTATTTTAATTTCTGAAAAAAAAGAATTAACTGCTGAAGTTGCAAAACAAAAGATTCTCTTTGAAAAAGAAGTGGAAATACTTTATCAAACAAGCGTAGTTGGTTTTGAAGGAAAAGAAAAATTAGAAAAAATAGTTATTAGAAATCAAAATGGAAAAGAAGAAAAAATAGTTTCAGATGCTGCTTTTATTTATATTGGAACTGAGTCAAATAATGAATTTATTAATGTAAAAAAGAATAGTGAAGGAAAAATAATTGTTGATGAAAATATGAAAACAAATATTTTAGGTATACTCGCAGCAGGGGATTGTATTAGAAAAGAATTATTACAAATAATTACTTCTTCTTCAGAAGGAGCAATTGCCGCGCACTCAGCAGTAAAATATATTCAAGAAAATTTTAAAAAATAAAAAAAAACCAAAAAAGATAATTATTTTAGTAAATTATTTCTTCTTAGAACTAACTTTCTTTTTAGTTTTGACTTTTTTTACTTCTACTCTCTTTGCTGAAAAATCATTTAATTTTTTATCAAAATCGATTTTTACTCCCCTTAACATTCTTTCAATTCTTGGCTCCATTAAAACAGAGATCTTATCTTTTACCTCAATTTCTCCAAGCATTTTTTCTTTTGAAACCTCAAAATCAAATTCTCCACCAAATTTTGGAACAATTCTAGCAAAATAGGAACTACTTTTTTTCATCCTTTTATCAAGTTCTTTGATTGCATTATTTGTAAAAGAAATTTTTTGCATAGTATCATACTCTTTTATTCTTACATTTGATTTTTCTACAAGTTCATCAATTTGCTTATCATTAAATCCATGAGCTTTACAACCATCTTCTATCGATTCATGTGTGGAAACATGACACCCAATACAATGAAGCCCGGCTTGTGCTAAAACTGGAACTACTTCAGGATTTGAAGAAATAATGTCACCTAAAATGGATTTTTTTGAAATACTCATAAACATCACAAAAGAGATTAATTAAAAACACTTTAAAAAAGTGATTATTGAGTGAAAAAAATTAATAAGAATTCTTATCAGATCTAAAATTATTAAATTCAAAATTATTATTTTTAAATTAATTTTTTATGAGTTGGGAGTCTAATATATTTATAAATTCTCCAAAATGCTCTACTAACTCTATAAAATGGGAAAGATGCAAAAAAAAGGAAAATAATTATTGAAGTGATTTGTCTACTATAAAGTATTGGAACACCAAAACTTGGCAAGTCTTCATACAAAATTATTGTAATTGTTGCAAAACACAAAATAACAAAACAACTTAACCCAATTTCTTTTAATTGACCAATAGTATAATTTGTATGAGGCAAAATGTTTGATTTTTTTGAAGGGACGGGGAGCCTTGGAATTAAAGAAAATAATTTTTGATGAAGTAATTTACATCTAAACATAGGTTGGAACAGTATTAATGTCACAATAATTAACAAAAATGCTAAAGGGCTAATTAATTTTGCTTCTGAAATGGAAAGTACAGAAGAACTTATTGCAACTGTCGCAATAATTATTACAAATTCTCCTAAAGGTGAAAGTAATATTGCTGAAAGAGAAGCATCTTCTGAAGATATTCCAAAAATAGAACCAAAAATTCTTGAAGAAAGAGAGTGTGCAATTATTGCTCCAAAACTTAAAATTAATGCCAACCCAAAAATGAATAAAAACTCTCCAATAGTTGGTAAAACTACTGCATGAACTGCTGTATCATAAAACAAAGTTGTTCCAAATCCTACAAAAAAGAACACTAAGAAAAAGTCTCTTAAAAAACCAACATCTTTTTTTATTCTCACTGCAGCTTTTGTTTCACTTAGAGCAAATCCTGCAAAGTACGCTCCAATAGTACTTGACAAACCAATAAAAGTTGCAAGAGTTGCAACAATTAACCCTACTCCAAGAGCATAAAGAGTCATTTCAGTATGACCAAAATTATTTGAAGATAACCAATTTTCAACAAGTTTTGATAAATGATAAACTGCGTAGAATGCACTAACTGCAAAAACAACTGCCGCAATTGCTAAAGAAGCAGGTGACTGAGTACTTGAAGAAGAAAGAGTAGTGATAAACACAAGCAAAAGTATCCCTAAAAAATCTTGTAAAATTAGTATAGATAAAGAAATTTTTGCAGCTGCATTTTCAAATAATTTATTATCAATAATAAATTTTGCAACAATCGCAGTACTGGTTGAAAAAAGCATTATTCCAACAATTAACCCAAACAAAATGTTATGCCCAAGTGCTAAAAGAATTAAAAGACCTAAACCCGTAGTAAAAGTCATATCAATTATTGCTAAACCAAAAATTGTTGAACCCGCCCCCAAAAATTCTTTTAAAGATAATTCTACCCCTAAATAGAAAAGTAAAATAAATAATCCAAGTTCAGCAAATCCAACAACAAGTGGATCTGTTGGATTCAAAAAATTTAACCAAAAAGGCCCGAGTAAAAATCCTGCTAAAATAAAACCAATAACCTCATTTTGACCCAATTTTCTAATAAATACACTAAAAAAAAGTGCAATAATTATTACAATACCTATAGTAGTTAAAGGCAAAACTAAAGCTTCAGACATAACAAATAAAGAAAAACCGAAAATAAAAAGGTTACTAATGAATAAAAAATATTAAAAAAGTCAAAAAAAAGTCAACAATTATATTTATAAATCAACTAAAACACAAATCATCAATATGAAATTAAAAAATTTAAATAAAATTATTTTTGTTTCACTCACATTCATATTTTTATTGTCTTTTAACTATTCTCTCGTTTCAATAAAACCACAAAATAATATAACTTCAACAATTGATACAAATTTGTCATTAAATCTAAACTTAGATAATAACGCAATTGATAATAATTCAAATAATCAAAAAGAAAACAACTCCGTAATCACTAGCAATATTAATATCAACAATGTTCTTGACAGTTCTCAAATACTAAAAACAGGACCAATGGTTTATGTCCCCGGTAAATCAATTAATGTAATTGACAGCAATAAACTTGAAATAGTTGGATATATTAAAACAGATGAAATTCTTAAAGAAGGAGGGGACATTTGGAATGTTCATGTTTTTCAAATAGCTGCTTCTCCTGACGGAAAATTTGTTTATTTAGCAGTTAATTATCAAGAAGTGTCCGATAGCAAAGGTTATGATGAATATGTTTACAAATCAAAAATATTTCAACTTGATGCCTCAAAACAAAAAGTACTTACTTGGGCAAATTTAAAAAATGGAATAATTGTAAAACACCTAGAAATATCACCCGATACAAAAGTATATGCTTCTTATCAAAAAACAAGTTGGGGCGGCGAATATGCTGGTTTTTATGTGCTTGATTTTGATAAAGAAAAAATTTGGGATACTTCCTTAGAACCAAGTGGCAGATTGATAAATGATTTTGCTTTTAGTGAAGACGGAAAACAAGTTTATATGAATGGGTTTGGAACTCAACCAAATTTAACAGAACTTAATTGGACAAAAAATATGATATACACCACTTGGATTAAAACTAATAACAAAAATTATCCAGGTTATGTTAGAAGTGTAGCTACTGGAAAAGGACAAGTATATGTTAATGTCCATAAAGCAAAAGAAATAATTGTAATAAACAATAAAACTGGAACAAAGCAATCTCTTGCAATTGATTATGAGCCATTTATATTCAAAACAAGTCCAAGTAGAGAAACACTTTACACCCTAGGAACTATTTCTTCAGAAGGCAAATCAACCTATCTTCTTCACAAATACACTAATCTGAAATATTTAGATGCAGAAAGTGGAACTATCACAAACCCTTCTAATTTTTATAAAGGATTTAGTGTAGCAACAATGACTTACCCTAGCGGAGTAAGACCCTCAAATATGGAGATAAGTCCTGATGAAAAATGGGCATTTATTA
>CAZJVN010000013.1:2838-16711 GCA_964549775.1 uncultured archaeon | reverse complement strand
CAACCACTTTTTGGTGTAATAATTCTTGTTTATTTTGTTGGCGACCAAAAGAATACATGGGTGGAAAACCTCCTGCACCAGTTGATCCTAAAAAAATGATTGAAGGGTTAATTGAGGAAAGAAAAAAACTTTTAAGTGGATTTAAAGGATACGCAGAAAAAGAAAAAATTGATGCAGCCTTAAACAACGAGCACCACTTTGCGATCTCTCTCTCAGGAGAACCAACTTTATACAAAAAATTACCCCAACTAATTACAGAACTAAAGAAAAGGCCAAAAACTGAAACAGTATTCTTGGTTAGTAATGGACAAAACCCAGAAATGTTAAAAAAATTAAAAACAAAAAAAGCTCTTCCTACACAATTATACATTTCAATGGTTGCTCCAAACGAAAAACTCTTTAAAGCAATTACTTGTAACAAAGAAAAAGATGGGTGGAAGAAATACAATAAAACACTAAAAATGCTTTCTTCAATTGATTGTAGAAGCGTAATAAGATTAACCTTAATTAAAGGTTTAAATGATTCAGAAAAAATTTTAGAAGAATTCTCAAAGTTGCTTGAAAACACAAAAAGTGATTTTATAGAAATAAAATCCTACATGTGGTTAGGGGATTCACGAAAAAGACTAACAAATGAAAACTCCCCTCTCTTTGAATATACAAAGGATTTCGCACAAAAAATGTTAAACAAAATGCCTTGTTATAAATTTGAATCAGAAAAACCAAACTCAAGAATAGTGTTACTAAAAAACAAGAACTCAAAGTACAAAACAAAAATAATTGATAGAAATTAGTTACTTGCAATTTAATTAGTTACACTTTTTAGAAGTTAATTACTTTTTTAATTACTTTTTTTAAAAGTTAATTGATTATATAACTACTTTTTATAACTACTTTTGCTGATTAGTCTTTTTTTGGATAAATAAAATAATTCCCTTTGTTAGTTAGTCTTTTTTTTCTAAAATAAAAAGTATTTAAAGTAGAGTTTCCTTTAATTATTGATTTTTTTAAAGGGATTTTAGTGGCAAAAAAAGATAATTACTCACAAGATTACTATCTTGACAATTCTTATTCTGATGAAGAAAACCCTGAAAACTATTCTGGTGATGAACAGGATAATTCTTCAAAAAAAGGTTTCTTTTCTTTTCTAACAAGTAAAAAATTTTCTTCAATATTTGTAATAATACTAGTTATTTTGATTTTACTAGTAATTGCAATGTTTGTGTTGCCCCTTCTTCGTCCTGATCTTTTACAAAAACAAAAATACTCTCTAACAGATCCTAATGGGAATAATATTTCTGCAAAAGTTGTTAGATTGAGTGAGGATGGAAATTTTATTGACGCATTTTTGAATGATGGGAACAAGTTTTCAATAAAAATGAATCCTAACCAAACCTCAAAAGTAACTCTAAAAGTTGGTGGAGTAAAAAATGCGACCGTAAAAACCGCAACAATTGTTTTAAGTGATGGATCAAGAATCACACTAAGTCCTGACGTAGTAACGATAAATGAAGATGGGACAATTGAAATTTCAATAAACCCTCAAGATGATTTACTCCTTGATGAAGATTTTATTTCAGCAATAGAAACAAACCCTGAAATTGGAATAATTGATGTAACTTTAGAACTAGTAATAGAAAATGTTACAGAAGAAGGGGACAAAGAAGAATTACTAATAGAAATACCAATGCAATTAACTTTTTTGGAATTTTCTGGAAGTGGATGTTTAGAACTCAATAGAAGTGCGGTATTTGAATCCACCCACAATGGAGTACTAGAATTAAATACAAAACTAAAAGTTACTTGTGAAACAAATGATGCCCTCTATAGTATGCTCACTTGGTACTCTGAAAGAATGGGTAATGTGGAAGTTTTATTTAACGAGTATACAATAGGTTCTGTTGTTTCACAATTTCCAATAGAACTAAAAGAAAAATTACCAGTAGGAACTTACAATATGAAAATAATTTATTCTCCTTTAAAAGAATTTGCAGGACAAAAAGCTTCATTTGATTTATTATTTGGTTCAGGAGAGAGCGAAGCAAAAATAATTTTTGATGTAGTGGGAGACAATTTAGAACAATGCGTAAAAGTAAGTGCAATAGATTCAATAATTGAAGACGAAAGTGATAGTGCAATAATTAGTATTGACGCTTCAAGTTGTGCCTCTCAAAAAGTTGATATTTATGTTTGTGACGGAATGCCCTCTTGTTCATCAGCAAGCGAAGCAGGAGTAAACGTCTCTTCAAGTTACTTTTCTCTAACAGGAAGTAAAAGTAAAACAATCTCAATAGAGCGGGCAGAAATACCAGGAGTGTATGGTGTTACAATACACGCTCGTTTACCAGGACTAGAAAAAACATTTATTGATGAAAAAGAAATACTAGTAAAACCAACAACCGAACTAATTGTCCCTGAAAGATTTGTCATTTCACTAGTAGGAAAAGAAGTGCGAGATGTAATAAGAGTAAAAAATAAAGAACTGGCAGAAACAGTAAAAGTAGATACAAGTATTTGTAACTTTTATGACAGTTCACAAGGAGTAAAAGGAACTTCTTCAGCTTCGCTTTCAAGCGTCTCTCCAATAAGTTCAATAGTAACAGAAGACTCTTGGTGGAGAAAAATATATTCAGATCCTGATACTTATTCAGGAGACGGAGCATACCAATCCGCACTATACGGTTACCTAGCAGAAATAGACAACATGAGTAAAACAATCCAACTAACAACCGCACAAAAAACCGCACTAATAAAACAAGCCTACCTTGACATAAAAGATATTGAAGAAAGTTTAACTGAAGCAATTGATTCTTCTGAAGATTCAAGTGATGCAATGGAAACAATGAATGAAGCTGCACAAGAATACAATGATTATGCAGAACTAACACTTGTTGTCAGCATAGTATCATTTTTACAATCAGCTTATTCAATAATTAATAGTACTGTAATGCTTGCTCAAATAAACATTGCTGATGTTAAAGTTGAAGCGAGTTCAGCTGAAAGTGCTAGTGGTTGTTATACAGGAACTCCCTTTCTTTCAACAGCAGCAGCATCAATGAATGCGGCACAAGTTCTTGCAACTGGTCAATTAGCTTTAGGAATAAAAAATTTCGCTGATTTAATTGAATCAATGACAGATGATTTGGGTGAAATTGATACTTCTGAGGCAAATAATAATAGTCAAGAGGGATATGAAACTGCTTTACAAGCACAAGAAGATTCTCAAAGTTTGTTTGAATATGCTGATTTAATTTTGGATAGTGCTTCAATTGATTCAACAACTTCTATTCAATCAGATTTTGTAAAAACAAAAATGTATTTAGAAAAAGCTAAACAAGAAAATGAAAATATTTACAATAGTTTAGTTAGTGCTAGAGTTTTATTTCTTGCGGCAGATGATGCTATAACCACTTTACAAGCAGATGTGATGTCAGAAAGTGAAATGATATTGGCTTATACAAATCTTGCCGTTCAAGCACTAGATTTAATATTGAGTTTAACTTCGTTAGGTGGGATAGTTCAAGCAAATCTTAATGGGGCAAGTGAATCATTAATTGCGTCATTTGAACCAATGGAGACTTTGCTAGGTATTGGTTGTTCGTGTTGTAATCCGTTAGCATTTTGTGGGAGTAATTGTATTTATTGTACTACTTGTGTATCAGTTATAAAATCTACAACAATAGCTTCTTTAGAGGTTGAAGACACAATTACTAATTTTGGTCTTTTCCAAGGAAATACTGCTAAAGCAATTTCAGCTATTGGATTAGTTACTTCTTCTCTTCAAGTTGCTTTGCCTTTGTTAACAGATTTTTCTGATGAGTTAGTTAATGCTAAAGCCGCAAATCAAGAAGTTTTGGATGCAATTGACGAAGCGGTCCTTGCTTCTGAAGATGCAACTGTTTCAATTGATGCAGCAATTGAAGCAACTAATTATTTAATAGCAGAATCAGGAAGAGTATCTGACGCAGCAAGTTACACTCGTGACTTAACTTCAGTTTCTGGAGATTTTGATAAAGAAAGACTAACAGGTTTTGTAGCTACTGCAATTGCGAGCGGTTTTATTAACGGAGCTTATGATGGAGGAGTTTACACAACAAGAGACACTACTACTTCAGGCACAGGAATATCTTCAGCTTTCACAATGGGAAAAGACAGTATAAAAGAAAATATTGATTCTAACAAAATTTCTTTTGAAGGAATTCTGAAAGAAGATTGTGACAATAGAGTGACACTAACACTAATGGATTATATTATTGATTTAGTTCACGACAATGGGGTGATAACAAATACAGAAGATAGTGTTTCTGTTTTTTGGAGTTTTAATGATCCAAAAGTTTTCGGGTTTTATGAAAGTCAAGAAGCAAGTTTAGTTTTTGCAAATGGAGGACTAAAAAAGAACACTGATGGAGTAGTTTCACTAACAGTAACAAAACACAAACATGATGATTTAGTGAATCCTTCAGGAGACTTTGGTCCACTAAATATCCCTGACGCTTCAAAAGAAGAACTAACTTACAAATACCATTTCAAATTCAATGGTGGTCCAAGAAAAGTTTCTTCAACAAGAACAAGTTCGGTTTGTGAAAACGGTTTACTTGTAGGAAGTACTGGTAGTGAAGCTCTACCAAAAACTCTACTAACTTGGGAGTGGAAAGACATCAAAAACGCTACAACAGAAAACAAGTTCCTTGATTCAACACAATTCTCAATTCTTTTAAGTAAAAAGTTAGCTTCTTTTGATGACTTTTTGTCAAGAGCAGGAACCTCTTGTCCAAAAAACCCGACAGAAAACATAATCAAATCAATAAAACCAAGCGACCTTGATTTCACTATAGCAACCACCTGTCATTTACCTTTGACTACAGAAGAGTATGAAGGAAAACCAGCTTTGTATTATTTTTTAAATAACATAATTTCTTCAGCATCAAGTGATTATGATGAATTCTTTGACGGGCCCCTTCCAACAAATGCAGAAGAGGGATTAGCACTAGTAGATTTTAATGTTTACTTAATGAGAGATGGACTTGGAGAGGACTTTCAAAGTGATTTTGTTTATGATTACACAAACTCTATTCTAAAATCAAACACAGTGTTTAATAGTTCAGATAATGGACTTGCAAAATATTTTAGAGCAAATGATAGATTCTACTTTACTTCAGAAGCATTCAATTATGAATCAAAAACAGAATACATCCTACCCGATGCAGGACTTTACAGAATACAAGCACTAATTTATTTTGATGATGAGGTAAATCCAAGATTATTTAATGGGGGGGCAATGACTGCAAAAATAAAAATAATTCCCACACTAATCCAACCAATAAACGAAAACCACTCTCCATTCTATTACACTCCGTTTGATGGAAGTGTAGGACTAAATGTTAACAATAATAGAAAAGGATACGGGTCCTCTCTATTTAGTGGAGGATTATTTCCAATCTCAACACAAGCTGGATCTTTCCTTCAAGAGGATCAAAAATATTCTCTAACAAAAACAAAAAACATTGAACTCGAAGAATTCTTTGTTCTAAATTCTCTCCCATCAAGAAGAGGAAAAATACTAGAATACAATTACAATTACACTTATCCAACAAATTACTATAACGATGCAAATTCAGTATTTGTTTTCTCTCCAACAATAGCAACACCGGTAATAATGACTCTTGACGCAAAAGTAGGGGACACTCCAACACTAACTTACATCCCAAAAACAGGTTCAGTTGATCTAAAACCAACAACAAACAATTTGTTCTTGTTAACAGGAATAAAAGGTTGTAATGACTATTATGGTTCTGACATTACAAAAACACTAAATCAAACTCCTGACTTTTTGTTTGGAAAAACTTACGGATTAGCATTTGATACTGTACAAACAGCAGGAAAAGTTTCAGCAAAAACAATAGCCTACTCTCCAACCAGTGATTCGTATGAATTACTTTACTCGCAGGCAGGAAAACTAGAAGTAACAAACGATTCCCAAACAAAAGAAAAAGCTCCACTAGAAGGAATACTTGGAATGAACTATAATGATCAAACAAATAATTCAAAAATTAATTCACTAAATGACATTTATAATGCGGTAAAAGAAAGAAGCATTTGTGTATCAACAGCAAGTGGAAAAGAGATTTATTGGTGGCCAGAAGACTTCCTGTATGAAAAAGAAAACTCTTTAGATAAATCACTACTAGATAAAGAATTAGATGAAAAAGGAAATTGTATAAAATAAAAAATTTATAACTTAATTTTTTTAATTTCAAAAATTATTTCTTTTATTCAGGTTCGGGATCGCCACCAACACCAGTAGTGTGAACTTGCCAGCTCAAATATGGATAACCATCATTAATAATTCCAGTAGTGTCATGAGCCCAAACATTAACAAAGTCCCAAGCAGAAAAAGTATCTTCTGAATTATAAGGGTGAGTCATTTGAATAGTTGTTTTTGGTTCCCCTTTTCCTATGTCAGACCTATCTGAAGTTTCTGTGTTATAAAATGAATTTGTTATTTCTATTCCTGAACCATTTTCCCCAATAAAACCACAAACGTAATCATGTTCACATTCATTTGAAGCCCCATTAATTTTACCAATTGAAAATGAATTTGAAATTATACTATCCGTCCCATTGTATGCAGCTAATCCAGCGACTTGTTTCCATCCATTAATTTCACTTGTTGAGTATGAATTGTTAATTATGGAATATAAATCATTTCTTGCAACTAATCCTCCGACAAGATTACCATTTGATTTTACAATTCCTTTTGAGAATGATTCTTCTATTATTGAACCAGGTCCAGAAGTCAGTTCTCCATCTCCAACATTGTCTCCAATTAATCCTCCAACAACGTTTCCATTTCCAGTTACTGTTCCAATAAAAGATGATTTTGAAGTCGTTGACAAATAACTACTTCCTATTAATCCACCAACTATTCCTTCGTTAGATAATACTTCCCCAGTCACGTGAGAATTTTCGATTTGCATCATTGAACACAATCCAATTAATCCTCCAACAAAGGTTTTTCCAATTATATTAACATCTTCTAATTGAAGATTAATAATATAACTTCCAGTTCCTTTGGAGTTTACTTCACCAAATAATCCAACGCTTGTATTTTCAGGTTTGTTAATGAATAAATTTGTTATTTTATGTTCGTTTCCATCAAAATTTCCATTAAAATTTATTGGTTCAAACCCATTTTCGTTTTGAAAAATTGAGCATTCTTCCGATTTCATATCAATATCATATTGTAATGAATAATTCCATTCATTATAATTAATTGTTATATCTTCCGACCCTTCTCCACCAGAACCGGGAATTATTTTTGAACCTCTTATTTGGTTCAAATCAAAACAATTACAAATTGGGTGTGGTTCTATTGTGTCACTCCAACAACTTTCAACAAATTCTATTGAAGGAGGTTCTTCTTCGATTATTTCTTCAAACTCTGCAATTATTTCTAAATCAGTGTTTACAGAAGTGTCTGTTCTTGTTGTTGTTGTTGATCCATCACTCCATTGTGAAAACGTGTATCCTTCTTGTGCTTGTGCTGTTACAGTGGTTCCGTCTTTTCCTGACAAGATTTTTTGATTTGTGTCGCCAATTATTTCTCCCCCAGTTTCTGCAAGATAATTAACTGTGTAATAACTAATTTCACTAGTACAAGTATTTGTTACTGTGAATGTTTCTTCGTGTCCTGCGAGTCCTTCTTCTACATCAAAAACAATTTTTATTACACAAGTAGTTTTTTCGTTTTCTACACAAGGACAAATCTCGTCCATGTTTTCTGCTAAAAATTCACTAGTGTAACCAGTAATTAATTCTTCGTCATAATTATTTGAAGTTCCTTCATTTCCTTGAGCATCAATAGGAGTAATACTTTTTATTGTTAAAGTTTTTCCAGAAGTGTTTTTTAAAGAAATTACTGAATCTCCATTAGAACTAGTAACTGAGTCAACAATACTAATTCCTCCCTTCCCAACAGTGTTAGTTATTTTGTCAGAAGAATCATTAATTTTTTGGGCATTATCAGTTTGGTTAAGTGCAAGAGTTACAACAAATAAAGAAATTAAGATAACTATTGCAATAATGATTAAGTACTCCATTGTTCCTTGAGCACTTTTGTTTGATTTCATAAATTAATTTAGAACAAGTAGTATATATAAGTATATTTTTTCAATAAAACTATATTTATTTTTGTTTATCTTTGAAGAACTTTAAAATTTCTAAAATGTTGTTAAAAAAGTAGTTTTTATTTTTTAGAAATTAGGTGAACTCCAATTGCTACTAAAACAAAAGCAGCTACAGCACTAAAACCTTCGTCAAATATTTCCCATTCAAGAACATTGATTGAGGATAGTAGAAAGAATACTGAAACGATGATTAAAACAATTCCTTGTTGAATCTCTTTATCTCCCATTAAAACACCTCAATTTGACTTAACTATCTATAAGTAATACCCTTCGACAAACTATAAAAATCTTTCCTTCACTGGAAAAAGTGACAATTAGTTATTTTTGTTTATTTTTTCACTCAAAAGGAAGCTTTTTAAGCCTCTCACAAGAATTTTATTTTAGTATTGACCCCAAATTTGGGTTGGTATTAAACAAAATGGAGTAAGATATAAATGGATGATAGAAGAGGATTTAGAAGAGATTTCGGCGGACCAAGAGAAATGTTTGACGCTACTTGCAGTGAATGCGGAGCAGAAACAAAAGTACCTTTCAAGCCAATTGACGGAAGACCAGTATATTGTAGAGACTGCTACCAAAAACACAAACCACAAAGAGACAATAGAGGCGGTAGTGGAGGATTCAATAGAGGTCCAAGAAGAGAGTCTTCAGAAGCTACAGAAAACTTTGAAGAATAAAATTTGAAATATTATTTTTATTTGTAGATAGTTTTTAACTTATTTTTTTGGAGAAAAGTGAACAACTTTTTTCCAAAACAATTTTTTTTATTTTTTTTCTTAAGAAAAGAATAGACTCTTATTTTGATTAATTCAATTAAAAATTAGAAATAATTAAAAAAATTAGAATAAGCCTCTAGAGGGATTTGGACCCCCGACCCTTCGCTTACAAAGCGAATGCTCTACCACTGAGCTATAGAGGCATAATTATTTTACTAAACACTCTGTGTAAAGTATTATGCGTAACTAATTGATTTTTGGTTACTTTTTAAAAGCTTTGCACAATTCTTTTTTCATGAAAAAATTGTCAAATAAAGAAGAATCTGACATTTGCTTGACTTGTGGGGAGTGTTGCAAGAGATATTGGATAACAGTTTTACCAGAAGAAGCAAAAAGAATTTCAAAAAAAATGAAGAAAACTCAAAAAAGTTTTTTAGAAAATGATTGTGTATTACTTGTAAAAATTTATCCAAAATCAGTAAAAGGAATACTAACTTTTCCAACCACCTTTTTTCCAGAAAGAATATTTACTGAACTAAAAAAAGAATTAGGGCTAGTTAGTGAAAGTTTTTTTATTGTCCCCCAAGTGGTACTAAGAAGAGACATTAGTGAAGTTGGTGGAAAAAAGATTTGTAGTTTTTTAAAAGAAGACAATTCTTGTACAATTTACTCTTCTAGACCAGAACCTTGTAAATTATTTCCATTTATTGCAGTAGAAGGGATAAGAGAACAGTACCCTTTTTGTGGACTTTACCAAAAAACTTTTAAGAATTTATCAAGCGATTCTTCAAAATATTTTAAAAAAGTAAAATCCTATTTTAAAAAAGTAAATGATAAAAGTTTTATGGGCGTGTGGAAAAATCCTCCAAAAAGTGGAGCACTTTATCTAGCAGATAAGTATATTTGTGATTTATCATTAAGTGAACTTAACTTAATGTTAATGGATCAGCAAGAATAAACAATTTATTAGCTTCAATAAACCTTCTTTCAATTTCGTTTGAATTATTTATTATAAACACTTTTTGATTAAAATAATCTAACATTATTTTGTTGTATTCTTTCACAAATACTTGGTATTTTGCTTCTTCACTGAAAAATATTTCATTAACATCAATGTTTGTTTTAAAATCTTGATAAAAATATTCTTCTTTAAGAGCAGAATTGATTCTTAAATCATAATCAGTAATATAAAAATCATAAACAATATCTTCATTTATAATAAGCATTCCTTCAAGCGCCATATTGAATGCTAGCTCTTTTAAAAAAAATTCTGGTCCTTTAGCTTCATAAATTTCTTGTTCTCGTTGTTTAAACCAAAGAAGATCTTCTTTAAAGGAGTACAAATAATCGTCTTCAACCACACTATCATAACTTCCATTAAGTTGAACTTCTATTTCATTTAAGTAAGACTCAATTGCTTCAACATGTTGTTTATGAAGAGTATTTCCATAATTTAGTGATAAAATATTCTCGTTAAGGTCTTGTTTTTGTGAGAAAAACAAAATCAAACAAACAGTAATTAAAGTAATTAAAAATATTAAAAATAATGGTCTTTTTTTTATTGAATCAAAAAGGTTTTCTTTGTTTTTCTGTCGGATAGAAGATCCGTTGTTTTTTGTTCCATTTTTTATTTTTTTGTTCATACAATTCACTAATATTAAGAATCATTTAGTATAAAAAACAAGAAGTACTATTTGTTTTTTAAATAATTATTTATTTTTAAATAATTTTCCTTTTCTTTAGTTGAATTATTGAAATTGTAATAATAATACTAAAAACAATTAACCCGATTTGCAAGCCATATTTTTCAACAAAGTTTTCCTCAGCTTTTTCATTTTCAAGTTCATCAATAATTAATTCTAGTTCTTCATAATTTTCTTGATCTAATGCAACTTTTGCTTGTTCATACATTTCAGTTAATTCTGGCGTGTTTCCTAGTAGAGTTATTTTTGATTTTATTAAAGCAAGGTTTTTGTAAGCGTTTGCTTTATTTATCTCTCCCTTTTCAGCATAACTTAATGATTCTCCAAGCAATTCTCCTGCTTCAGTATCTTGTGAGGAATTAATTATTTCTATTTCAGTATCATAATTGAATTCACAAGAATCCAAATCTTTGTTCCAATTGTTATTACAACAAATTCCTTTTCCAGTATAACACCCATCTCCACATTTTGTATTAGTACAAATTTCTTCTTCTCCCTCTTCTTCATTTATTTGAGGAGTGATTGGTAAATTGCTATCAATTGTATTAATGTCTTGATTAGTATCAATTTGATTTGTATTAGTTAAATTAGTATTAAGGTTTATATCAATAATATTTGTACTGGTATTGTTTGTGTCAGTACTAATTAGGGGGATTGGAATACAAGTGATTGTTTCATCTTGTGGTTGTGTAAGTCCGCCAGTACATTCTTCTTCAGTTTTGTAATATTTTTTTGTTTGAACTCCACTTTGGGGGCACTCTATTGGTTCAAGCGTAAAAGGATAATTTGTTTCAAGACAGGGTGAACAAGTAGTGCTAGTGTGTTCTGGAGAACCATTACAAGGAGAATTTATTGGATTTGCAATTCTAATTTTTATTCCCTGCACTGAACATTCACTCCAATCAGAATATTCATAAATACAATTAGGGGCAAGGTAGGTACAACTTATTTCTTCTGTTTTAGGGTGAGTGATTCCTCCGTTGCAAACACCAACTTGTGTCCAAGTTCTTGTGGTTTTTCCGTTAGAATTACAATTTTGGTCAATTGATTCCCAATTATCTGTTGTGCAAGCTTCAATATATTCACAATCTATTTGTTCAGTTGTTGGGTGAGTTTCTCCATCTTTACAAACTCCTATTTTTTTCCAAGCTCTTATTAATTTTCCGTTAGATTGACAACTTCCCTCACTTGATTCCCAGTGAGTTGAATCGCAAGTAGGAGTGTATGTACAATCAACTTCTTGTGTTGGTGGATAAGTTTCTCCGTCCACGCAATTTGTTTTTTTGGTATAAGTTCTAATTTTTTTACCATCGCTTCCACAATCTCCATCAGTGTAACTCCAATCACTTGAAGTGCAAGTAAGAACTGGCGGAACATAAATACAATCAATTAATTGAGGATTTGATGTTGGAGAAAATCCGCCTGTGCAGTTTCCAATTTTTGTCCAGGTTCTAGTTTTTTTGTTTGTTGCTTGACAAAAACCATCAATATAATTCCAATCAGTTGATTGGATGCATGCAGGTAAAGGTTTACTAATTTCTAAAATATATCCCGGACCACATCTTGAACAAGTTTTATTATTAATATTGTAATATAATTTATCTCCAAGAGTTGTAAAAAATCCTGCTCCATTAACTAAATTACCTCTAACTCCATATTTATTTAATTGACTTTGACTAAAAATGTTTATCCATTGTCCTCCATCAGAATCTTTTTGTCTGTACCAAATCTCTGGACTTCCTCCTTCTTTTACTACTGAAACAAATAATTTATTATCAAATATTTCAAAATCACCAAAGTGTTCAATTCCTAAAAATGATTTTTCATTAACTAAAGCTCCACTACTAGTGTATGATTTTATTTCAGCATTGTATGAAAATCCAAAAAATATTTTTTCGTCAAATACTTCTGCTCTAACTCCACTCCCAGGGCCAGAATTAATTACGGATTTAACTAAAACGCCTGAATTATTTATTGCATAAACTCTTCCACCACTATTAGTTCGATATTCTGAAGGAGAGGTTCCAATTAAATATAAATTTCCATTAAATTCTTTTATATGAAAAGTAAAAATATTATCAATACTTGCCCAAACACTACAGGTTTGTCCTCCTGAGCAAGGACAAGAATAAATTCTAGTTTTATTTCCTTCACTTCTTGAAATTAAATATTTTCCGGAAAAATATTCTGCTCCTAAAACATATCCTGTTCCTGTTGGAAATTTATAACATTGATTTCCATTTAAGAGAACTCTTCCTCCGGCACCATTACTTCCCCCTTCTGTTGTTGCATAAAATTTTCCATTCAAATTGTACACTCTTGAAGATTCATCATCGTCAGAAATCTTTTTAGAAGACCAAGAAGTGTAGGGGGCTGAAGAGTAGTAATAGTATTGAGGATCGCTAGTTGAAGTATATGACCCGCTATATAATATATTGTCAACAGAAGCCATAAACCAAAGATAATTTGAAACACTAACTAGTTGTTTAATTGAATAACCATTACTTGAAGCAATTTCGTCAGTTGGAGTTGTTGTTCCACCAGAACTAGAAATTGTTTCAGCTTCACCAAAACCTGTTGGGGGAGTTGCACTTTTTGTTAAAATAATTTTATCAATATAAGGTCTTTCTGATTTTCTTTGAATAATTGAAAGGGTATGTTTTCCTGAATTAATATTAACTCTAATAGGTCCTTGGTGACTACTTTCTCCAAATAACCATTCAGGTTCCCAACTCCAAACCCCTTTTTTAAGGTAAATGTCTGATACGCTTCCGTTATTTATTTTAGCCCCATTAAGTTCTACATACATTCCGTTATTTGCCGAACCACTAGCGTAGGTTCTTATCCACAAATACCAACTGCCTCCTTGGGTTACATTAATTTCATAATTAACTTTTGCCCCACTTGAACTAATTTGAACAACTTTATTGCCTGAAGCATCAGAACGTGTTAAAGTCAAAAAACCATTTTGTGAAGTAAAGTGCTCCGCTTCCATTGAGATTATGTTGTTATTTTCAAAAAACGAATTTGCTGAAAAAACAAATTGACAAAAAAAGATTATTGAAAACAAGAAAAAGGTTTTAGGAAAAATAGTTTTTTTTGACTTGATTGGCATTAATAATTAACAATTCTTTAGAATATAAACTTTTTTCAAATTTTTTATTTTAATATTCTGGTTGAGATTCTAACGTCGTATCCAAAAGTACATCCCAAAATCTTTTTATTAAATTTTATACCCTGACCGGGATTCGGACCCGGGTTAATGCCT
>CAZJVN010000013.1:0-2828 GCA_964549775.1 uncultured archaeon | reverse complement strand
CTGTTGTACCTGGTGTCTGAACCCAACAAACGGATCACGGTCATCGACCGTGGCGGGAAAGTCCTCTACGACAGCTTTGTCACGGATGTAAATAGCCTTGAGAAGGCACTGTGCTTGACCGCTGCACTATCAGGGCGACGGCTTGCTCCGTCGACACGCGCATTACCCATGTTTCGCAGGGTAAAGCTTTACAACATTTACAGAACCATGGTCCTTTGGGCCTAAGTTTGTTAGTAGCTTGCTTATGTTTTTGTTCTAAATTAATTTGGTTTGGTTAGGTTTATATTATTTATTAGTGTTCTTTTTGTAGATGAAATACAAAGCTGTTTTTTTAGACCTTGACGGAACACTAATTGACTCAATTCCTTTAATAATGAAAAGTGATAAAGCAGCAATTAATGCGTTTGGTTACACGGTTTCTAATCAAAAATTAAGAGAACTCTCAATGCTCCACTCAAGAGACATTGCATATTATTTAATGGACTTAAAAAAAACAACATTTGATTTGTTTGATTTTATTAATTTCAGAAGAAGAGTGTTTGTTGGGTTACTTCAAAAACACTTGCCAAAAAACTTGTGGTTTAGTGATTCAAAAAGTTTTTTAGAAAAAGCTTCAAAAAAATACAAACTTGCAGTAATTACTGGTTCAAGAAGAATGTTTGTTAAAGAAGTTTTTGGAAAAAAAGAATTAAAAAAAATAAATTTGTTTGTTACAAGTGATGAAGTGGAACACAAAAAACCAGATGTTGAACCATTATTACTCGCATTAAAAAAATTGAAATTAAAACAAAAAGAAGTAATTTTCATTGGAGATTCAATTCAAGATGGGTTAATGTGTCAAAGAGCAGGAATAAAATTTATTGGAAAAACTACTGGTATCTCGACAAAAAAAGCTTTAAGAAAATTTAATCCAGTTTTTGTGACAGATTCTTTTAAAGATATAGAAAACTTTCTTGATTTAGATTAAAATAATAAAAATTATTTTTTATTTATTTTTTTATTTTTAAACCTAGTGATAATTTTTCTTCAAGTAAAGGTAAATTTATTTGAGTGTCTTTACAACCATCTCTTAAAAGTAAAACAATTTGAGGAACAATACTTAAACTTTTGACAGCATCAAAATGCATTGTTGCTTCATTAAAACAACAAACCCCAATAGCGGCTTTTGGTTTTTCTTTATCAATTATTTTTTTAACTAAACTTCCTCCAGGAACAATAAATATTTTTGTATAACCTAATTTTTTTGCTAATTTTATTGCTTCTCCTAAATTACATCCGCCGCATTCTTTACAATGATAACCTTCTTCGTCAAAAGAAGCTTTACAAACACTAGTATTTCTTGAACAATGTGGCAAAAATAAAGCTCTGTCTTCAACTTTTATTTTTTTAAATTCAGGTTCATAAACAGTGTTTCTTAATTCAACATGAGTGTATTGCATCATTGAGTCGCTTAGACCCAAACTTTTTCCAATACTTTCAGCTGCACTTGCAGCATTAAAGTGAGTTCCAGTATCAATAGCTTTACCAATAGCTAACCTAATTTTATCATAAGTGGAGTCAACCATATTTTTTACTTCCATTTAACTAATTTTTATTAACTACAATAATGTCGCTGGGCGGATTCGCACCGCCGAGCTTCCGATTATGAGTCGGACGATCTAACTACTGATCTACAGCGACGGAACCGTTTCGTCAGTTCACGCCGAGGCACTATCTTCGCCTTCGGCTTGATAGAGCTTATTACCCTCTTGAAAAATTTTTGCTAAGAAAAGGTTTTAATAAGTGCCTTTTGGCAATAAAATGAATTATTTTTCTAACAATTTCTATTCATTAGTCATTCGACTTTTCATTACTATGTTGTTACTTCCATGCAAAAGGACTCGATCAGCGTATCCAATAAATAAACTCGTTTCAAGAACACCTGGAATCTTTTTTGCTTGATAATCCAAATCATCAATTGAATAAACACTATCTGCAGAAATGTCAATAAACGCGTGCCCTGTTTCACTCTTAACTAATTCTCCATTTTCTTTCCATGCCTGTGCTTCTCCCAAGTTCATTAATTGGTAAAGAGTTTTATTAAAAGCAAAATTACTAACTTCAACTCTAAAGTTGTATTTCATTTGAGTAACAAACCCTTTTTCTTCACAAACCACAATCATTTCAGCAGCATCCACTGCAATCATTTTGTCTCTAATTAGAGAGGTTGTTTCGTTTGAAATGTAATTAAAATCTTCATCCACTTGGTCAACAAAATCAAAAGCCAAATCAATCTCAACTTCATCTAATGATTCTGTCTTAATTCCAAGTTCATTACAAAGAATACCGATTTTGTGAGAGGTTGGAACTACTTTAATATTCATATTATGTTCATTAACAAAAAGACCAAGTTTTTTTAAAAAATTTTCATTACTCTCTCCAGTTCCAAAAGAAAGAATAGATTCAGGTTTAACATACTTGTACAAAAGAGCTTCAACCTGTTCATCTTCAAGCATAAAAAAACCAATTATACAAGGCATTTGTGGAATAAAAAGATTACTAAAAAGAAAAAATTAGATTAATAAGAGCCCGTGGCGGGATCCGCCCCCGCGACCTCACCATTACCAATGGCGTGCACCAACTGACTATGCTACACGGGCAAATGTTTTTTATTTAAATAATTGTTTTTGGGAAGAGTTTAAATTCTCTTCCCATTTTATTGTAGAAATTGTTTTATTCTTTCTTTTTTTCGTTTCTTCGCATATTTTCTTTTTCAATATCTTGGATTGTGACTCCTTCTTTTGCCATTATTACAAACAAGAAATAAATTAGGTCACTACACTCCCAAA
>CAZJVN010000012.1:0-20049 GCA_964549775.1 uncultured archaeon | reverse complement strand
TCTCAAGAATAATGGGATACGGAGACCTAGAAGGACTCTTAGAAAAAGCAAAAGAAGCAGACATGGATAGTCTTGACACAGAAGCAATAATGAGGGGAGAAATAAATTTCAAAATATTCTACCAACAACTAGAAGCAACAAAAAAAATGGGACCACTAAATAAAGTAGCTGACATGCTTGGACTGGGAATGAAATTACCAAAAGAAATGATGGAACAAGGCCAAGACAAAATGGAAGGATTCAAAATAATAATAGACTCAATGACAGAACAAGAAAGAATTGATCCTGACATAATGAGCAGAAGCAGAGTGGAAAGAATTGCTAAAGGGAGCGGAAAAAACATAGAAGAAGTAAGAGAACTAATAAAACAATTTAAACAAATGAAAAAAATGTTTAAAAAATTTAAAGGAATACAAAGCGAAAAAGCAATGAAAAACTTTGGACAAAAAGGAATCGGAGACCTACTAAAACAAATGCAAGGAAAAAAAGCAATGAAAAAATTCAGATTAAAATAAAAAATACAAAAAATCAATAAATTCAAAAAAATCTTTAAATAAAACCAAATACCTATTTGAAGATACTTATTTAACAAGAATCAACTAAAATTCATTTATGAAAAATAAACTAATTTTAACAATAATACTCTTTATTACTCTTCTAACAAACACCCTTTCTTCAGAATACTACGCAGATCTATTAATTGAAGTTAATGAAAATGGAGAAAGTACTTTTAGTGGAATAACAAACTATGAACTACTTCAACCAAAAACTTCACAAGAGTACACAACAAAACTTGGAAATAAGTGGACATTTCAACTAGATATTAATGAAACTTTTTCAGAGTATGTTTATGAAATAAAATTTCCGATTGGAACTGAAATACAAAATATTCAAACTAATTCAAGTTATAGAATAACTACAAAAGATGGAAGAATAACCCTTATTGGAACAGGAAATGAAACTCAACTAAAAATCAAAACAGATTACTTAATCAAAAAAAGTGAACTTGATCCAACCATAATTATTTTTACAATAATTATTTTTGCAATAATTGTGGCAGGATATTTACTACTTAAAAATAACAAATCAAAAAAAGAAAACCAAACTACAAAAAACCTAATTTATGATAAAGATGCTTTGACTGAAAGACAACTAAAAATAATTGAACTCTTAGAAAGAAATAACGGAAAAATTACTCAAGCACAACTTCAAAAAACACTAAATTATCCTAAAGCAGCACTGTCAAGAAACCTTCAAACTTTGGAAAAAAAAGAAATAATAGAAAAAGAGAGAAAAGGAATGACCATGCTTGTAAAAATAAAAACTAAAAAAACTCTTTAATTGATTTTTTGGATGGGTCTTTACTTGTTCCACCCCTTTCCGCATAATGTATAATAGCTGTTCCAGTAGCAATAACTATAGAAAGCTTCCAAAAAAAGCCAGTGGAGGAATTAATATGATGAAAAAAATATTAGGAATATTAGCATTAGTGCTAATACTTGGAATAATCCCAGGCGTATTTGCTGATGATGAAAATACAGTTGATGCAAACACTCTTGAAGAAGTAAAATTAATTGCCAGTCCTTACGGGGCAGAAGTAAGATTAATACAACTAGAAAAAAGTATAACAAAAAACATACTAGTTGGAGCAAAAGTAATTGAAATAATAGAAAAAAATCATTCAGAATTTGATTTAACCGACGCAGAAAGTAAACTCAATGAACTTGAAGCATTACTTGAAGAAGTTAAAGAATATTCTTTAGAAGAAAAAGACAGAAACACAATTGTTAGTGATTTTGTCGCAATGAAAAAAGAAGCAGTAACATTAACACAAGAATTTAGAACCCTAACAAAAAACGCACTAGAAAGTGAAGACATTGTAGAAGTGAAAGATGCCATAAAAGAACTTGACCTAAAAGAACTAAACAACATTAATCAAGCAATTAAAAATGCCATTAGAACACATAATGCAGAAAGAACACAAACAATGCTTGAAATTTTAGGAATAGAAAATCCAGAATTAATACAAAGCATTATTGATGGAAACACTACAAAACAAGAAGTAAAAGACACCATCAAAGAAGCATTTAGTGATTTAAATGCCCAAGAAAGAATAAGAGTAAGAGCAGAAATAAGAGAAACAATAAACAAAAGAATAATTTCAGAAAAATCATTAATACAACAAGCAAAAACTAAAGGACTTCAAAGATTCTTGCAAATCGAATCACAAAGAATGCAAAGACTAAGTAATTGGTTAGAAAATAAAGCAAATAATCTAAACGAAAACGGATTTGAAAAAAGAGCAGAAAGACTACAAGGATTATCAGATAGAATAGAAAAAGGCGCAATAAAAAAGTTTCAAACATCAAACAAAATAGGAAAAAACTAGGTGATTAAATGAAAACAAAAATAATTTTAATCGGACTAGTAGTACTAGGATTGTTGTTCATTTTTGGATGCACTCAAACTCCAACAACAAACTATACTCCAGAAAATGAAAATGAACTAATTGAAGAAATAGATTCAAGTTGGGTGGATAATGAAGATCTAAACATTGAAGAAGCAATTTCTTCAGAAGAAAATATTGAAAGTGAAACAGACAATTCAATAATAGATGAAAATGAAAACCTCTCTATTGGAGAAATGTTTTAAACAAAATGGCGGGAAATTATTCCCGCTTTTTCTTTTTTTATTAAAACAAAACAATTATTAAAACTAAAAAACAAATAATACTCTAATGTTGCAACTAATTCAACAAGTAATACTTACTATTGGAACACTAATAAGCGCGATAACCGACACAAAAACAGGGTACATCTATGATTGGATAACTTACCCAATGATATTATTAGGATTAATTTTGTCAATTATGCAAGGACAACTAATTAACCTCGCGAGCGCAGGAGCAATATTTTTAGTACTTTTAGTAGGATATAAACTTGGAAAAATCGGAGGAGGAGATGTAAAACTATTTACAGGAATATGTTTACTTAACCCCTACAACAACATTGAATTTATTATAACAATTATATTTTGTGCATCCCTCCTATCCATGGTATTTTATTCTACCTATTACACTATAAAATATGTGAAAATTGGGATAAATTGGAAAGCTGAAAAAAGTGGAATAAAAAAAGCAATACTATTTGGAGTATTATTAACAGTGTACTTACTAATTTTATTAAAATTTGAAATGATAGAAATCCAAATCGCAATACTTTTAGGAATACCTTTCTTTTTTGGACTGATATTTATTGCACTACAAAATGGAATAAAAGAAAACTTTTTTGAAAAAAAAATAAAGTTAAACCAAGCTGAAGAAGATGAAATCTTATCAAAAAATAATTCTGAAAAAATATTAAAAATAGTTAATGGAAAAGAACTAATTGAGGAGAAGGAAATAAATTTGCTTAAAAAAAATAAAATCAAAGAAATAATTGTTCTTAGAAACTTACCCAAATTTGGGCCGTTTATATTTTTAGGAACCTTAATTGCAACTCAATATCCTACTCTAATAACTCTGTTATTGTTTTAATTTGAAAACAAAATAAACAAAAAACTTAAAATAAACAGGTTTAAAATAAGTTAAACCCTTTTTATTATTATGAAAATACTAATCACTGGTTCGGAAGGATTTGTTGGAAAAGAACTAACTGTTCTTCTTGAAAAAAAACACCAAATTATTCATTATGATTCAGAACTGGAAAAAAATATTCTTGATAAGGGTGAATTATTTGAATCATTAAAAGAAATTGATGTTATAGTTCATTTAGCTGCAATTGTTGAAAATAATAATCCAAATCTTTGGGAAGTGAATGTTAAAGGAACAAAAAATCTAGTGGAAGAGGCAATAAAACAAAAAGTAAAAAGAATTATCTATTTAAGTTCAACCGGAGTTTATGGTTGCCCTGATAAAAAAGTGAGTGAAAAAAGTGAAACTAACCCAGAAAACAATTATGAAAAGAGTAAACTTGAAGCAGAAAATATTTTGTTAGCAAATCAAGAAAAAATTGAGGTAATAATACTTAGAAGTGCGATGATATTTGGAGCAAATAATTATTGGCAAAAAATGTTTTTGATGCTACAAAAAGACTTTCCTCTCCCTCTTGAAGGAAAAAATACTTTCCAAGTAACCCCAGTTAAAGAACTTGCACGTGCAATTGAACTGTTAATCAAAAAAGGTAAAAGTGGAGAAACTTACCTTGTAGCTTGTGAAGAAAAAATTTCTTTAAACAAATTTTGCGAAATGTCTAAGGAAAAAATGGGTATGAAAAAAACAAAAATAAAACACATCCCAACTTTTGTTGGAGTAATACTTGGTAAATTAATTGGATCAAAAACCCTAACTTCTGAAAATATTAGGCACCTTGGTAAAGAAAGAAATTATGATTTAAGAAAAATAAAAAAACTTGGGTACAAACAAAAAGAGAAACTAGAAAGTTCAATAAAAAATGTATTAACTGAATTAAAATTAAATTAAAAAAATAAAATTAAAACAATTAGGGAATTATTGTTTTGCTTTTGCACCTTTTTTTACTGCTTCTACTAACTTTTTTAATCGAGTTGAGGCTTCTTTTTCTGAACCTGCTTTTTCTATTGCCGAACCAACATGAACAATGTCTGCTCCACTTGAAATACAATCAAACGCAAATTCAGGAGTTCTTACCCCTCCTGCAATAACTAAAGGAACATTAATTGATTTTTTTGTATAAGCAATCATCTCATTTGTTACTGGTTGATCTGCTCCACCACCAGATTCAAGAATAATCATTTTTGATCCCAAGTACTGCCCCGCAAGAGCATTTGCTGCTGCTAAGTAAGGAATATTTCTTGGAATAAGTTGAGCTCTTCCCATAAACCCAACCGCTCTTCCTGGTTCAACAATAATGTAAGAGGTTGGAATTACTTCAATACCCATTTTTTTTATTGGAAAAGCACTAGCCACTTGTGCTCCAGAAATATAGTAAGGATCATTACTGTTGAGCATTGACATAAAATAAATTGCATCTGCTTCTTTTGAGAGTGTTGCAATATTGCCAGGGAATAGAATTGTTGGTAGTTTTGATTTATCTTTAATGGCAACCAAAGTATCATCAAGTAATTTTCCTTGTGCCCCCAAAGATCCCCCAACCCCAATTGCTGCGGCTCCTGCTTCTTCAGCCATTTTTGCTAATTTACCTGCTTCCTTAGGATCCTGGTTAGGTGGGTCAATAATTAAAAAAAGCTGACCAGCTTGTTCTTTTAATTGAGACAAAAGCTTTGAATACACTTTCCCATCATTCATAATATCACAATTATAAGTACAACTTTGTATAAAAATTAAGAAAAAAGGAGTATAAAAACTAATCCCTTGGTTAAAAAAAAAGGCTAATTTTGTTAAAAATACCCTAAATAATTTGGCAAAATGCTTAGCAAGCTTATAAAAATTCTTGTAAACAAAAATTAATTATGAATGAAACAAACATTGACGAACTAATTCTTGAAATAGCTCAAAAAACTGGAAAAGAACAAAGCGAAATACAAAAATTAATTGATATTAAAACAGAAAAATATTCTGGATTACTTACTCCTGAAGGAGCAGCGTACATGCTAAAAAAAGAACTTGGATTAACTAAAGAACAAAATGAAAAACTAAAAATAAATGAACTAAGTGAAGGAAAAAAAGGAGTAGAAATTGAAGGAAAAATTGAATTAATTTACCCGATAAAAGAATTTGAAAAAAATGGTAAAAAAGGAAAACTACAAAACTTTATTATAAGTGATAATACTGGAGAGATACGAGGAACACTTTGGAATGACCAAATTGAAGAAAATAAAATAAAACAAGGAAACGAAGTAATTCTAACAAACATTATTGTTTCTTCATATAATGAGAAAAATCAAATAACTCTTGGTTTTGGTGGAAAAATAAAAACAACAAAAGAAAACGAAACAGAATACAAAAAAAACATGGAACTAAAAGCAGGACTCAATAACGTTAATATTTTTGGAAAAATTGTTAGAAAATTTCCTTGCAAAGAATTTGAAACAAATGAAAGAAAAGGGAGAGTTTGTTCATTCCAACTTGGGGATGAAACTGCAATAATAAAAGCTAGTGCTTGGAATGAAAAAGCAACACTAATTGAAGAATTTAATGAAGGGGACACAATTGAAATTACAAATGCTTATACAAAAGAAGGAAAATTTGGGACAGAAATACACTTGGGATACACCACTGAAATTAAAAAAAGTGATAAAGAAATTGTAATTACAAACCAAACAAACAAGAATGAAAATTATATTGAAAAACAAATAAACCAACTAACCCAAGGAGAAAATATAATAGTTAGTGGAAAAGTTATTAGAGTGGTTGAAGGAAAAATTGCTTATTTAATTTGCGAAAAATGCGGAAAAAAAGCAATCAAAACTGAAAATGGAATTATTTGCGAAAAATGCGGAGAAATTAAAGGAAAACAAAACCCAGTACTTTCAGCAATAATTAGTGATGATACTGCTGAAATACAAATCACAATGTTTGGTAATCAAGTAACTGATTTTATTGAAATGAAAGAAAATGAATTATTAAATGAAATTGAAAACAAAAGTACTGAAGAAATAATTCAAAAGTTAAATGAAAATAAAATTGGAAAAAATGTAAAAATAAAGGGTTATGTTAAAGAAAATAAATTTTTAGGAACAAACGAAATTGTTGCTAAAGAAATTTTGAGTAATTAGAATAAATATTAAATTAAACTAATTTTAACATTAAACCATCAATATTTTTTTTAAAATCCTCAATAGAACCATTATTATCCACTCTAAATTTTGCCATTTTAATACACTTTAGAGTTTGTTGCTTTGTCGGGTCAGGATTTTTTAATTCTAAAAGTTCTTTATTTTTAAAATCTTCAAAAACAATATCCCCATGTTTATAATTTGGATCACTTTTTACTCGCTCAACAGTACGAGCAAAACGAGTTTCTAAAGATGCAAAAACTTCAACAATCACCCCTCCGCTTGAGATAATCTTTTCAGCTTCAGTAGGGTTTCTAACTGAAGAAAGAACAAACTTTTTGTCGTTTGAATAATCTTTTAATAATCGATTTGCCCAATAATCTGCACCAAACTCTTTTCTTCTCTCATTTCCAAGCGAAATCATTTCTAACCTGTCTAAATGATTTCTTCCAAGAACTTGTAATTCATTTCTTATTTCTTGACCAAAATCTTTGTGAGTAAAATTAAATTTTTCAACTAAATAATCTGAAAAAGTGTCCTTTCCAGAACCATTTAATCCAACAACCCCAATAAGCATAAACAAAATCACAACCCTACTTATTTTAAACTCCTCTGAGCGAAACGCTAGTTATTTTATTTAACTCACCCAAAACAAAATCTAATTTCTTTTTTGATAAGGGTTTTAATTTTCTTGATTTTGCATCAATAACTTTCTTTCCTATAAATTGTTGTAAAAACCACTTTTCTCCTTTTAGTATTTGAGCCATTTCTTTTAAATCTTCAAGAGTTAATTTTGGATAAAGAGTGGTTCTAAATTCGTGAAGAACTTTTGAGTTTTTTAAAATATTTACTGAAGCCAAAATATTTGAGAAAGAAACATTTGATTGAGTTATCTGTTCATATTTATTTTCCGTGGCTTTTAAATCCATGGCAACATAATCAAGCAAATTATTTTCAATTAATTTTTTTAAAACCTCTGGGTTTGAACCATTTGTATCAAGTTTTACTAAAAAACCTTTTTGTTTTATTTCGTTAATAAAATCAATTAAGCCTGGAGAAAGAGTAGGCTCTCCACCAGTGATAACTACCCCATCAAGCATCTTTTTTTTTGATTCAAGAAATGAAAAAAAATCTTCTTGTGAAATTAACTTTCTTTTACTTTTTTTAAAAAAAGCATTTGAAGTGAGTTCTTTATTGTAACAAAATTTGCATTTAAAATTACAATTTACTAAAAAAACGATACACGCTACTTTATCAGGAAAATCTGTGAGAGTTAATTCTTGCAATCCTCCAATAAACACAAAAATCACCAAAACTCAAATATTTCTTAGCATTTTAGTTTTGATTGGTTTTCGTTTTTCATTGATGAATCAAATTTTAATCTATCACTAAATTCTGCTTGTTTTGAATCATTCCAATTACTAACCGGACGAATGTATCCAACTACTCTACTGTACACTTCACATTTTGTTTTAACCATTTTTCATCACTCCTTTTAATTAATAAAATAAAATTAATCCTTTACCAGAAATTAATTCTCCCTCTCACAAATTGGACAATACTCATGCTCTCCATCTAAATAACCATGAATTGGACAAACACTAAAACTCGGAGTGAGAGAAAAATAAGGCATCTTGTAATTTGTAGTAATTTTTTTGATTAATTGTTTTGCCGCCTCCTTTGAAGGAGCTTTTTCTCCTAAAAAAATGTGGAAAACTGTTCCGCCAGTATAAAGTGTTTGTAATGGATCTTGTAAATCAAGAGCTTTGAAAAGATCAGATGTATAATTCACTGGTAATTGAGAAGAATTTGTATAATAAGGGGAAACTTTGTTATTCTTAAAAGCATTTTCATTTGCGACTACAATATCAGAAAATTGTTTTTTATCTGACCAAGCAAATCTTCTTGAAGTTCCTTCCCCCGGAGTTGCTTCTAAATTAAACACGTCTCCTGTTTCATTTTGGTATCCTTGAATTCTTTCTCTCATAAAATTTAGAACCTTAATTGCAAAAGCATGACCTTCACTTGAAGTAATATCTTTCCCCATAAAATTAATCAGTGACTCATTCATCCCTAAAAGCCCAATTGTTGAGAAGTGATTTGCCCAATAACTTCCAGTAATTTCTTTTACTCCTCTTAAATAAAAAGTTGAATATGGATAAAGTCCTTGGTTTGATAAACGCTCAATTGTTTTTCTTTTAATTACTAAAGACTCTTTTGCAAGATCCATTAAGTGACCAAGCATTAGGAAATACTCTTCTTCACTTTTTGTTAAATAACCAATTCTTGGTAAATTAATTGTGACTACTCCAATACTTCCTGTTAATGGATTTGCTCCAAACAATCCTCCCCCTCTTTTATTTAATACTCTATTATCTAAACGTAATCTACAACACATACTTCTAGCATCATCTGGACTCATATCTGAATTAACAAAATTTGCAAAATAAGGAATACCATACTTTGCGGTCATCTCCCACAAGTTATCAAACTTTGGATTGTCCCAATCAAAATCAGGAGTAATATTGTATGTTGGAATTGGGAAAGTAAAAGGTCTGCCTATTGCATCGCCGTCAGTCATTACTTTTGCATAAACTTTATTTAACAAATCCATTTCAGGTTGAAACTCTGCATAAGTTGCTTCCATTGGTTTACCACCAATAATTACAGGATCATGTGCAATATGCTTTGGGACAACTAAATCCAGCGTAATATTTGTGAAAGGACATTGAAAACCAACTCTTGTTGGAACTGCACAATTGAAAACAAATTCTTGTAAAGCTTGCTCTACTTCTTTTTCTGTTAAATTATCATATCTAATAAAAGGAGCAAGGTAAGTATCAAAACTTGAGAAAGCTTGAGCCCCTGCTGATTCTCCTTGCATGGTGTAAAAGAAATTAACTACTTGGCCTAAAGCTGAACGAAAATGTTTTGCAGGTTTACAAGAAACTTTTCCTCTCACTCCAGTAAATCCTTCAAGCAAAAGTTGTTTTAAGTCCCAACCCACACAATAACTTGCTAAAATATCTAAATCATGAATGTGAATAGCTGCTGACTTGTGCGCTTCTGCAATTTCCATTGGGTAAATTTTTGCTAACCAATAATTTGAAACTACTCTCCCCGCAATATTAAAATTCATTCCTTGCAAAGAATAACCCATATTAGAATTCTCTTTAACTCTCCAATCTTCTTGAGTAATATATTGGTTTACAATTTCAAAATTGTTTATCATATCCTCGGTTTTACGTAATAATTCTCTTTGGTGACGATACAAAATGTAAGCCTTTGCTGTTTTATCATGACCCTCTTTAATTAAAGTCTCTTCAACTATATCTTGGATAGATTCTACAGGAACGCTTTCTTGATTTGGAAATCTTTCAACAATTTTATCACAAACCATTTTTGCTAAATTAGTTGCTTTTTCTTTATCCGCCCCACCAACTGCTTGAACTGCTTTCCAAATAGCTATTGCAATTTTTTCTTCGGTAAAAGAAACTCGAGAGCCGTCTCTTTTTGTAACAAACTTTGGCAAAGGCATAAACAATACACTTTCAAAACTAAATATTTTTCAAAAAAACATTTATTTTTTAAAAAAAATAAAATGTGAAATAGCATTACTTCAGTAGTTTATAAAGCTTAGCCAAAAAAGCTACATAAAACAAAAAACAAACCAAAAACCCCTTAAAAAAAGAGAAACCCAAAATAATAACAACAAAACAAAATCAAGAGTAAGGAAAACTAAAAAAAGAACCATTAAAAGTTAGGAAAAATGTCCAAAAATAAGAAAGAAAAGTAAAAAAATCAATAAAAACAAAAAAATAATTTATTCCTATTTGTAAAATAAATAATTTTTGCAAAATTCTTTTACTTCATTTTTAATTTTTGCAAGTTTTGTTTCATCAGTTCTTGCTTTTAGAGCAGAGTCAATAAAACCAGCAACTATTTTCATTTCGTTTTCTTTCATCCCTCTTGTAGTTAAAACTGGCGTTCCTATTCTTATCCCGCTTGGATCCCAAGGTGAACCTGTTTCGTAAGGAATCGTATTCTTGTTACAATAAAGTCCTGCTTTTTCTAACGCACTTTCTGCTTCTATTCCACTTATCCCACTTTTTCTCACGTCAACTAAAATTAAGTGATTGTCTGTTCCGTTTGTTACTACTCTATAACCTAGATTCATTAAGGAGTCTGCTAAAATTTTTGCGTTTTTTACTATTTGTTCAGAGTATTTTTTAAAATCTGGTTCGAGCGCTTCTTTAAATGCTACCGCTTTTGCTGCAATTACATGCTCATGTGGTCCTCCTTGAAGACCAGGAAAAATTGCTTTATCAATTTTTTCACTAAACTCTTTTTTACACATTATTATTGCACTTCTTGGTCCTCTAAGAGTTTTATGAGTGGTCGTTGTAACTACATCAAAATATGGAACTGGGTTTTCATGAACTCCGCTTGCACATAAACCCCCAATGTGGGAAATGTCTGCCACACAAAAGCAACCTGCTTCATCTGCAATCTTTCTAAATTCTTTAAAATCAATATTTCGTGGGTATGCAGTATAACCTGATAAAATTAATTTTGGTTTTTCTTCAAGCACCTGTTTTCTAATTTTATCATAATCAAGCATCTCTGTTTCTTTATCCACCCCATACTGAACAAAGTTGTATAATTTTCCTGAAAAATTTACTTTATGGCCATGCGTTAAGTGCCCCCCTTCTGTGAGCTTTAACCCCATTGCTTTATCTCCCACTTTTAGTAAAGCTTGATACATTGCCATATTCGCGGGCGAACCAGAATTAGGTTGAACATTAACATGCTCTGCTGAAAATAATTTCTTTGCTCTATCAATTGCTAATTGTTCAATTTGATCAATTATTTCATTCCCCCCATAATATCTGTGCCCAGGATAACCTTCGGCATATTTATTTACAGGAAATGAAGAAAGTGCTTGCATTACTGCAATAGAAACCAAGTTCTCAGAAGGAATTAACTCTAACCCTTCCATTTGTCGTTCTTTTTCTTTTAAAATTAAATCATAAATTATAGAATCAGATTTTTTTATTTCATCAAACAAATTCAACACCCAAAAAACAATTACAAAAATATGACCTAATCTAAATAAAAACAAATCTACAAAAACACTTATCAAAAATAATTTTGATACAATAACACATCTTTTCTTGGACAATATTTAGTTAGTAATTTAAATTGATTAGAGATTAATTTGTAGGTGTTGAAAAAATGGATTTACAAACTGGAATGGGACTTAAGGACCCTTGGAAAGAACTTAGAAAAGATTGTTATAGAAATGTTGAACCCACAGTTAAACTAATTGCAATTACTCAACCAACTAAAGAAATGCAAGAAAAAGGAATTGATTCAAACACGCTTCCCGCATATACTTCAAGACATTGTTGGGAATCAAGTACAAAATATACTGATGATCCTAAATCCAATAATGATCTTGATAAACAACTAACTCAAAGACTTGTACAAATGGGACATGACACCCCACTGCAAGCAGTAAATTATGTTTTTGATGTAGATGGAGTAAGTAAAGCTCTTCAAGCACAGTGGACACGTCACAAAGTAGGAGTCGGTTGGAGTTATAGAAGCACAAGATATGTAAAAGCTTCAGGAAACCAATTTATCTACAACACTTATGATTACATTACCGACCCTGAAAAAGTAAAAGAATTATTAAAACTTGATGAAGAAATGAATAAAAAAGCCATTGAAATTTATGACAAAAAATTAGAACTTGGATCTACAAAACAAGATGGAAGAAAAGTAATGCCAGTAAGTTTTTCTAGTCACTGTTCATTTTTTGCAAACGCACGAGCAATGAGACACTTATTCAAATTAAGACTTGACAAACATGCAGAGTGGGAAATACGAAGACTCTCTGCAATGTTACTTGAAGAGGTAATGAAATGCACTCCTGACATTTATTCGGACTTGTACGAAAAATACACTACTGAAAAAAAAGAAGAACCAAAAATTTAAACATGTGAAATTATGTCAAATGATTTTATTGGAGTAATTATTGAAGAAAGTCTTAAAGACACAAAAGTGCTAAAAAAACTCAAAATAATAAAAACAAAAATTGAACCAGTAAAAGAAAAACACAAAACCCCTTGGATAAATCAATGGACATTACACACAATTAAAATTCCTTCAACTAATATAAAAAAAATTTCCAAAGAAATAAGCAAAAACTTGGATCAAACTCACCCTTGGTATGCTGATTTTCAAAATAAAAACGAGCATTATATAATCTTTAGAGACAAAGTGTTTTGCGTAAATAAAAAAAGTAAAGAAGAATATGCACAAGCAAAAAAATATGGAATCTCTTTAGGTATTCCAGAATATCAAGTTGATTTTAAATTAGAAAACTAATCTTCATGTAAAATACTTTTTCCTTTTATTAATTCTTCCATCTCACTTAATGGAGCATCACGCAAGAATGCTTCAATTATTTTTCTTCCCAAAGGATCAAGTTTTGGAACTAAAAATTGTTCTAATTCTTTTTTGAAATAATCTGACAAAATTTTACTCCCCTCTCTAAAACCTTTTTTCCTAACTTCGGGTTGTAATTCTACTTTTAAGAGAGATTCATTAATTGTTTGACCTTCCATCACTAAACTATTTAAAGAATAACCTAAAATTGTTGAACCTAAAAAACATATTTCTTCGGGGTTAAATTTTACTCCGCCACGTCTTGAAAAATATTCTCTCATAATCCACTCAGGAGTAAAACCAACCTCCCACGCCCCTACATGTTTTACTGGGCACAAAACATAATGAACATCAGGATTTTCTGTGATTTGTTTTAATAATAAATTTGCATGAGTTACTTTTTTTCCAGTAGCAAAAGGCCAATATGATCCAACCCCTTCTGAATGCATTCCTTCACTTGAAATAATACTTGGGTTTGCGTGTCCTCTTGGTGCAACAATTCTCCAAAGCCAAGCAATTGAAGGAGGAAGAATTTGAACTAAACCAATTACTCCATAAGTTGGATTTTCTTTTGTAAATGGAGGAGTTCTCACTCCAAAACTTCTAATATCAACATAAACTGGTTTTGAAAAAACATCAGCGACATTTGTTTTTGGAATAACTACTCTTGGGTTAGGACAAGATTTTCCATTTGAATTCATTATATGATCCCAAAGTAAAGCAGTCGCCCCTGGCGGAGCACTAATATTTAAAAAAAATAATGGAGTTTTTGGGTGAATTGTTGTTGACTCAATATCAGGATCAATTCCATAATTTGTAATATGATCCACTCTAATAAACCAACCATTTTCTGCATCAACTACTCCAAGTTTTCCTTTTCCATTTTGAATCTGTGGATAACAAGAACCCATATCATCAACAACTGGAGAAATGTTACAACTTTTTGGTAAAACAAAATATTGTGTTTCTTTTGTTACAATATTTTTTCCCAAAGTAACAGACCCATCAATCTCTCTTTGAATGTGCTGATTGATTTCACTTTTTCCTCCACCACTAGCTCCTTCATGCATTATATTTATTTTATTTCCATAAGGAGTAGTAACTTTAACGACCGCACAGTGATTTGTTACCCACCCTTCCATCTCTCCAAAGTGTAAAAGCACTCCATAAATTCCTTTCTTTGCACTTGGACCAGGGTACAAATTATAACTAAAAATTTCATAACTTTCTTTTGATCTATTGTGAACAACAATTTGTTTACCTTCAAAATGAGTATGCCTAAATGGAGGAGCAATAAAAACAAAACATTTTGGGTCATATCCATTAATTGAATTATTTGGGTTTTCTATTCCTTGTAACAACGCTAAACCAAAACCAAAAAAAGCAGCATTCTTTGGAATTATTGCAATTGATTAACTCCAAATTCATCATTTCCTGAAATAAATGGCACAATAATTAATTCTTGATCTTTTAGCCAATCAAGAGTTTCTTTTCTTAAAGTAGAAAAATCTTTTTTATATTCCTCTTTGTAAGTAGGTTTATCAGTAGGTAAATTATCTCCAATCAACATTGTGTCAGGATCTCTCCTACGCATATAATCTTCATAATAATTTGCAACTACTCCATTCTTTACATTAGTAACATAAGCTTCTTTTACAATTTTACCGCCAGGCAAAATATACTCTACATCAAAGAATTGGTCCTTTAGCGGAGCGGATAAGTCTTCAAGTTTTTTTAAATCAAAAACAACATTAACAGATTTAGCTGAACTTAAAAGAGAAATTAATTCATCAGTTAAATAAATATTTTCTAAAAAAAGACTTTTGTTTTCCATAAACATTAAGTACCCAACGAATTTAAAAAAGTAATTTTTGAAAAGAAAAATCAAAAAAATTAATTATTTAATAAAATAAAAATTTAATTTAATCAGAAACAAAATTTAATCAAAAAAATTATTCTCTTGTTGCTTTCATTACAGTTTCTATTAATTTTAATTGTCGATCAAAATCTATTTCAAGTCTTCTAAATTTTACTCCTGAGAAAGCAAATATTTCTTCAGATTTTGGAACAGAATCTTTATAATGTTTTAAAAAAACTACTTCCTTTATTCCACTTGATGCAATTAATTTTGCACACTCATTACAAGGGAAGTGAAGACAATACATTGTTGCACCAGTTAAATCTTGTTCGTGATTTTGCACTATTGCATTTGCTTCAGCGTGAGTGGCAAGACAATGCCCTGAACCTTTTTGTCCCCAATCAATCCCGGCTTTCTCTTTTCTACAATAGCCTAAATCAAAACAAGAAGGAACCCCTGGAGCCACCCCATTATAACCTGAACAAATAATTCTTTTATTTTTTACAATTACTGCTCCTGATTTAAATTTAATACAAGAAGCACGAGAAGCCGCAATAATTGCAGATAACATAAAATACTCATCCCAATTTGGACGAGAAACAACATTTTCTTCAACCATAACTAAAATAAAAACGAAAAGATATATAAGATAATTTGTGACTAAAAAATAATTAAAAAATTAAACTCAAAAAAATGACCACCGGCATGACACTCAAAAAGTGTTTAAAAGGAACGGAGCATTAGTTGTATATAGTTAGCGTAAAAGAGGACCCCTAGCGCCACTAGGAGTGAATTTTCTAAAAACGCTTTAACTAGAGGTGAAAATTATGGCAAAAGAAATCAAAACAGTAGCTGACTTACCAGGAATTGGGGACGGAGCAGCAAAAAAATTAGAAGATGCAGGATTTAAAACACTCGAATCCATGGCTGTAGCAAGCGTAATGGAACTAAAAGAAGTTGCAGGCCTTGGAGAAGGAACTGCAGAAAAAGCAATCAAAGCCGCACGAGACGCACTTGACATGGGATTTGAATCAGCAGATATTTTAGCAGAAAAAAGAAAACTAGTCGGAAGAATCACAACAGGATCAAAAGAACTTGACACTTTAATTGGGGGCGGAATCGAAACCCAATCAATTACAGAAATTTATGGAAAAATGGCTGCAGGAAAAAGTCAATGGGCATTTCAAACCGCAGTAACAGTACAACTGCCAATAGAACAAGGAGGACTCGAAGGAGCATGCCTCTATATTGATTCAGAAAATTCTTTTAGACCAGAAAGAGTAATACAAGTAGCAAAAAAGTTTGGACTTGATGTGGACAACACTCTAAAAAATATTTATGTTGCACGTGCGTACAATGCAGAACACCAAATGATACTAGCAGAAAAAGCAACAGAAATGATAAAAGAAAAAAATATCAAATTACTAATCGTTGATTCACTAACTGCACAATTCAGAGCAGAGTATATTGGAAGAGGAACACTTTCTGAAAGACAACAAAAACTAAACAAACACATGAGAGTACTACAAAAAGTAGCAGAAATGAGTAACATCGCGGTACTTGTAACAAACCAAGTAATGAGCCGACCAGACATTTTATTTGGAGACCCAACTGAACCTATTGGAGGAAATGTAGTAGGACACGCAAGCAAAACTAGACTCTACTTAAGAAAAAGTAAAGAAGACAAAAGAGTAGCAAAACTAGTTGACTCTCCTTCCCTTCCAGATGGAGAAGCAATATATCGAATTACAGAAAACGGAATCGAAGACCTTGAAGAATAAAACTAAATTTTGCGGAGCTCACTGCTCCGCTAAAACTTTTTTTAATACGCATCAGCAAGTGGAACAAAAACAAATTTTCCTTTCTTAATACCCAAAAAAACAAAATTATTTGTATTAGTATTACCAAAACCAGATCTTTTAATATCGTCACTAATTTCAAAAAGATCTTGCGCAGAATATTTTGGATTTAATTTAAGAAAACTTAGTAAAGCATTTTGACCTCTATGAGTTCCAGTATGCGAATCTAAAGGGGCCAACATTTCGCCCAAAGCAGGGATATTAATATGCGCCATTGCAACAACATCTTCATTAATTGGATAAATAAATGGTTTAACCACCACCCAATCATTTCTTTTTCTCTTAGGCGAGGCGTTTACAAAATTAACTAGACGATTTAGATGAGTAACAAGTTCTCCTGCTGACATTCCATGAACTCTTTTAAAAACAATTTTACCAAGCTTTGGATAATTTCTTTTAACATTCATTGCTCTTATTCTTTCTCCCCAAACCTCTTTAATAAAATCAAATTGTTTAACAAAATCAGGACCCAATTCTCTACGTTTTTTAGAATTATTTTTTGCCCCAGCCAAACGTCTACGATAATCAACATTTCTTAAACGAAAAAATAATCTTTTAGGAGAAACAGTATCTTTTTGTTTTACTGTTTTATTTTCAAAAGCTTTGATTATTCTTTTACGTAATGCCACAGGTAAAGGACGATTAACCATTAATATAATGTTACACAAACTAGTTTAAATTTCTTATCAAAAATACTTTTAAAAAGAACAAGAACTGCTAAATAATTATGCCACAACCATTTAGTCACCAAAAACTAGTAAAAAGATTCTCGCAAATAAGCGGAATACCAATAAGAGAATTTATGCCAAAAGTTGTACCAAAACGCCGTGACAGTTCTGCTCTTGGATATTATGATGCTGAAAATCACACAATTTACCCAAGTAATGACAAAGGAATTGCAAGACATGAATTAAGACACACAATAAATAATTTAGCAAATCCAAAAAGAAGAAGCCAAATTAATACTTTATCAAAACTTGAAAGATGCAAACTACCAAGAAAAACAAAAAAAAGAATTTTAAAAAAAACCTATAAAAAGATTGTAAAAGGAATTAAAAAAGAACACACAATTTATGATGAACCAATAGTTAAAATTCCTGGAGAAAAAACAAAATACAGACTACTTGCTGCAACAAAAATTCCGGGGCTATTAGAACTCACTGCAACAATGGGGGCAGGATATTTAGTTGGATCAAAAATGCTCCCAATAGGGTATTTAGTTGCAAAATTTATTAATGGAATGAGGAGAAACAAAAACGTAGAAAGAGTAATAAAAAATCATGGAGAAGACGGAGCACTATTACTTTGGGCGACATTCCCTGCTGGAGAAGACACTCTAAAGGTAGCAAAATGGGAAAAAGAAATGATACAAAAAGGATACTTACTTCCAAAAAGTGGAATGACTAAAAAAGGACTACAACTTTGGAGAGAAAAAGTGTCCCCACAATCAATCAGAACCTATCTAGAAAATGCAAAAAGAAAACAAAGAAAACAATTAACTAAAATTTATGACTACCAACAATAAATTAATTTTTTTTATATTTACTTTCAAATTCTTTTTTAAATTTTTCAAAATTGTTTTCTCTAATTGAAGTTCTAATGTTTTTCATTAAATTTGTTACAAAAAAAGTGTTATGATAACTTAGAAGCATTAACCCGTTTTGTTCATGAGTTTTGAATAAGTGATGTAAGTACGCACGAGAATAATTTTTACAAACAAAACAATTACACTCTTTATCAAGCGGAGCAAAACTTTCTTTGTGAAGGCCTCTATCAATTTTTATTGGACCACTTGAAGTAAAAATTAATCCATGCCGAGCCATTCTTGTAGGGTAAGCCGAATCAAAAATATCCGCTCCTTTACTAACTCCATTTAATAATTCAAGCGGAGAACCAATACCCATTACATAAACAGGTTTACTTTCTGGAATAAATTTTTTAGAAGCAGAAATAACTTTATACATATCTCCTTGTGCTTCCCCAATCCCAAATCCACCAATTGCAATCCCATCAAAACCAATACTAACCATTGCCTTAGCTGCTTTTTCTCTAAGATCAACGTGAGTTCCGCCTTGAGTAATACCAAAAAGCAATTGATCCTTATTTATTTTTTCCTCATTTTCATCATGAAACTTTTTACAACGCTGTGCCCACTCAATAGTACGAATTAAAGAATCTAAATAATCTGCACGTGACTTTCCAAAAATTGGTTGATGATCAAGGCACATCGCAACATCACTACCAAGAATATTTTCAATTTGAATCGCTTTTTCAGGAGAAACTAGTTCTAAACTTTTATCAAAAGGATTTCTAAAAGTTACTCCCTTGTCTGAAATATTGTGAACAAAGTGATCCAAAATTAATTGAAAGCCCCCAGAATCTGTAAACAATCCTTTGTCCCAACTCATGAATTTGTGAAGGCCACCCGCTTTTGAAATTAAAGGTAAACCTGGATTTAAATAATTAATAAAAGCATTAGAAATCAAACACTCAACATTCATCTCTTTTTGTAACTCTCTATGAGTTACTAATTTTACAGCACCTTTTGTTGCAACTGGCATAAAAAAAGGAGTTTGTAATTTACCATGACCTGTAGAAAGTAATCCGGTACGGAAAGCATTTTTTGAATTACTTACTTCTACTTCAAAACAAGAACTCATACTAAAATTAACAAACACTACCCTTTTAATTATTACAACCTATAATTATTTCGGACTAGACCGGGCCGCTAGCGGTGGCTTGTAACCAAAAATCCGCTTTACGTTGGGGTCGAAAGGGAGAAAGAGGCTTTGATGCGATTATTTATGCCAATAATTTAACGTCGAAGCTCTGTCCTTACAGGCTTTTTTGTAAAATGAACCCCGCCAGGACCGGAAGGTAGCAACGGTAATTTTGTTAAAAGGCGCTGAAGGGAAGCGGAGTGGAGTTAAACTATTGAAACAAAAATAGTAGCTAAAAGTCCATTTCTCTTCCGTCCAAAAAAAACTTTTTATAAAAAAAACCAATAAAAAATTGAAAAAAATCAAAAAATACTTCTACATAAATATTCAAATAAATGAAAAAAAATCAATAAAAACAAGAAAAAGAAAAATATTATGTATAAAACCTCATTTTTTGGAAAGGTTTTTATATAAAGAAAGCGTAGATTCTTGAGATTCTGGAGGA
>CAZJVN010000011.1:13121-21081 GCA_964549775.1 uncultured archaeon | reverse complement strand
TACTATAACACAAATTTAAGTTCAGGAAGCACTAAAACATTAAAATTAAGTGAACTTGAAGTTAGTTGTGAGGAAGGAGAAACTAAAACAAACCAAGAACTAAAAATAACTTACATAACAAAAGAAGGAATAGAAAAAACAGTTAACTATGGAATAATTTCTTTAGATTGTACAGAAGATATTGATCCAACTTCAACAAAACCACCTACAGAAGAAAACGAATTAACAAATCCTTTTATTTTAAATCTTTTGGGGGTAAAATATGGTGATCCTGAATTAGGTCCAGATTTTCAACTTATAATTAACATAAAAAATTCTAGTTTGAAAAATTTAGAACTTGAAAATATCACCTTAAGTTATGATGAAGAAATTTTCAATCCAAAAATTAGGGATTGTTACATAACTATTATTGAAGGAGATCCCCCCATTGTTATACGTTCTTTTGTTGTTCTTAATAATGAAAGTGAATATTTAATATTATGTGATAATAATTCAAAAGATAAACCTATTGAAATTAATGCAAATGAAGAAAAACTATTTTATCATTCAAGAGGGAAATCAATTGTTCCATTAGCCCCAGTTGATCCTGAAGAGATTCCAACAACTTTTTCTTATGATATTAATATAGTTTATATTGAGGATGGAGAAACAAAAACACAAATCCTTGAAGACCAAGACATTTATTGGGACGACTTAGGTAATTATGAAAACCTTTTTGACAACCACTATTTATACAATTATTATACTTAATTTTTGAATAACTTAGTTTTATATAGTTCTTTTTGTAATATTTATTTATGGCTTCTAAGGGTTCTGGTTTTAGTTATGGTTTACGAAAGATTACTCAAGCTGATCGTGATTTGATTCAACGAGAAATTAAAGAGTTTAATATGCCTAAAACGGGGGATTATGTTATTGACAAAATGGTTAATGAAAAAGAAAGAGGATATGTTGCTTTTAGTGGGAAAAAGATTATTGGTTTTGTTTTACTCCAACAACCTGGTCATGGAATTTTAAGAGTGGATGGGCTTTATTTACGAACAGGTTATGAAAAGAGAGGAATTGGTTCAAAGTTACTTGGAAAAGCTAATGCTTTTGCTGTAAAAACAGGAGCAAAGCAAGTAAGGCTTGAAGCAGGACATGGAAGGCATATTGTTGAGGGAAGAGAAAAACTTGTCGCTTCAAGTAATTTTTATAATAAAACAAATTTAAGAAAAGTTCCAAACGCTTTAATACCAATTTATAGATGGTGGGTACAATCAAAGAAAAAAAATCCAAAACTTTCTCCTAAAAAGAGCCTACCAAAAGGCATTAGAAGAAAATAACTGGTGATTAATTATGCCTGTTAATAGGTTGATACCAAAAAAAATTCCAAAAGTTGGCAAAAAAGTAAATCCAAACAAATTGTCTTTTGCTGATAAACAAAAATATGTTCAAGTCAATGGACAACTTGTGTTAATGAATAGTTATAAACAAAAATACATCAAAGTGGGAGACAAACTTGTTTTGATTAAAGATTATTTAGCTCAAACTAAGGATCAAAAATAGCTGGGTTTTTCCAGTAGAAAAATTGTTGGAATAAAATCAAAAAAATAAAGTGTTTTTTATGAAAGGAAATATTAAAAAAATAGTTTCTAAAAACGCTAGAAAAGTGCTTAGAGGGGTTGCTCCAATAGGGCTTGCTTTTGGAATAGGTTTAGGTGCAAATGAATACCAAGCTAATATTAAAGCAAGAGAAGCACAAAAGAACGAGTATGTTCTTGCTTTGAAAAAACAAAAACTTTCTCCTACAAGTTTAGAACTTGCTTTAAAATTAAAACTAAATCCAAAATTTCCTTTTGATATTATAACTATTAAAACAATAGAAAGTATTTCTTCAAAAACAAGAGTTCCACAACTTGAAGTTGTGAAAACTATTAGAAAAAATATTGACTCAATTAATGGAACAACTTTTGTTATCCCTCAAAAAACAAATCTTGTTACAAAAAAGGTTATGGAAGAATTTAATGCTCTTTCAAGAAGTGATCAAATTAATTTGATTAATCTTTCAAAAAGAATAAAGTAAAAAATTAATTATTTTGTTGTGGTCTTTTTTTGTCAATTTCAAAATCTTCATAAGTGTATTTATCCATTTTTCTTATTCTTAATTTTGGTACCCCTTTGTGAATTGTGTTCATTTGTTCTCGGTAGGTGTCTTTCATTTCTGGACTTACCCTTAGTACCCCTCCTGTGAATGGAGTTGCTTCATACAATTCTTTACCCAACCTAAATAAAACCTTACTCTCATTTGCTGGATATGCCCTTATTATTCTTGCACTAATTCCTTTTTCTCTTAAAGCAATTGTTAGTGCTTTTGATAATTGGTGACAACCATAACTAGGAACCTTCATTCTAGTGAACTTTACTTTTATCTCTTTATCTTTAATTATTTGTGCTCCGCTTTTGTTGTACTCTTGTGCTTTTACTTCTGGTCTATTATCATTTATTTCAGTAAGTTTTTTGTTGAGGTCAGCCATTATCATTTTAACTCCTTGAACTGTTGATGGGTATTTTTTTGCAAATCTTCTAACTGGAAGTCTTTCTCTAAAAGAAAGTTTTGGATTTAAGTTAGATTTTTTTGGTTTTACTCTTAAAGTCATGAATATATTGTGTTCTTTTGTGGTTAAAAAGAATAACTCTTAAAATTATTTATTAACTCAATCTTTTTATATTGGAAAATGCATTAAATCTAATGTAAGTGTGATAATTTTTGGGTTTTAGTTTTAGTAAAAATTCTTCCGCTCAGGGAACAATTGAATATCTTGTAATTATTGCTATTGTGATTATTATCTCTCTTGTAGTAGTTGCAATGTTATTGAATACTAATAATAGTGAAGAAATTTCTGTTTCTTCTAATAAAGTGAGTAATCTTATTGGTCAGGGTGGTATTAGTGTTCTTGATTCTATTACTGGAGAGGACGGAAAAGCGGTTATTTCTTTACAAAATAATTCTGGAAAAAAATTAACAATACTCTCAATTACTCCAATTAGTTTAAATGAGGTGGAAGGAGAGGAAGTAAATTGTATTGCTTCTTTTAGTGCAGGAAGTAAAGAAAATTGTGTTTTAACAAATGTTGATTTGGTTTGTCCGTGTACTGAAAATGAAACAACTACTTGTTATTATAAAATAAAATACGAAACCACAGATGGGTTAATTAAAACAGAAAAATTCAAATTAACAAATGTTTGTGTGGATGAAATAAACGCTGAACCAGACGAGGTGCCAGTTTATACTGTAACTTATTTTGGGAACAATAATACCAGTGGAGCTGTTCCCGCTCCAACAACTCATTCAAGTGGAAGCACTGTTACTGTGTCAGCAAATACTGGGGACTTAGAAAAAACAGGATACACTTTTAGTGGATGGAACACCCTTGCAAACGGAAACGGGGAAAATTATACTGCAGGAAGTGGAACATTCACCATAACAAGCAACAAAACATTATACGCAAAATGGGAAGAGGAACCTGCAGAAGATACTCCTCCGACAATAGATCTTTATGATCCTGTCGAGGATCAAGAAATTAGTGCAGAGGATTATGATTTTACTTTTAGTATTAATCAAGATGCTAACCAATGTTTGGTTGAAGTTAATGATGGTGGTTGGGTGACTGTTTATGATACTGGTGAAACATTGTTTGAAGCAGGAGATTGGTCAATAAATGCAACAATTAGTGATTACCCGGGTAGTTATTATTGGAGGGTGAGTTGTAGTGATACTAATGGGACTTGGGGAGAAAGCCAAGACGTAAATATCGCCTATATTGTTCCTGGTTTGAATTCAGAAGAGTATTTTATTTTCAAAATAACAACTACTTCAAGCCCCCAAACTTTTTCATTCCAAACAGATGATGCTTCAAATCTTGAAGTAATTTGGGATGAAGAAAACTCAGAAACTTTTAATGGTACTGGGTTAAGAAGTCACGCTTATGTAACTGCTGGAGACCATAATATTTGGGTGAAAGGAACCGCAACAAGAATCGCATTTGGAGGAACTGGTACAACCCCTGATTTGTTAAAAGACATTTATACTCCTATTTCAAATGGTGTAGGTGGATTAACTAGTGCAGAGAATATGTTTAGGGATACAAAAGTTTCCACTTTTACAGCAATAGATTTTTTTGATGAAACATCAACAAACATATTAACTACAAAAAGTATGTTTTACAGAGCTTCATTTAATCAATCAGTGTCTAATTGGGATACACATAATTTAATTATAATGAATCAAATGTTTTACCAATCATCCTTTAATCAACCAATCAATAATTGGGATATTAGTAATGTTACAGATTTAGGTTTTGCATTTATGTATTCCTCTTTTAATCAACCTTTAAATGACTGGAATACAGAGAGTGTTATTGATATGTCGGCTGTTTTTTCAAATTCTTCTTTTAACCAACCACTTGACAATTGGAATACTAATAATGTAACAGAAATGCATCAAATGTTTAGTAACACTCCTTTTAACCAAGACATTAGTGATTGGAACACCTCAAAGGTGACACAAATGCAGCACATGTTTAATTTTGCAACCTCTTTTAACCAAGACATTAGCGGATGGGACACCTCAAAAGTAACTCTAATGCAAGTAATGTTTAATTCAGCAACCTCTTTTAACCAAGACATTAGTGGTTGGAACACCTCAAAAGTAACAAATATGAATTCTATGTTTAAAAATGCTACTTTATTTAACCAAAATTTAAGTGGATGGGACGTTCATTCAGTATTTTATCACATTGACTTTAATTTAGGAGCTACTGCTTGGGTTCTTCCAAAACCAAGTTTTCCAAGTTAATTCATTTTAATTTTAAATAATGGAATTTTATTGACAAAAGATGAATCATTTTTGTTTTTCTTCTATGAAGTCTTGGTAAGAGTATTTTTCCATTTTTCTTATTCTTAGTTTTGGTACTCCTTTCTGAATTGTATTCATTTGTTCTCGGTAGGTGTCTTTCATTTCTGGACTTACCCTTAGTACCCCTCCTGTGAATGGAGTGGCTTCGTATAATTGTTTGTTTAACACAAATAGTACTTTGCTTTCGTTTGCTGGGTAGACTCTTATTATTCTTGCAGGAATTCCTTTTTCTCTTAGAGCTACTACTAATGCTTTTGATAATTGGTGACAACCATAACTAGGAACCTTCATTCTAGTGAATCTTACTTTTATTTCTTTGTCTTTAATTATTTGTGCTCCACTTTTATTGTACTCTTGTGCGCGAGTTTCTTTACTTGAATCGTTAATATCTGCAAGTTTTTTGTTTAAATCAGCCATTATCATTCTAACCCCATCAATACTTTTAGGGTATTTTTTTGCAAATCTTCTAACAGGTAAACGTTCTCTAAAAGAAAGTTTTGGATTTAAGTTAGGTCTTTTTGGTTTAACTCTTGGAATCATAAACTAATTATAATTCTCTGGGTTAAAAAGAATAACTTTTATTTAGGCGTTGTAGAAATCCTATTGGATTTGGATTTTTATCCAAATTTTTATTGTTCGGTTGATGTGTTCGATGTTGTATGCTAGTGCTTTGATGGTTACGTTTTTTTGTTGGTTTTGTGCGGTTCGTGCTCGCACGAACCCTCCAAGGGTTTGTTTGATTGCAGAATTCACTCTAGCAGAAGATACTTACACAGCTACTGACAATGTTACTATTGGTACTTTTGATGAAGAAAAATCATTCTCAGCAATAATTCCAAGTGGAACAGAAATTGTTTCAAGTGACGGAAGTGCTTTTGACATAGCTGACCTTACTTTTACTAACCCTGACCAAGCGTCAAAGAACGAGTTAGGAGTTTATAGTAACGGAAAAGTTTACGAAACAATACAATTTGGAATTGATGGAGTTACTTTAATTTTTAGCGAACCAGTTAAATTAAGAATACCAGTTGATGCTTCTAACGGAACTGATGTTCTTGTAAAGAGAAAAGGATCTGATGATATTTGGACTACAAGAGGTTTAACTGTAGAAGATGGTACTTGTGATGAAGAAGGAATAGCAACTCCAGAAAACAGTGAATATACTGTACAAAATGGAGTAATTGAAATTTACACTTGTATGGCTAGTGATTTCACAGCATTCAAACAAGGAAGTAGTGGAAGAAGAGTAACACCAGGAGTAACTATTACAGAAGAAGTTATTACAGAAACGCCTGCTGAAGAGTTACCAGTAACTCCAACACCAGTGGATAACCAAATACCAACTGAAGAAAACACTAATACTACTGAAGGTACTGTAAATACACCTGTACAAGAAGAAGCTAGTCCAGTTACAGGATTATTCGGACTTGGAGAATTAGGAACAATGATACCAATAGGAATAATCGCATTAATCCTAATAGGGTTAATTGTATTAGTACTAAAAGGAAATAAAACTATTATAAAGAAAAGAAAGTAAAAAAAACTTTCTTTTCTAAAATCTTTTTTTTTAATAAAAAATAGTTAAACGTGTTTGTTTACTTGTAATTAGGTTGACTATAAATAAGGTTAACTATGACTTTATTCTTTTAATTAATTTTTTGAATTTATAAAAAACTTAATAATAGAAAGATTAGATCATTAATAATAAGGGTTAGTTTATTCTTCTGATTTGGCTAATCTTTTTAGAAGCATTCTTCTAAAAAGCATTTTTTCATCCTCTTCAGTTATTGCTTCTGCTTGTTTTTGTTCAACAAGCACTTCATTTTTTGGTAAAATCTTTTCATTAACAACATTATCCTTGCTAGTTAGAGTTTCTTTAGTAGAAGTAACCTTTCTTTGTTTTGTGAGAGTTGATAACGTAGTATCACTACTATTATTAATAGTTGAATCAATGATTGATTCTTTTTCTTCAATTGTTTGATTTGTAGAGTGATTGTTTTGGGTTTGGTTAGTTACTTGGTTTAGTATTTCTTGTTGGTAAACTTTTTGTTGGAATGCTTGCCTTGCTATTGCACTCCAGTTTAGTTCTGGAAAAGAATCCATCTTCTTTTTCAAATCAATTGGTATAGCCAAAGTCATTGTTGGCAAAATAAAACGCCCCCCAACACCTATTATATTACTTGCATTATGTGTATTTAAATATAATGTGTGCAATATGTGCAAACAAAGGTCAATTTGAGGTTCTTTTAGCGATCTTTTGATTTTGTGAGGGCCATATTGATTTTTGATAAAATTTTTCAAAAAAAAGTCAATTAAACTCAACTTTTTTATACCAAACCTTAAAAACCCTTGCCGATTTATTGCTTAACAAAATTGATTGATTTTAAACCAAAACTAAGCCAAAAAAAGCCTTTTTTACCGAAAAGTATTTATATTAGTTATTGTCTTATTTTACTGTCATGGTAATTTTAAACCATGGTTTTAAACTAAATAACATTTTTGGGCTTTAAGCTCCGGGGGAGATAAAATGGTTTTAACGAGAAATAATGGATTAAAGAGTCTTTTTTTAGTAGCTTTTTTAATAATGTTTTTTATAGGAGCAGCAAACGCTGCGATAACCGCAGTGCATGTTGAAACACCAAACGGAGGAGAACATTGGAGTGGAAGCCAAGATATTACTTGGATTACCGTTCCTGAAGCAGATCCAGCAACAGTAAATATTTATTATTGTTCAGGCGATAATTGTGGTGCAAATACTTACACCCAACTTGTAGCTGGAACAGATAATGATGGAACTTATTCTTGGAATACTGCCACCCAATCAGATGGTGATGCAACAACTTATAAAATTAAAGTAACTTCAAATGCAGATACAGGAATTGGAGACATTTCTAACGCAATATTCACTGTAGATAACACTCCCCCAACAGTTGGAATTGTGGTAGATAATACTTCATTAATAATTGGAGACACAAGTTTAGTTACAATAACTTTTTCTGAACCTGTATCAGGGTTTGATAATGATGATATTGCAGTAGATAATGGAACATTAACTCCAGTAGC
>CAZJVN010000011.1:0-13021 GCA_964549775.1 uncultured archaeon | reverse complement strand
GCAGGAAATGCTCCAATAGCAGGAGACGATTCACCAAACTACATAATTGACACAACAACAACATACATCTACCAATTTGAGTTCCCTAAATCTGGTAACGGATTTGGAGCAGGGATGTTTGGAGATTTGATTTCTAAGATGGAATTAGAAGCAATGGATGTTTGGGGAGATACTGTAGTAACTTTAGAGGATTTCTTAACATCTAATGCAGGACCTGTAAATGAATTGTTAGCTCCAGCGGATATAGCTAATGTTTACATCTATGATGATGTGGACAGTTGGGTGACAGTTCAAAGTGCAGATTATGCAGAGTATGATTTAGACACAGAATTGGAATCATTAAGTTATTTTGTGTTTGAGTTAAATGGTAGTGCTTCTGGAAAATCAATAAGATTTGAAGAAGAAGATTAAAATGAGTTATTTGAAAAAATGAAGAATCAAAAAAGATTCTTCATTTTTTTTATTCTTATGGAGTTGGTTTTAAATGATTTTTAGTAATAGTTTTAAATTACTTTTTTCGCTTATATTTTTTATAAGTGTTTTAAGTGTAACTTTTGCTTTAGTTCCGTCTACAGAACCTTGTTGGGTTAAAGGAACTATTCAAGGGGATGATTTTGATATTGATGGAGTGACTCTTGGAGCTTATTTAGGGGATACTTTATTGAAGAGTCAAACTTTAGTTGATTTAGGAGATAATGATGCGGTTTTAAGTTTAAATTCAGTTGGTGCTAATACTGATGATGTTATTAGTATTAAAGTTTTAGGTGCTACTTTTGAAACATTTGTTTTTGAAGGGTATTGTAAAACTGGGGACGATCCGTGGGTTGAATTAGAAGAAATTGTTATTTCTAAACAAGCTAATGGAACAACTTGTACAGACAATAGTATTTGTATAAGTGGTTACTGTTCAGATACTTGTAAAAATAGATCCAGTGGTGGAGGAAATAATGGAGGGGTAAGTACTTATACTCCTGGAACAACTTTTATTTCAGAAACTACTAGTATTATTGATGTTAATTCTGATGAATTAAGAAATATTTTAGAATCAATGTTGGATGAAGAAAGTTTACAAGTTTTTTCTCCAAGCGAAATTGATGAGATAGTTAATAATTTGGGTAATTATAATTTAACTAGAACTGTTTTGGTTGAAAAGATTGTTTCAACTGATGGCAAAGTGACTTATAGAACTACCATTACTGTTACAGTTAAGAATAATTCAACTGATGATATGAAAGATGTAAAAGTGGTTATTGAAGTACCAAAAGGTTTAACATCAAGTGCTAGTAATGTTAATTCATTAGCTCCTTTCACTATTTTAGTTAATGATCCAATATTAGAATTTAATTTGGCTAGTCTAAAAGCTGGAGAGACAGCAAGTTTTAGTTATAATACAACAAGTACAACTTTTGTTGATATAACTAAGGTTAGTTTTTCTGACCCAATAGTTAGAACTGCTACAAAAGTAACTACACCAACTACTCCAACAACTCCAACTACACCTACAACACCAACTACTCCAACAACTCCTACAACACCAAGTACACCAGCAGAACCAGCACCAATGGATATGACAATGATATTCTTAGGAATATTAGTGTTGTTAATCATAGTTGGAGCAGTGTATATGCTGTCAAAAAAGAAAAAGAAAGGATGGTAAATAATTAACGAATTGTGGTGACCTAAAAAATCACCACAATTTTCTATTTTTTTAACAAATCAAATTTAATAATTTTAAAAAAAACCTTTTTTTATTACAAACCTTACTATTTTTATATTACTTAAAGTGTATTTTATTTAATGGAAAAGAAGTTATCATTATTTGGTGTTAGTCCCTCTCCACATTCTTGGGATAGAATAAAACAACACTTAGATCTACAAGCATACAATGGAACAAGTATTGGAATTGACATTTCAGATGCACAATTAAAAGAATTAGAACACTTACCAAAAGTTGTTCCTTCTGATTATATTGGAAACCCAAAATTAGCTCTTGCAAGACAAGTTATTGCTTACGCAAGAGAACAAAAACTAAAAATTATCCCACTAAAAGTAGCTCGAGCAGATAAGCGAAGAGTTAGAGAAGAAAAAGAATGGTTAACTTCAAAAATGATGAAAAAACCTGACGGACAAGCAACAGAATACTTAATAGAATCTGGAATAAAGATGAGAGTAAAAAAATTTCAACCTAATTTTGTAATAGTTAACGCAGCAAGAATGAGTATATTTAATGGAATTCCACATCACACAGTAATTGATGATAGAGGATTTCTTGAAAAACATTCCCAAAACTTAATGGATAGAATGAGAAAAAGACAAATTCTAAGAAGAGCAAGAAACATTAAAAAAATAAGAAAAAGAAATGCTGCTATTAGAAAACACTAAACAATAGTATTAAATATGTGTATACACATAACTATTATGTGATATTTAATGGTTAATCTTACTCTTTCAATCCCTGAAGAAATAAAAAACAGAATGGATGCTCACAAAGATATTAAGTGGTCTAATTCTATTAGAATTTTAATTGAACAAAAGTTAAATGATTTTGAAGAAAGCGAAAAATTAGCAAAAAAACTAAACATAAAAGAAAACAACATCGCAAGTATTTTAGAAAAAGTAAATCAAGATCTAAAAAAACATAACGAGGCGCTAATTAATGAAAGTAACAATAGACGCTAACATTCTCTTTGCCGCACTAATAAAAGAAAGAGAAACTAGAAAACTTTTAACAAATCCAGAATTAATAATTTATACCCCCACTTTTATTTTTACAGAATTACTAAAGTACAAAGAAGATATTTTAAAAAAAAGTAAAGGCAGTCAAGAAGAACTTGATTATTTAATAGCATTAATTTTGAAAAACATTAACTTAGTAAATGATGATGAATTAAAACCATACTTACCAGCTGCACAAACTTTAACAAATGATACAAAAGACATCCTTTATTTTGCATGTGCGTTACAAAAAGACACAGATATTTGGACTAATGATAAAGAATTCAAAAAACAAAAAAGAATAAAGATTTTCACAACAGAAGAACTAATCAAAAATGTCGGAAAACTCGGATAAAAAAAGACATATATAAACCTAATTTTTTTAAGATTAAAATAATTCTAAACCAAATTTCAAACACCACCGGCAGGGCACTCTAAAAGTCTTTAAAAATAACAACAAATATATTGTTGTTATGGAACAAGGATTGAGTGTTTTTGAAAATAAAAAAATAAGAAAAGCTTGGAACAACAACGAATGGTGGTTTGTTTTAGAAGACATAATCTTTGCTTTAACTGATTCAAAAAACCCCAAAGATTACTTAACAAAAATGAAGGAAAGAGAAGAAGAATTAAACAAAGGGTGGGGACAAATTGTCAGTACCCTTTCAGTTTCAACCGCAGGAGGAAATCAAAAAATGAATTGTACAAATACTGAAGGGGCTTTTAGAATTATTCAATCTATCCCTTCTCCAAAAGCTGAGCCTTTCAAATTGTGGTTAGCAAAAACTGGTTATGAAAGAGTACCAAAAAACGAAACCCTTAACGGTTATCATACTTATCTTGCTAGTGAAAAATCATTAGGAAAACTTTGGAATACTAAAAAGGAAGATGAAGCGTGGAAACACCTGAAAAATATGCAAAATCAATAATAGTTAATTATTTTTATAAAATCAAAAAAATGTACCCATTCAATGTGCATTGTTTATATACTTGTATGCGCATTAGATGTATAGTGATTGTGTATGAATGTGAGTATTGGTGCGCCTTATGAGGCGATAATTGAAAAAGTAATAGAGAAGGGTTATGCAGGCAACCAAACTGAAGTTATTAGACAAGCTTTGCTTGCTTATGAAAGATACTTGCAGGAAGAAGAAGTAATGCTAGTAAATAAAGCAATTGAATCAGAAATGAATGAATTGCATGCAGGGCAAACAAAAACCAAAACTTATGCTGAAATGAAAAAGAAATTCAAGTGGTAAAAAATGGAACTAGTTTTTTTAGAACAAAGCGAAAAAGAACTAGACCAAATGAACAAACAACAAAACGAAATGTTTTCAAAACACTTCAAAAAAATAATCCAAATTCCACCAAGAAGACACTTAAGGTTTGGATTACCATTTAACGTTGAAGAAGTAACAAAACAAGCAAGAATAATTTACAAAATAGAAAACGAAACAATATACATCCTCCACTGTTTTACAACACACAAAGATTACGAAAAATGGTACAAAAATTATAAATAATAAAAAAAACTAATTAATAAAATAAATTAAAATCAATCAACGACGGTGCATTTTCAAAAAGAATTTAAACTAGAAAAACTTGTTGTTTTTTATAAACAAGAATTTTTTAACAAACAACAAAAACCTTATATATCATTTGATATACAATAATAATATGGAGTTTAAACAAAAAGTAACTAGATACCCCACTCTTGACACAGTTTTAATGATTGAAAAAATCATCGAAAAATCAAGAGGGAATAAAACAAAAAGGGAACTCTGGTTAACTTTACCAAAAAAAGTAATGTGGCAAACATTCATAACCACTTTAGAATATTTGGAAAACTCTGGAAAAATCCTTGTTAATAACGACAAACATGTTTTTTGGATTTATGATCCAAAATTAATCGAAAAACTAAAAAAACAAGGATTAGTGAAAAGAAATTAACCTTACATTTCTTCTATCGCTTTAATATCTAAAATATTAAGTCCTTTTTCAAGAATGATTGTTACTGCTTCTACTAATGAGAGCCGAGCGTTAAGTAATTCTTTCGAATCAGATTTTAGTACTGGCACTTCATGATAGTAGGAATTAAATCTTTCAGAAATTTGTAACAAATTGTGGCATAATGGGTGGAGTGATAGTTGTTCCCAGCTTTTGTCAACAGAAAGAGAAAAGTTTCCTAGTGAACTAATTAGTTCTTTTTCTTTATCATTTGTTAATAATTCAAAGTTCTTATTAGTGTATTTTATTTTCTCAAGTTTGGCTTTACGCAAAATACTTTTTGCTCGCGCATAAGTGTATTGTATATAGGGTCCGGTTTCTCCCTCAAAAGAGATGCTTTGTTTTGGGTCAAATAGCATGTCTTTTTTTGAATCATTCTTCAATAAGTAAAACTTTATTGCTGATAGTGCAATTAATTTTGCTCTATTTTCTTTTTCTTTGCTAGACAAAGTTGGATATCTAGCTAAAAGTTCTTCACGAACAAGAGAAATAGTTTCTTCTAACAAATCATCTGCATCTACAACAGTTCCTTCACGAGACTTCATTCTTCCTGTAGTTAGTGAAACGTAACCGTAACTTAAGTGATGACAATCTTTTGCCCACTTTCTACCAAGTTTTTCAAATATTGCAAATAATTGTTTAAAGTAAAGGTCTTGTTCGTTTGCAACTACCCAAATTGCTTTATCTAAATCAAATTCTCTGAACTTATATTCTGTTAGAATTAAATCATTCGTTGCATAAAGTGAAGTTCCGTCTCCACGCAACAGAACTTTATTGGGTAGTGCTGGTTCAAGTAGTGCAACTAGTGCTCCATTATCTTCTTTTCTAAAAACCCCTTTCTCAAGTCCTTCTTTAATTATTTTTTCTTTATTTTTTTCTTCCTCTCTATAAAGTTTTCCTTCAGAAAACCATTCATCAAAATTAGTTCCATAATTTTTGTAAGTTTCTTTCATCCCATCAAGTGCCCAAGCATTCATTTTTTTCCACAAAACAATTGTTTCTTTATCTTTTTTTTCCCATAAGCGTAAAAGTTCTTGAGCTTTCTCTTCTAAGGAAGGATCTTCTTTTAATTTCTCATTAAACAAAACATACATCTCTCCAACAAAGTGATCAGTTTTTATTTTTTCTTTTACTGGGTCACGATTTTTTCCAAATAATTTGTAGGCAAGCATTGATTTACAAATATGAACCCCTCTATCGTTCACTAAATTTGCTTTAATTATTTTTAGCCCCTTTTCTTCTAAAAGATTTGAAATTGCTAACCCTAAAATATTATTACGAAGATGACCCAAGTGCAAGGGCTTATTTGTATTAGGAGAAGAGTACTCTACCATTGTTTTTCCTTTCTCGTTCTTTTCTATTAATTTTTTTGAAAAAATTTTTTCAAGAACCGCAGTACTTAGTGCTTCTTTTTTTAAGAAAAAATTAACATAAGGACCTTTTGCTTCTACTTTTTCTAAAAAATCAATTTTTTTTGAATTTAATTTTAAAGCAAGTTCAGTAGCAACTATATTAGGACTTTTTTTTTCACTTTTTGCTAATATAAAACAAGGGAAAGCATAGTCCCCTAACCCTAAAGGCGGAACTACTAAAAGAGAATCAACATTAATTAATTTAGTTTCTTTTGAAAGTAAATCCACTAAATTTTCTCGAAAATCCATAACAAAATAATGTTTGAAGAGTTTAAAAAAAGAAAGTATGGGTAACCACTGACAAAGAACTAACAACAAATTTATAAATACTTATTTTACTTATATAAGTAAGGTGGTTTGTTTTGGTTAATATGACTCTCGCAATCCCTAACACAATGCATACAAAAATGAAAAAATACTCAGATATTAAATGGTCTCAAGTCGCAAGGGAAGCGATTCAAAAAAAAATAATCTTACTAGAAACAGAAAAATACCCTCTTAAACTCCAAGCATACAAAAAATGGGCAGAAAAAGGAGAAGAGGCGAATGAATTATTCAAATTTTGAACGAGGAGACATAATTATTGCACAAATACTTTTCTCTGAACAAATAGGAGTAAAAACAAGACCAGCACTAGTAATAAGTAACACTAAATATAATAAAAATTCAGAAGACCTAATTTTACTAAAAATAACTTCAAAATCAAACAAAACAAATTATGATATTCCATTAACAAACAAAGATTTAGAAGAGGGAGAACTAATAAAAGAAAGCACAATAATGGTAGACAACCCAGTAACCGCATATAGAGAAATAATCTCACAAAAAATTGGTAAGATAAACAAACAAAAACTAAAACAAATCAAAGATAAAATAAAAGAACTATATGAAATATAATACCTAATCAAAGTAGACCAAAATTAAACAAAAAAATATAACCCCCCCATCCATAAGTGGTTAGTATTTTAAATAACCTAAATCAATTAATTTAATATGACATTAAATAAAATTAGTAAGGGGGGTTCTTGGACTCATAAAAATGTTTCAAAAAACCAAAGACCAATAATTGCGAAACATATTAGAAAATTAAGACAATTAGCTCTCTTACCCTACCACATGCCTCAAGACCGGTCTTACAAAAATTTTGATATATCAAGAAGAGATCTTGAAACATTAATTCGACAACAATTAATAGGAAAGAAAAAAATAAACATTCTTGATTCAGGAGCGGGCCACTTTTATTTAGCGAGTGATATCAAAAAGAGTTTTAAAAATAAAGTAAATGTAACAGGAATCACTTTACGTTCCCCATTCATTAGTCAAAAAAGTTTGGAATTATCAAAAAAAGTGGATTCTTCTTATGAACAAAAATTACTACGAGCAAAAGAAAATGCGAGAACAATTGATTCAGTAAAAGTTGGTTTAGTGGAAAACATTAAACGAGGAAAAAAATACGAAATGATAATTGATTTATGCGGACCATTCCTTTACAGCAAAGAAACAAGAGTAAGGGTACTAACTCAATACGCAGAACTACTAAAACCAAACGGAATAATCTTGGTTTTATCCTCTGAAGGACACGAACTAGTGGATAAAATAAATTCAAGATTAATAAAAAAAGGATTCATACTTACCGAACCAGTAAAAGCTCCAAACGCATCAAGCACCTACATGATAACAAAAAAAGCAATCCCTACAAAAAAAGACTTTCAAAAAAACAATTCATAAACTTTAGAAATATAGAAAATTATTAAACTACTTTTGAAAACAAACACCCCAAGGGATTACATTTCTCAAACAATAATAAACTTATTTTATTAAAAGACAAGTTTATATATTATTTTTTCATTATCTTTAAGATGATGGACCAATTAAAAAAAATAAATTTAATTGCTTTGGCTTGGAAAAACACTAATAAGTTTGAAATAATAAACTTTTTAAAAAATACGACCCCTAACGAATTAAAAGATTGTTTTAATTATTACGCTATATTACTTGAAATAATTAAACTTTACAAAGAAGGAGCTTCAATAACACAATTAAAACAAAAATTATCAAATGCAGGGTATGATCCAGACGATACTCAACTAATTTTTAAAGAAAAAAACAAAAATAAAGAAAAAGTCGGAATTATTTTAGCACTATTTTTTGTAATCAGCGCAATTGTATTAATCTTAGCGATTAGTCAAAATTTTGGGGCGGTTAACTTTCCAGACTTTTTTGATTTCACAAAAGTTAATCTTTTTGGAAATGAAACAATTATTTCTGGAACAATCTTTGGAGATTCAACAAATTTTTCAGACATTTTAATAACTACAACAAACGCAACTTTACTTGAAACAAAAAAAGGAGAAAATAATTTTGAACTAAAAGTTAATTGTAAAGAAGATTTTGTTATTAATTTTTCAAAAAAAGGTTTTTTGCCATTACACAAAAAAATTAATTCGTGCAACCCAATAGAAATTGATGTAATAATGAAAAAAATGAGTGAATTTAAAGAACTAAATTTGAATGGAGAAAACAGTGTTTCAAATAAAGGAGTAAAACTAGATGTTAATGGGGGAGATTTAGTAATCATAGGAACAACAAATACACCCAAACAAGCCAATCTTTCTGTAACAGGTTTTAATCCTAACACTATTGGAGATATGCAGTACTTTCCTGGAGAACTAGAAGGAATTGATGAAAATGGAGTAACTACTGGACTTGAATCTTATGGTTTTGCAAAAATAATTGCTCAAGACGAAGAAGGAAATAACTTGGATTTTAAAGAAGGAAAAAGCTCAAAAGTTAGTTTCAAAATAGATCCAGCTCAACAAGCAGAAGCTCCTAACGAAATGCCTCTTTGGTATTTTGACGAAACCAAAGGGACATGGATACAAGAAGGCACTGCAAAAAAAGTATGCAAAAACGGATCATGCGAATACATAGGAGAAATAACAAAAGTAAGATCATGGTGGAACGCAGATAAAAGGATTTTAAGTATTGAAAAAAGTATAAACAATTGGGTAATGAAAAAAGATTGTAAAGAAAAATTGGATAATCTGAAAAATTCTAATTTTTATAAAAAATTAAAAGAATATGAACAACAAATAGTAGATTCTGGAAAAACTTTAAATTTAATTGCTGAAGCCAGAGGATTAATTGAACCATATGGCCAGTATATATATTCTTGGGCTTCTGCACCATATGGTGGTCTTGTTGAACAATACCCCCAGTATGAAGATATTGGTTTTTGGGAATCCACAAATGTTGATTTAGGAGAAGGTAAAATTATCGACATGGGACATGCAATATATGGTCTTTTATCACCGTATGGAGGCGCTCAATTTATAGTTGATGGAATAACTGCATTTTTTCCAGTACTTCAAGGATTACCAGTTAATTGGGGACAGATAAATATACCTGATATACGGGGAAATTTAATGGCACAAAATTTTAGTAATAACTTAGGATTATATATTTTATTAAATGGGGGTTTGAATAATTCAAGCATAACTGATTTTCTTGACTGGAGATTTAGTTGTGATCCAAAATTAATGAAAGCATTTACTCAACAGAAAGCTAAATTTTCAGGACTATTTACTTTTTCAAATAAAGAATTTGAATTTTTACCAGCAATAGGAATTAATCTTAATGACGGAGGATTATTTATCCCAATCATTGATAATGTATATTTATCCACCACCCAAAATTTTAACAATTCTTATTCAAATCCAAAATTAATTACTTTTGTTCCTTTTGCTTATGCTAATGGAAATAAATTAATTTTAGTTACTTCTGCCGGAGAAATTGATTTAAATAAAAATATTTCTGAAAATGAGTTTTCGCTAAATTATCCTACTGGAAACGATATTTATAAAAAAGTAGGTGATAAATTTTTGCTGGGTAAAGCTGAACTATTTAATAACTTTAATACAAACTCTAAGACTTTTTTATATCACTACGAGGGTTCTATTTTAACTAAAATAGCTACAGGGGATCTGGAAAAATTGTTTATTTATAATAACGAAAATTTAGTTAAAATAATTTATAATAATAAAAATAATCCTTTCTTTGAATATAATTTTTTCTATAATAAAAATAACAAATTATCTTCTATTTCTATTAAGGATAATAATAACTCAATGATTTGGAAAAAATTTAATTGGATTAACAATAAACTAGAAATTAATTATATTAATAACCAACAATTGAATGTTGTCTTTGATGATACTGGAAAAGTTAAGGCTATTGGAAATACATTTTTTGATTACAATTCTGATGGAACTTTTGCTAATACCTATTTTGATAGTTTGCTTTCAAAGAATAATAAGTTTGAATTTGTTCTCAGCGGACAAAACTTATCAAAAATTCCAGTAAAATTTGAAGATATTGGTAAAAAGATTACTCTTTCTACATTGAGTAACGATTTAACTAACAAACAAGTTTATTTAACAATTAATAATGTTCCTTCTGAAAAACAATTATTCTCACAAATTCCCGAAACTGGCGCTATTTTTGGAGGGTACAAATTAAATAATTGTTCTTTTTGGGAAGGGTATCCTTTAGATTTTGCTGATTGTATTATTGGTTGGGATAGTTTGAATGGTTTGTCAAGCAAAGAAGCATATGATTATGTTTCAAAACTTAATTTATCAAGTAAAGATAAAGGAATTATTTATTCTAAATTAGCTGACTATTATCTAGATTTAGATTTTTGTTACAATATTTTTGATAATGATCTTTATTCAGGAATTAGTTGCATAAAACAAGTTGATGATTACAAAGTATTGTATCCAAATCAAAATATTGAACCGATTATTAAAGCGCATCTAAACGATTCTGAACTTTCATTTGTCTTAAGAAATTTGGCTTTTTATTATTCTGATACAAATTATTGTACTCCAATTCCAATTGAGGATTTAAGAAATGCGTGTTTTGAAAGAACACCTGCTGAAACAGAACTTGATACAAACACGATTGAAGAAATTGTTGAGGATATGAAAAAGATTAATCTGATTGATTGTAAATTTGATGAAAAATATTCAAGCCCATTAAAAGATAATGAAGGAAATTATTGGATAAAGGAAATTAATAATGATAAAGTTTATTCAAACAAAATAGCTGGAAATATCGACAAATGTAATGGTTCAACCCAAATGAAGTCTGATTCAAACGGAAACATTACCCCTTGCCTTTCAATTACTACAAAAAGCGATGGATGTATTTTGTCAACGCAAAAAGTATATTCCCTAAATTCATCAAAAGAAAATTATACTATTCAAAATAAATATGAAGAAATTTATAAACAAAACGAAGTTGATTTTATTGATTTTAATAAAAATATTTGGTTCGCAATAGATGAAGATGGATACCCTGCCTATTTAAAGTTAAATGAAGAGGGAAAATTTATTTTAAAACAAGATATTTTTGATAAAGAAGATAAAACTAATTTATTTATTCCAAAAATGTTTAAAATAAAACCATCAAAAGATGTTTATTGGATAATTTTAGAAACGCCTTTGCACAGTGTTACAACTAAAATTGATAATTATATGCGAGTTAATGTTTGTGAAAATGCTCCTTTTAGGAAAGTTGGGGGTACAGGGGATGGAATTGGTGGTTTTAGTTGGAGAAATTGGGGAACAAATTTTGGGTATGGAACTTCCATAATTGCAAAAAATTATAATGGATCAACCATTACAAAAATAAAAAGTAAAACTTTTTGTGAATCACAAGTTGAACACATTCCTTTTTCAGGGGGACAATACGAAGGGTATGCAAGAATTGTTGGCACAAACTTTAATCCAAAAGAAAATTATTTTAATTCAGACCAATACAACACTCTTTTAGTATTAACTAACAAAGAATTATTAGAATATTATAAAGACTCAAATGACTTAGAAGTTCCTTCAGCATGGCAAATAATTAATTAAAAAAAATAATTTTATTAAAAATTCGAAAAAAAAACGGTTTTGGAAATGTTTAAAAAGAGAAAAAACATTTTTAATTATATGAAATTTAATTCTTTTAATTTTAATTCTCGTGCTCAGGGTACTATTGAGTATCTTGTGATTATTGCTATTGTGGTTGTTATTTCTCTTGTTGTTGTTGCGATGATGATGGGAATTTTTGAAAATAGTGGGGACGTGGTTAATACTGCAGAAACTATTTCAACACAAACTCTCCCAGTTGCTTTGAATGAAGCAATTCTTGGAGTGGGAGAAGACGCTAATGGTTTAATTGTTTTAACAAACAACACTGGTAATTTGATTAGAGATATTAGAATTGAAATTGATGGGAAAGATCATAATTATTTTGATACACAAATTTCTTTAGGTAGTTCAAAAACTTTTAGATTAAATACTTTAGAAATTCCTTGTGATGATGGAGAAACTAGTGTAACAAAAACTATTACAATAATTTACACAACAAGAAGTGGAATTGAAAAAACACAAAAAATTGAAGACATAAAAGTAACTTGCGCAACAACAGACAATCCAACACCCACAAAAACACCCACAGAAGAACAACAAGACGAAATAGAAACACCAGCAGACCAAGAAGGACCATCAATTCAAATAACTGACCCTATTGAAGGAGCAAATTATGCACTTTCTGTTGAACAAATAGATTTTGAATACACTGCAAGCGATAATGAAGAAATAGTAGATTGTAACTTAATAATAGATGGAATTTCTGAAAGTTACTCTGATGAAATCAATGAAGAAAATTCAAATTTTTTCTCACATTATTTTCCTGACGAAGAAGAATCACTTGGGCCTCATACCGCAAGTATCACCTGCAGAGACAATTCAAATAACTCTGAAACAGCAACAATAACATTTACAATAACCCTATGCGAAGAAGGCCAAACAGAACTATATGGTGAATGCTATGACAAT
>CAZJVN010000010.1:0-22052 GCA_964549775.1 uncultured archaeon | reverse complement strand
GAACAATAAAAATTTGGATCAAAATCCAAATCCAATAGGATTTCTACACCGCCTTAAAAAACACAACATATATATAGGTGTGAAATATATTCTTTATATATTCAATTATTGTTGAGTGAAAATTGATGGAAAAACGTTGGAAAAATGTATTGTTAATATTACTTTTATTAATTATTGTTGTAGCAATTTATTTCTTTTTGCCTAATTTTGCAAACTTTTCTCAAACTGCTGTTGTAAACAATGACTCTAACACAAGTGGTGCTTTAGATAATGAATTAATTACATCCACTCCGGGTTCCCTTTATTCAGTAATGATTGCTAAAGGGTTGGATCTAAAAACTCTTCCATCAGATTTTAACAAACTAGTTAGTGTGGAAGAAAGTAAGTTGGTTGGTTGGAAAAGTGAATTAAATTCATCAGTAAACAAACTTGTTGTTTCTGAAAAAGAACTTGTTCCAATTTATATTGGATTCATTGACGTTTTAATAAAACTAAAAGATGTGGAAGAACAAACAACATTTTTAGCAGAATCAACTAGTGGACTTTGCGAATTAAAAGAAGAATATGTTGCAGTAAATAATAAAATGAAGAGTATTGTTCTTGATTATAAAAATATATCAGAAAAAATTATTGCTTTACAAACAAACAATCTTGCTGTAGCTGATGCATACAATTTATATGGACTTTCAGAGACAGTATTAGTAATAGAAGAAGATACAATAGCTCAAGAAGAAATAATTAATTCAATCACAGGTGATTGTCAATGAAAAAAACAATTATTTTAATCACACTAATACTAATGATGACAAGCGTGTTTGCTGCAGTTAGTTTTGATCCTTTGGATGTGGTGGTTGGTTATAGTGGAGCTTGGCAATTAGGTGTAGATCCACAGCAAAATCTTAAATTAGAAAAAGATGGTACTGGGAGATATTGTGTTCACACTTCTTTGGATGGTTGGGATCCAAGTGTTGATTATGAGTTTGATACTGATAATCCTGCTGAAAGTGCAATTTCATTAACTCATTTGAATAATTTTTATCAGTTTTCTTTTAAAGAATCTGGAGTAAATAACAAAGAAATAATAATTAATTTAATGAAAAATGGAAAAGCTTGTGGTGGGACAAATGGGAATGTTGTAAAACAACTTCATGTGACTGATAGTGATGATGTTACTGAATATGAAAATGATTGTGGACTTTTTTTGAGATTAAATTGGGAAAGATTTGTGATAGAATCTGATGTAGAAATGGAAAAACTTTGTTTAACTGATAAAGAATTTAAATCAAATGAACAAAAGTTTCTTAATTTTATAAGTAAAAGTGGTGCACAAAAGATTATTGAAAAAACTGCGTTATTGAATCAAAAGTTTAGAGCTTTTGAAGTAAATAATCCACTTCAATTTAAATCAGATCCAGAAAAGAAAGTATATATTTTGGCTGAAGATATTTCTTTTTGGAAAGATCGTTGGGGTTGGTTTGATGATGGGAAAGGGTATAATTCTGCAATTATAACAAAGGATGGAAAAATATTATATGTTATTTATATAAAAAATACTATTGTGAATGAGTTTGCTATTTACAAACCAAAAAAACAATTATTGCTTTCTTCATACAAAGACTTTGCTGAATTAGAAAATGCACTTTTGTTAAGAACTGATATTTGGGAACAAGTTACTGATAAAAAAGAAATTAGTGAAGAATCAGCATTATTGCCAACCGCAATTGGTGGAGTTGTTGCATATAGTGCTATGTCAACAGCAGTAGTTGCAGGAAATATGGCTGCGGGTTATACTTTTTTGAGTTCGGCATCAGTTCTGGTTTCAAATCCTGTGGGGTGGGTTATTTTAGGTATTGGTGCGACAGGTTCTGTTATAGGGTATACAGTTTACCATTTTACTGATACTGATACTTTTAGTTATGATGGTGGTAGATTGGTATTTAATTATGATTCAACTTTTTGGCAAAGAATTTTTGCAAGTAGTGAGGGTGAAATTAATTTTGTTGCAATTTCTGAAGGCGGGTTGAATCTTCCTTCAAGTTCAAGCACTTCTGTCGAAGAAGATGTTGTTTGTGATGGTGGGGTTTCAATTATTGATTATGTTAGGTGTTTGAATGCTAGGGTTGTTCAAAAAGTTGATCCTTCTGTTGTTGTAAAATCAACTGCTACTCAAAATACAACTTCTTCTGCAGAACAACCAAAACCTTAATTATTTCAAATTTTAATCATTTTAAACCCTAATTGTTCCCTTTCTCTAGTGAATCCGTTAAGTTTATATACTTCCTGCTTAGCGTAATATATAATGCATAAACTTTGTAATTGAACAAAGTTAATGTATTAATGGGTGTTGGGATTGAATAAATTTATTATCGCGTTAGCCGTACTTCTGGCTTTTTGTACTTTCGCGCACGCATTAACAATTAGTGCACCAACAAGCGTAGAAATCAAAGATGATTTATCAACCTTTTTTGTTAGTATAACAAATGATTCAAGTGAAGCACTCCCTTTAACAATTAATTTTTACACCACAACAAGAACAAACATTTTCGCACCAAAAACAATTAATCCCTACTCAACAGTTAGAGCAAAAATTTCAGTATACAATGACAGCGTACCAAATTACCATGAAGTAGAATCAAAGTTAGAAATTTATGCAGGAAAACAATTAGAAGAACAAAGTATTTTCTTAAAATTTTTTGAAAAACAAAAACCAACAATGATTCCAACACAAAAAGAAAATATTGACCAAAATTCAAGTTGGGTAACAAGTACAGGATTTTTTAGTTTAGGTTCTTTTTTTAACGAAACAAATTCATTCAATTTAGTTGATTGGACAATATTTTGGATATTAGTTTTAATCGCAGCAGTTCTAGTTGTGGCATTTATATCAAGAGTAGTAAGGAGGATTTAGTATGAAATTTAATCATTTTTGTTTAATTGCAGGAATATTTGTAATAATTTTAGCAATGACAACTTTCGCTAACGCAGCCACTTATACTTTTGATTGCTCAAGCGCATTTAATTGTTCAATAAAAAGTTACTGTCAAGGAGTAAGTGGGGCAGTACCAGGTTTATTAGTTGATGACGGAGAGGCAGATAGTTACACTTTAGGTCCACAACCAATTGATTATTCTTTTTCTTCTTCAATAGTGGGAGAGCATGTTTGTTCAGCAAGAGTAACAGTTACCGCAATGCACTCACAAAACCAAACAGAAGAAAACACAACAGTTTATGTTAATGGAGTAAATTTAGGAACAACTTCTGATAATTATTGTAACGGTGGAGATAGTGAAAACTGTACTTTTTGTGGAAGAGACACACAAACCCTTCCTTCAAGAAGTGTAACCCTAAATTCAAATAACACACTAAGAGTATATGGACATGATAGTCACGCAGTAGTAGCAGTAATACTTACATGTAACCCAACAGGATGCGCATTAAATAGTGCACCAAGATTTGAAGAAATAAATAACATTTCAATTAGAACAAATTCTACAAGAAGAATTGATCTTTGGAGATACATTGATGATGACGAATCACTAAACGATTTAACAATAACCCAAACAACAAGTGGGACAAGTGTTAGTTGCACTGTTGAAGATAATAGATATTTAGAATGTACTTCAACAAATATTATTGGAAACACAACAATTACATTAAATGCGGTTGATGATTGTTCAACAAGAGACAGTGAATCATTCACAATAACTGTATATAATAATCCGCCAGCACTAAATGTGCCTGACCAAATAAGATCTTGTGCAAGTAATCTTGTGAGATTTATTAATTTAAGAAATTATTCAGTGGATGAAGACTTAACTACAGTAACTTACTCAATTATTTCACAATCAAATACAAGTTTAATGAATTGTTCAATAGAAAACGGATATTACCTTACTTGTGATGTAAACTCTTGCGCAGAAGATTACTCTGACATAAATATTTCAATAACTGACAACATTGGTTACACTAGATATGATGTTTTCAGATTAACTTTTGAAAATGCTAATCCTACTTGGAGAAAAAATCTCCCAAATCAATGCATTAATGAAGACAATGACGAAATAATTGACTTGAATAGTTATGCTTACGATTTAGAAGATCAATATAATTTAAATTACACAATAACTTCCCAATCAAACACTGAAGATATTACTTGTACAATAGAAAATAATAGATATTTAGCTTGTGAAAATATTAGTAACAAAAAAATAAGTAATTTAATTAGAATTAGAGCAACTGATCAAAATGATGGATTCAGTGAATCACAAGTAACTATAAGCACAAATTGTTTTACTGATGGAAACGAAGACAAAAATATTATAGTAGAATCAGACCTGAAAGGGATTTGTTTAGAAAAATGCACTTCTTACGCGACAGAAATAAAAGTATCAAATTATTCTGGAGAAAAACAATGCTTTGATTTTGGTTTAGATATTGATCCAAGTTCACTAGATGTTTCACTATCAAATAGTGAATTTTGTTTAAACAACAAAGAAACAACTTACATGGCTCTAAGTGCAAACACTTGCGGAGCAGATATTGATGATTATGATGTAGAAATAATTGATGAAGACCAAAACGTTAACATGACTTTTGAATTTAGAGTAGGAACTTGCAGATCATTTGATGGGTTCAGACTTGAAGAATTTGATGGAAAAATTTGTCAAGGGGAAAAAAGAGAATTTGAAGTAACTGTAAGAAATACTTCAGACACTACAAAAACAATTTACTTAAACGCAGATAACTCGATGGTGTTACCTTATTTTTCAAAAGAAAAAGTAACTCTTGAAGAAGACGACGAAACAGAAGTAAATTTAGTAATAAACGCAAGAACACTAGCTTTAGGAAAATATAATATTACAATTGGTGGAGACGCACCAAATTATCACATAGAGAAACAATTAGACATTGAAGTGGTGGATTGTGAGGAACTAAACACTTCCTTCATCATCACTGCTCCAGAATTTTGTTATAATGTTTCAAAAGGACAACAATTTGAAGGAAGCTTCAAAGTAAAAAGAGTGAACTGTGATGATGAATGTTGCGATTGTGATGACGAAAAACAAGGAATAAATTTATTCTTAGACCACCCCTTTTATGAATTATCTAACGCCTCTCCAGAACTAAGTTGTTATGAAGAAAAGAAAATAAGTTTCTTACTACAAGTACCACAAGACGCACAAGCAGGAATAAACTTTATACCAATAACAGGAGTTGCTGTTCCAAAAGGAATATTCGATGACGACATTGAAAACATAATTGACTCACGAATCTGCATAAATGTTGCAGGAGAAACTAACGCAGGAATTTTACTAAAAACAGAAACAAAAGATATTGAATGGTGCGATAGTGAAATATTTGAATTAGAAATAACAAATATTGGAGACCTTGATGAAAATTTTGAATTAAAAGCAACAAATTTACCACAAGGAATTAGTGTTTCTTTCTCTGAAGACAAAATATTTGTAAAAAAAGGAACAACAAAAACAGTTTATGTTTCAATTTCAACTAGTCCTGAAGCAAAAATACAAGACTACCAAAGTGTGTTAATAAAACTTTTAGGAAGAATAAATCTTTCAACAGAAATTTATTTCAACGTGAAAGAAAAAGCTTCATTTGATGATCTTGAAATACTTTCAGCAACAAAAATAATTTCAACCTACTCAAACAGTGAAACAACTTACTCAATAATGCTAAAGAACAATACTGAAAGAGATTTAAGAGATATTAAAGTAACATTTGAAGACGTTCCAAAGGACGTTAACTTTGAAGAAATAACAATTCCTTTAATTGCAAAAGATGAAATAGTTTCAATAACAGGAAAATTAACTGTTGGGGATATTAATGGTTACTTTGAACCAACAATAATTGTTAGAGGAATAAATGTAGTAAACAAGAAAAAAATTGGTCTACTAATCAATGAAAATGATGAAAGTATTTTTAGTGGACTATTTGGATTATTTGGGGGAAACTTTGGAACCGGTTTATTCCTATTTGGTGGAAACGGGATGATATTTGGTTTACCCTATAGTTTAATCTTAATTTTGGTGGTAGTATTACTTGTTTTAGGAGTATTATCATTAAGAATTACAAAGAGTACAAAAAAAGAAGTATGGATGGAGGGGAGTAATTATGAGTAATAAAACAAATGTGGGAGTAAAAATAGGTTTAGTGCTAGTAGCATTTTTGTTAATTTTAACAACTGCGACTGCATTAACAATAGAAGGAGCAAAGAGCTATGATCTTTGTCAATGTAGTACAGAAAAACAATTGTACACTGTGTGTGCAGACCTTACAGGAAATTATAATGTTTCTCTAAGTGGGACAGCAACAAAATGGTTCTCAATCGCACCAACTTCACTTTATATTGAAGCAGGAGATTGTGAAACTTTCTTTATGTTCATAACTCCAGAATGTTATGCTACTTCTGGAATTTACTCAGTAACTCTAAACGTTGATGGTCCAGAAAAAGAATCAAAATCAATTGGTGTAAGCGTACAACAATGTCACACTTTTGATTACACAATTTCTCCCTCAAAAAATACTTCCGCTCCATGCGAAGATAATTCATACAATTTGTATATAAAAAATACAGGAAAATTTGTTGATGAATTTGTTTTAATCCAAGACGGATTAACTGATTCATGGATTACTTACCCTAACGAAAAATTTGTACTTAAAGCAGGAGAAGAATTCTCTTCAGTAATAAAAGTAAAATCAACTTGTTCAACAAAAGCAGATAGTTACCCATTCACAATGACTCTATCAAATACTTTAACAAATAGTTCAAAAACAATTGATCTTACACAAAAAATAACTAGTAAAAATGTAGTAGAAACAACTTTCTCAAACGATTCAATAGAACTTGAATCTTGTTCAGTTACAGGAACTACTTATAGTTTTTACGTTAAAAATATTTCAACAGTAACTGATGAATACACTCTTGAAATTTTAGACAAAGAAATTTTGTCTCTTGACAAAACAAAAATAACACTAAAACCACAAGAATCAACACAAGTAACTCTAAAAGTTAATGCAACAAAAGTGCAAGACTTAGAACCAGTTCTATCAATAACTTCAAAAGAGTACGCACTAACACAAAAAGAATCTTTTGATTTAGAAATAAAGAATTGTTATGATCTTTCTTTAGAAAGAATATCAACCTCAGAACAATCTTGTTTCAATTCATCAGAACACTTATTCAGATTAACTAACAATGGTTCAAAATCAGTTACAGCTAAAATAACTGTTTCTGGAATAGAATCAATAGTAAAAGAAGTTTCTGTAGGAGCAAAATCCTCAAGAGACTTTTATTTAACATTTGATCCAAAAACTTTTGGAGAAAAGAAAATAACAATAACTGCAGAAGCGGTTGGATTATCTTCAACAAAATTAAATATGGACTTTGAAGTAAAAAATTGTTACGATATTGAAGTAAAAGTCCCATTAGTTGAAGTTTGTCCAGAAACTGATGCAAGAAACAAAATAATTTTCACAAATAAAGGAACTGAAGACCAAACAGTAAACATAAACATGAGTGATGCAGTTTGGGTAAAATTTGAATCACAAAAAGTGATTGTACCAGCTGGAGAAAGTGTGGAAGTTTACTTTGACATGGAAGTTCCTAGTACTATTAATGAAAAATACTTGCTGAATTTAATTTCATACTCTCCAGGACTTGACGGAGACATAGTTAAAGCAGTATTAAGACAAAGTGATATTAGTACAGAAATGTACTTCAAGATGAATGATTTAAATGAATGTTATTCATTTGAAGCAAAGTACTTACAAAAATACCTGGACATAAATTGTTGTCAAGGAAAAGTAGTTGACCTAAATATAACAAACACAGGATTCTTTAAACAAAAATTTAGTTTAAAGAGAATTGCTCCTGAGTGGGTTGACTTTAGTGACACTGACATAACTATTGAAAGTGGAGAAACAAAAACACTTTACGTGTACTTCCACCCACCAGCAGGAACAAGCGGTCAAATAAAATCAACTATAGAAATAAAAAATAAAAACGGAATAACTAAAAACGTTGAATTTGATTTGAACGTATTTGGGGGACACTGCGGGTTATCATACGATGTAAACCTTGGTGTTGAAAATAATGTTTCAACAACAAAAGAATTTACAAGAAAAGAAATAACAGTAGACTTTGTTGTAAAAAACGATTCAAACTTTGGTTTCACAATAAATGATATTGCAGTAAAAGATTTTAATTCACAAGTAGATTACCAAAAAGGAGTATTCCTTCAACCTGGCGAATCTACAACCACAAAAATAACAATAATGTTTTCAGAAGACCAAGTAATTGAAGACAAAGAAGTAACAGTTCTTGTTAATACTTCAGTTGGAGTGTTTGAGAAAAAACAATTCGTTAAATTCTCTGAAGCAAAAACTGCTGATTATTCAATTAGTGGATTATTTGGGCAATACGTTGCGCCAGTGGCAGGATTAGTACTATTATTAGTATTATTAGTAATAATCTTAGTTATTTCTGGTTCAACAAAGGGAAAAAAGAAATAAATTAAAAATTAGAAAAAGTTAGTGGGGTAAAATTACTCCACTAATTCTATTTTTTTTAAAACAAAAACTTTTTATAATAATTTTCTGATTTTTTTTATCCAAAAACATTTATTACATCTTTTAGTCCTTTAATTAACAGATCTATTTCTTCTTCGGTGTTATAGAAATAAAAACTTGCTCTTGCTAACCCGTCTTTATTTATGCTTGATACTAAGGGTTCTGCACAGTGCATTCCTGACCTAATACAAACGCTTTCATTTTCACTTAAAGCCATAGCTAAATCGTGAGCATTAACTTTCTTTGAACCAAATAATACTATCCCGCCTTGTTTTTTTACATCTTTTGGGCAATAAACATCAATATCCTTTAGTTTATCAAAACCTTCTAGGGTAAGTTTTGTTAATTCTTGTTCATGTTTTTCAATATTATTTAATCCTACTTTTTGTAAATAATCAATCGCTGCACTCATTCCATAAGCTCCTGCAATATTTGGGGTTCCTGCTTCATATTTGTAAGGTAATTCATTCCAAGAACTGCTCTCTCGTTTTACCTCTTGAATCATATCTCCCCCAAACAGGAAAGGTTCAAGTTTAGATAGTAATTCTTTCTTAGCTACAATTGCCCCTGTTCCAGTTGGAGCTAACATTTTGTGTCCTGAGAAAGCAAAAAAATCTGCATTCATTGATTTAAAATCAACTTGTTTGTGTGGAACCATTTGTGCGCCATCAACACAAAATAATGCTCCTTCTTTGTGAGCTTTTTTTTCAATAGTTCTAATATCAGGTAGTGTGGCTACAGTGTTACTTGCTCCGCTAAAAGAAACAAGTTTTGCTCCTTTAACTTTTTTTTCAAAATCATTCATATCAATTTCATAGTTGTCAGTAAGTTCTACAAATTCTAGTTTTGTTCCAATTTTTTTTGACAAATATTGCCAAGGAACAATATTACTGTGATGTTCAAGAGCAGAAACAACAATTTTGTCTCCTTTTTTAAAATAATTTGAGTTAAGTAAAGAGTACATTACAAGATTTAATCCTTCAGTAGTATTTTTTACGAAACAAACTTCTTCCTTTTTTGCCCCCAAAAATTTAGCAACTTTCTCATGACTTTGTTCGTAAGTGATAGATGCTCTTTCACTTAAAACATGAAGCCCTCTATGAACATTAGCACATTCAGTTTCGTAATATTTTTTTTCAGCTTCAACAACTTGTACTGGTTTTAATGAGGTAGCAGCATTATCCAAGTATACTAATTTTCCATGAATCTTTTTATTCAAAATAGGAAAATCGTTTCTTGTTTCACTTAAATCCATGAATAAATTAAGAAGAAAAGAGCTTTAAATGCTTTTTCCGACACTATTTTTGTATAAACTTGGTTGTGTTTAATATGTTATTTGACTTACACATGCATTCAAGATTCAGTGTAGACGCTTTAAGTAAACCCGAAACTATTGTTAAGGTTTGTAAAAAAAACAATTGGGGTTTCTCGCTGACGGACCACAACAACATGGGTGCGTATAGTACATTCACAAAAAATAATAATATAAAAAAATTAGCAAAAGAGCATAAAGTTTTCTTAATTCCAGGAGAAGAAATAAAAGTTTTAGGTCAAGAAAAAAATATTTTTGGAAAACAAAACTGTGTGGGGGAAGTAATTGGGTATTTTTTAAACGAACCAATTGTTCCAGCTCCATTTTTTGAAATAGTGGACCAAATAAAAGAACAAGGGGCACTATTGTCTTGTCCCCATCCATTTGATTGGCCAAGAAAAAACTTTAAAGAGTTTAAGACTGAGTGGAAAAAGTTTGACATGATGGAAATTTATAATGCCAGAGCATATTATCAAGGATTAAATAAGAATTCTGAAAAGTTTTTTAACAAAATTAGTGAAGAAAAAACAATTGCTGCCCTTGGGGTAAGTGATGCTCACACCCCTGAAGAGATAGGAAATGGTTTAACTGAGATTAATGCAAAAAACGAGGAAGAGTTTAGGAAGGAGATAAAAAAAGGAAGAACTAATGTGTTAGCAAGAAAAAAAGCAAATGTATTACACCACTTACAAACCCAACTAGCAAGGAATTATTTAATTAAAGAAAGATGATTTTTAGGATTTAGCAAATTGGGGGAACACAAAACTTCGGTTTTTATTCTTTTCCTAATTTGTTTTTATTATTATAGATGTTATTTGATTGTATTGATTGATTTTTATGGTTGAAGCAAAAAGCAGTAAAGAACTTGATTCAAAAAAGAACTTCCAACTTGATCTTGCAAAATACTTAAGTGAAAAAGATTTTGTTTATGGTCCAGAACCAGAACTTTACGGACCCATTGCAGGATTTTATTCATATGGTTTGAATGGAAAGGCAATGAAGAATAATTTAGAAAACGCAATTAGAAAAGTTTTTGGAAAAAATGGTTTTTTTGAAGTAGAATACCCTTTAATTTCTCCTCAAATAATTTGGGAAGCAAGTGGACACTTAAAAGGGTTTAATGATCCAATAATTTTTTGTTCAAAATGTAAAGGTTCTTTTAGAGCAGATAAATTAATTGAAGAACAAACAGGAATCGCAGCAGATCATTTTAAAGATGAAGAATTAATTAACTCAATAAAAGAACATGAAGTAAATTGCCCATCATGCAAAGGAAGATTAACTCTTGAAATAAAAAGACAAAGTTTAATGATGAAAACAATTATTGGGGCAGATACTGTTGCATACAATAGGCCTGAAACCGCAACTACTACTTACTTGCCTTTCAAACATTATGTAAATTTTTTTAGAGGAAAATTACCTTTCACAGTTTTTCAAATAGGTAAAGCATTTAGAAACGAAATTTCTCCTAGACAACACTTACTAAGACAAAGAGAATTCACTCAAGCAGAATCACAAATGTTTTTGAGTAAAGAAATGAAAAAGGATTTTGAATGGTTTGATAAAGTAGCAAAAGACTCTCTTCCACTTTGGACTGAAAGTATGCAAAAATCTGAACAAAAGTGGGAAATGATTTCACTCAATGACGCGATGAGTAAAAATTATTTAAAAAATAAAGCTTACGCTTGGAACTTGTGGTTAAGTTATCAAGTAATAACAGCCATAGGAATTCCTGCAGAAAAAATAAGATTTCGTCAACACCACTCTGATGAGAGAGCATTTTATAGTGATGATACTTGGGACCTTGAAGTGGAACTAAATTCTTTTGGTTGGGTAGAAATGGTTGGTATAAGTGATAGAACAAACTATGATCTAACTCAGCACTCAAAATATTCTAAACAAGAACTAACAGTAAGAACTGAAGATGGTGGTGTTTTCACTCCTGATGTTATTGAAATCGCTTTTGGTGTAGATAGACCATTTTATGCAGTACTTGACCTTGCATTTTCAAGAAGAGAGGCAGATGCACAAAGAACAGTACTCTCACTTCCAAACAATATTGCTCCAATTCAAGTTGGAGTTTTTCCTTTAATAAAAAAAGATGGTTTGCCAGAAAAAGCTAGTGAAGTTTTAACTGTTCTTGAAGATTTTAAATGTTATTATGATGAATCAGGAAGCATTGGAAAAAGATATTCTCGACTTGACGCAATAGGGGTACCATTTTGTATTACAATTGATCACGATTCACTAAAAGATAATTCTATAACAATAAGAGAAAGAGATTCACTAAAACAAATACGAGTAAAAATAAGTGAACTAAAAAACACTATTAGTGAAATGATGAAAAAATAAATTTTTAAAAAGAAAAAACTCTTAGTGTTTCATTATCTAACTTTTTTAGTTAGTGTGAAATAATTATTTTCTTGTTAATCTTTGTTGTCTTAGTGTTGCTCTTTTTTTCCACTTCATTTCTGCTAGTCTTTTTCTTGCTTGCATTATTCTCTCCATTTTTCTTGCAGCAATTCCTTGTGCGTCTTCAACTAAACTAATTCTTGACTTGTCTGCTCCAGCTCTTTCTTTTCTAAACGCAGCTTCAGTGTATACTTTTGCTTCAGTGAAATCGTATTTTCTTATCAAAACATCAAGTGCTGCTTCAAGTCCCCACCTGTTTTTTTCAATTTGAATATCTTTTTTTAATCCTGGTCTAACATACTCCCATGATGAAGCTAAATTTGATTTTCCCCTTATTGGGTTACTAAGTAAACGTAACCATTTTTTGTTTCCATTAAAAAGCGGAGAAAGTGCACTCATTTTTATTGCTCTTTGAGCATTTGATCTTTTCACAAGAGTTTTAGCAAAATCATTTTTAAGATTTATTTCTTTTGAACCATTATATGCAAGACTTCTTTCCATTTGTTGAGCAATTATCATGTCATTTCCAGTTCTAACTCCTCTAATCATACTAGTTAAGGTTCTTGTTGGTAAATTTACAAGATCTGCATCAAAATTTAGCATTATTTCTGCTCCTAGCGCCTTAGCTTTTTTTGCTCCAGTAATAAAACTAGCTCGTTTTCCCATATTTTGTGAGTGAGAAACAACAAGAGCACCAGCTCTTATTGCAATTCTTCTTGTTCTATCAGTACTTCCATCATCTACAACAATTATTTTATTTATTCTTCCCTCGTTTTTGTGTTGGTTGAGGATTTGTAGAGTTCTAGGTAAATACTCTGCTTCATTATGTGCAAAAACAACAGCAACAATTTTTTCCATAATTATTATTAGTAATAAGTAATATTTAAACTGAATTAATTAATTTTTTTAATTTTCTTTAATTAAATTGTCCCAAGCTTAATCTACTTTTCCAACGTTTTGTTAGATTAGAAAAAGGAGCTATTAAAGGAACAGGCCTTGGTTTAGCTATTACAAAAAAAATAGTTGAAGTACATAATGGAAAAGTGTACATAAAAGATAACCCAAAAGGGGGATCAATTTTTGTGGTAGAACTTGAAAAATTCAAATAAGTTATATTCTTTTGACTAATAATTTTATCTAAATAAACCCCTTTTTATTGTTTTCTTGTCATTATTTACTTGTACTTTGGTGATGAAGTAAATCCCTTCTGAAGCCCACAAGGCTTGTGAAGATTTAATCCAACTCTGAAAAGTACATTATTTTTTTAAGGGATTAGATGATTTCAAAGTTGAGAAAAAATATTAAGTGGTTACAAGAACCACTAGCTGCTCCATTTGTTTTATTAAAAATAAACCCTAACTTGGTTTCTGTTTTAGGGTTAGTGTTTGCATTAATTGGGGCTTATTTTGTTTATCAACAGAACTGGTTACTGGCTCTTGTTTTTTTTATTTTGGCCCCCACAATGGATTTAATTGATGGGACAGTGGCGAAAAAATTAAATAAAAAAAGTAACTGGGGAAATTACTTTGAAACAATGATTGATAAGTTTGTGGATTTTGTAATGCTTTCTTCATTTGTTTTCTTTTATCCTTTAGCAGCAATTATTGCAGTCGGGTTTTCAATGATTTCTTCTTACGCAAAACCAAGAGTCGGTTTGATTGTTGTTACTGATAATAGGGATTGGCCAGCAATAGGAGAACACGCAGATAAATTAGTAATATTACTAATCGGATTATTACTTGCAACTTTAGGTTATAATTATTTAGAATACGCATTATATTTTATTGCTTTAATTGCTCTAATTGGTTCTGTACAAAGAATGTTTTATGCAAAAGAACTAATTAAAGAAGCAGAAAAGAAAGGAACCCTTTTACCTTATATTAAAAATAAAAAGGAAAGATAACTATGGGTGTAATTCCGCCTCTAAAAAAAGTTCAAGCTATGAGAGAAGTTACCAATTGGAAAGGACAAAATGGGCATAAAGTGTTTATTGGTGCAGTTAATGGAAAAAGGGCAAAATTTACTGTTGAAAAGAATTGGTGGAAAGCTTTTGTACTTGAAAGATTATCGCGGTCAGTTCTAAATTCAAATCCTACTGTAAATCTTCAACTTGTAACAAAAAGAAGAGGGAGATTAACTAGACAAGAATACTTTTCAGGAAGAGTAATTGACCCAAAAAAAGAATTCATTCCAAAACAACTTACTACAATAATTAGTAGTGTTGTTAAATTACATAATTCCAAAGTTCCTTTTTATCTAAAACCTTTTGCAAAGTATAATTTTTTACGTAGAGTAAATAGTTCTATGAAAAGAGTAGTTTGGAGTGGTGCGTTTAGTGAAAGTGAAATCAAGTTGTGTGAAAGATTTTTTAATGATGTTCCAAAAGGAACTGCGGCAATTTGTCACAATGATATTCAAACAGGAAATATAATTAAACAAAAAACTGGTAAGTTAGTTTTGATAGATTTTGGAGATGCTAGTGTTGGATTAAAAGAAGCGGAACTTGGAAGAATAATAACTAGGTTTGGTTGGGATAAAAAAATGGAAAAAGAATTTTTAGATTTATATAAATCAAACGGTGGGGATTTAAATCTATTTGAAAAAAATAGAAATTATTGGATTGCCTTTGGAATATTAAATAATATTAAAAGATTGGTGCAAAGAAATATTGTTATTAATAGTAAAACTCAAGAAAAACTTTTAAGATTAAAGAAAAAATTATTACAAACAATGGGTTAATGAACTAAATATTATAAAATTAGTTTTTGTGTTTTTTAATTATTTTCTCTACTTGTTCTAAAAAATCATCATTGTTTTTTACTTTAATAAATTCAATATCTTTTCTTATTTTCATTTTAGAGTCACTATTTGAGTCACCCATTGCGTATCCTATTATTTTTTGTTCAGGAGAGATGCCCATTTCGTTTAACGCTCTTAGTACTCCAAAGTGTTTTCCAAGTTGTACTGGATTAATTGAAACACCTGTTTCAATATCTATTACAATTAATTTTACAGGGCTTCCAAATTTTTTTGTATTTTGAAATATTTCATATTGTTCATCACAAATTTTTTGAGCTTTTTCAACAAATTTTTGTCTGATTTTTGGATCATTATTTTCAAGAGAAAAGCCAATTCTTGAATCATTAATTATTTCTTCATGGTTCGCTTTTTTTATGTTAAACCCAGCATATTTTAGTTGCTGTTTTATTTCTCTTCCAAGAAGCATTTTGTATAATAAGAATTGATCAATGTTTGAGAAAGTTTCTCGCTTACTTGAAGGTTTTTTTGAAAGAACTGCTTCATCATTTTTGTAAACAATTTGGCCTTCTTTTATTTCAAACTCATTAGTATATGTTGCTTGATCAAGTCCAAGTGAACCATAAATTAAACTTTTATCAAGTAAATTTTCTCTAATTAAAGTATCTTCAAATCCGTTAGGGAGTCTTAGTTCTCTAACTGATCGTGCGGTAATAAAAACTGTGATAAATCCTGCGTTTTGAGCTTCTTTAATCGCTTGTATTGATTTTTCTGTAAGTACTGGAGAGGTATTTGGAATGTAAATTGGAGTTGAAGTTAGTACTCCATCAATATCTAAGAATAGAATTTTGTTTTTTGAATTTTGTAAGTTTTTCATTGGTTTCACGAAAAATTAGTGATTGGATACTTATTTTAATCTTCTTTTTCAGTAATATTTTAGTGATTTTGATGGTTGAAGAAGTAAAAGTAGAAACTAAAGTGGAAGTTAAGGCGGAACCAAAAGAGAATAATGTTGTTTCTGAAACAAAACAAGAAAACATTGTTTCTTTTAATGATTGGGTAAAAGTAGAGTTAAGAGTAGGAAAAATTGAATCTGTTGATGATATTGTTGGAAAAGATAAATTATACAAATTTAGTGTTGATTTTGGAGAGATGGGAAAAAGAACAATTCTGGCAGGACTTAAACCATATTATGCAAAAGAAGAATTATTAAATAAAAAAACTGTTTTTGTTTTCAATTTAGCTCCAAGGCCTTTAGCAGGAAATTTAAGTCAAGGAATGATCTTGGCGGCAAAAACAACTGAAGGAAAATACAAAATAACTTCAATTGACGATTCAATAAAAGAAGGAACAAGACTTGAATAAAAAGTTAATTTTTTTTTAAGTTAATCTATTTTTTTGTTTTAAGCAAATAAGGAAACAATTAAAGGAAGCGCAAGTATTACTCCAATTGTTGCTCCAATATTTACTAAAGCAGCAACTATTAGGATATGAGTTATTCTATTTTTATAAAATCCTCCAATTGATCCCACTCCGCTCAAATCTTCAAAATCTTTTACTAAGGGTGGATAAAATTTTGTTTCAACGATTGCAGCAAACCAACCAGCTGCTAAGGCAGGGTGAAGAGTAGTTAAGGGAGCAACTACTATTGAAGTTAAAATTGTTAATGGGTGTGCTCTTGCAATTAATGCACCAAGTCCTGCCAAGATTCCTGTTGCAATTACCCAGTAAAGTAAAACATTAAATGAAGCTTCTATTCCTTGACTAAAAAATCCATAAATTAGCGCAGCAAAGAAAAGAAGAGGAATTATTAACGATAAATATTTTAAATAACTTTTTTGTTTTGGAATTGAATTCAATTTATTAATATCTGAATTTTTCCTATTAATTATGTGATCTTGAATTCCTTCTAAGTGCCCTGCTCCAACAACTGCTACAATCTTTTTTCCAGGACTGTGTTTTATCATTTCAGCAATATAAGAGTCTCGTTCGTCCACTAGAACTTTTTTCATTGAAGGAAATTGTTTCCCCAGTTCTTTCATTAAGTGATTAATCAGATCCTGTTGTTTTAATTCTTCAATTTTTTTAGCATCAATCTTTTCCCCAAAACCCATAAATCCTCCAAGAATTGAGGCCCCTAATTTTAGTTTTTCAAATAACTTCATTTCACTAAAGGTTCGCTTTAGTGTTACTCTAACATCTCTATCAAGTAATTGTAAAGGTTTTTGCGCACTTTGTGCTTTTTTTATTGCAGCAAGCATTTCTGCTCCTGGAGCCACTCCTACTTGGTGTCCTAATTGTTTTTGAATATTTGATAATAATAAGTTTAGTAAAAATAAATAAGTTTTTCCAGTTTTTACTACTTCCATTATGTTTGTTTCTTGCCATTTTTTTCCAGACAACAGTTGAGCTAATCTTTCTCTATCAAGTTCAACCCCGATAACATCAGGGTTTTCTTCGTCAATTGTTTTTTCAACAAGTTCAATAGATTCTTTTGAGATGTGAGCAGTTCCAACTAAAATGATTTCTTTATCCTCAAAATTTATTCGTTTTATCATCAAGTATCAGTACTTAAAAAAGAGACTAAGTGTTTTTAAAATAAGCTTTTTTGTTAAGGTTTTTTACTAATGTTAGTTCAATAATTAGTCGCCGTCTTTTATTATGAAAAATATTCCTAAAAGAACCAAAATTAACCAAAAAATATTTTTAATCATGTTTAATTCATTTGGTAGTGCTGGAAAAGCCATTCCTAAACCTAACCCAATGAAAAATAATCCTGTCGATCTTTTAGAACCCATAATTCATTACTATTAATCATATATAAAAACCTAACTTTCTGTCTCTTTTATAGGAATAAGATACTAAGAAGGTTTTTTTGAATGAAAAAGATTTGTTTTATTGAAGCTGAAGGAGTATTACTTTCCTTTAACAGTTATAATCCTAATGAAAGAAGAGCAAAAGTCTTTTTTGAAGAACTAATTAATTTTTGCAAAGTAAACAAAATCTTAATTTATGTAATTTCAGGGTATCATGAAAAGGTAGCTCACAAAAAATTTGAAGAAAGTTTTCTAAAGGACTCACTTCATAAAAATAATTTTGTTTGTGCTGATGAAGATTATATTATGAAGAAAGCAAAAGATGACCAAACATTACATAGAGAAAAATTGAATAAAGATCCAGAATTTAATGACTCTTATTTCAAGCAAGTTTTTATTGAAAATATTTTAAAAGAAAAAAGTATTTCTCAAAAAGATGCAATATTGCTTGGAGAAGACATTTGGGTGGACGGATATTACACTACAAGATTTTCAAAAATAGATTTCGCTATTTTTGAAGAAAATGTTTCCGATAGAGGAAAAAGTGTAGAAAGAATTTCAGGTCTTGCATATTTTTCTCTTGATTTTAGTTCAGTTAAACAGTTACTTGAAAACTTTCCAATAGTTGATCTTAGGGCACTTGATAAATATGTTTTTGAAGTAATGAAAAAAGCTCTAGTTGGAGAAAATTTGAGTGGAATAATAAAAAAAGGACTTGAAAAAAAGAACCAGAAGGGATCTTAAAAAATGTTTTTTGAAGGAGAATGATTTTTGTGTGGGGAAAAGGAAAACAAAAATTTTCTTCTGTTGATAATGTAAAAGGATTAATTGTTCCACTAATTACCCCACTAAATGAAGATCTTTCAATTGACTTTATTTCACTAAAAACTCACCTCTCTTGGTTAATGAACAGAGGTGTGCGAAATTTTTTCTTATTCAGTAACTTTTCTGAAAACGAATTTCTCTCAATTGAACAAAAACAACAAATAATTACCTATGTTAATAGAGAGTTTGCGGGTAAAGGAAATATTTTTGTTGGATGTTTTGGAGAATCAACTGAGCAAGTAATTAGTCAAGTTTTGTTCGCACAAAAGTATTGTAATTTTTGTGTAATTAATGTTCCCTTTTCTGCAATAACAAATGAAATATTTTTTATAGACTTTTTTGAAGAATTATTCAATCGAACTAGTGCAAATGTTTTTGTTTATAACAATCCGTTTTTGTTTAAACGAAATATTCCAATAGTTGGTTTTGACAAAATTGCTGGGTGGGAAAGGTTAGTTGGTTTTATTGATGCTTCAAGAAATCTTGAATATTTTAAATCCTTGTCAAGTTATTCTCAAGTGGTAAAACTCTTCCAAGAACCAGAAGAATTGTTTTATGATTCAGCAAAATTAAATTGTTCAGGAATTGTGCCATTTTTGGCCAACATTTATCCAAAATTCTTTTTTGATTCAATAAAAGAAGTTGATTCACTCAATTATGTTGAAATAGTAAAAAAGAATGCATCTTTTTTATTGTTTATTAGAGAATATTTTCCAATGCGTTCAAGAATTCAACTTGTAAAATACTTTTTATCAGAAGCTGGAATTGTTCAACCTTTCTTTAACAAATCACTTGGTGAGTTAAGTGAAGAACAAAAACAAAAAATTGATGAATTAATTAAACAAAAAGCATTAGCATAATTATAGTATTGCTGTTTTTTGTCTATTGGCATCACGCTTTCCAAGAATTTATTAACCGTTCGATTAAGGTATTTTTTATTGTCTTTGTTTATTAGTTATGGTTTTTGTTTGTGATTTTTATGAAAGATCTAGTTATTCGTGGCGCAAGAGAGCACAATCTCAAAAACATTAACCTGACTTTGCCTAGGGACAAATTTATTGTAATTACGGGTATTTCTGGTTCTGGAAAATCAACTCTTGCATTTGACACAATTTATGCCGAGGGGCAGAGAAGATATGTTGAATCTTTGAGTGCTTACGCTCGACAATTTATTGGAGTAATGAATAAACCTGATGTTGATTCTATTGAAGGACTTTCTCCTGCAATTTCTATTGAACAAAAGTCCACTTCAAATAATCCAAGATCAACTGTTGGGACAGTTACAGAAATTTATGATTATTTAAGATTATTATTTGCAAGAGTTGGGGTTCCTCATTGTCCAATTCATAATGTTAAAATTGAGTCACAAACCCCTGAACAAATTGCTAAAAGAATAAAAGAACAATTAAGCGGGGAAGTAACAATTCTTGCTCCAATCGTTAGACAAAAAAAAGGAACTTATGAACAACTAGTAATTGATTTAGGAAAAGAAGGATTCTCAAAAGTTAGAGTGGATAAAAAAATTATTTCGACGTACGAAAAGATTTCTCTCCCAAAATACCAAATGCATGATATTGAAATAGTGATAGATAAAATTAATTTAAAAGACAAAAAAAGATTAATTGAAGCAGTTGAAGTGGCACTAAAGCGAGCAAATGGACTGGTGTTAGTTCTTGATAATAGAGAGAAGGAACACTTGTACTCAAGTGCATTAATGTGTCCTGTTTGTGGGATGAGTTTTGAAGAGCTCCAGCCAAGAATGTTTTCATTCAATTCTCCATTTGGAGCTTGCGAAGAATGTAAAGGGCTTGGAGTAAAAATTGAATTTGATCCAGAATTAATTGTTCCTGATAAATCTTTAAGTATTATTGATGGGGCAATAGAGATTTATGGAAAAATGGATCTCTCTTGGAGAAGTCAACAACTTTCTGCAGTAGGAAAAATTCACGGATTTGATTTATTCACTCCAATAGAAAAATTTTCAAAAAAACAATTTGATATTTTAATGAATGGGGATTCCACCCCGATTAATGCTAATTGGAGTAATGGAGCAAGTATGAATTATTCAAACGGGTGGGAAGGAATAATTCCGCAATCCGATAGATTGTATAAACAAACAGAAAGCGAATATAGACGAACAGAATTACAAAAGTTCATGAAAACAAGAGAATGCCCAAAGTGTCATGGAAAAAGATTAAAAGATAAAGTGCTAGCAGTAAGAGTAGCAGAAAAATCAATTGTGGATATAACTGAATTATCTGTAGTGAGGGCACTTGATTTTTTCCACAACATTTCTTTAACAGAAAAAGAAAAAGAAATATCAAAGTTAATTTTAAAAGAAATAATTTCAAGATTAAAATTCTTAAACGATGTTGGACTTGGTTACTTGAATATCTCTCGTCAAGCAGGAACTCTTTCGGGTGGAGAAGCTCAAAGAATTAGACTTGCTACTCAAATTGGTTCAAATTTAATGGGAGTACTCTACATTCTAGATGAACCTTCAATTGGACTTCATCAAAGAGATAATAACAAATTAATTGAAACTTTACACAAACTTCGAGATTTAGGAAACACCTTAATTGTAGTAGAGCACGATGAGGACACAATTAGAAAAGCAGATTATGTGGTCGATATGGGGTTGGGGGCTGGAATTCATGGAGGAAAAATAATTGCTGAAGGGACTCCAAAAGAAATAGAAAAAAATCCAGACTCAATTACTGGAAAATACTTATCAAGAAAACTAAGTATTCCTACTCCAACAAAAAGAAGAGCGAGTGAAGGAAATATTATTTTTAAAGGATGTAAAGAAAATAATTTAAAAAATATTGACATAAAAATCCCGCTAGGAGTATTTACTTGTCTAACTGGGGTTAGTGGATCAGGAAAATCAACGCTCCTTGAAGAAATTATTCAAAAAGGTTTAATTAAAAAATTAGAATTATCTACTGCAGTAATTAATCCAGGAAAACATGACTCTATTGAAGTGGATGGAAAAATAGACAAAGTAGTAGTAATTGATCAATCTCCAATAGGAAGAACTCCTCGGTCAAATCCTGCAACTTACATTAAAGTGTTTGATGAAATACGTGCACTATTTGCTTCTACAAAAGAAGCAAAAATGCGAGGATATGATCAAGGAAGATTTTCTTTTAACTTGCCTGGAGGAAGATGCGAAAAATGTTCTGGAGATGGAACAATAAAAATAGAAATGAATTTCTTACCAGATGTTTATGTGGAGTGTGAAGAATGTAAAGGAAAAAGATACAACGAAGAAACACTCACAGTCACCTTCAACGGAAAAAATATTGCAGATGTACTGAATATGAGCGTAGAAGAAGCAA
>CAZJVN010000009.1:0-23284 GCA_964549775.1 uncultured archaeon | reverse complement strand
TAGGAGGCCGAACCTCCTATTTATGCCTATTTATAAATCATTTCTACAGAGCCTTTAAAAATGAATTTTTAAATTATTTAAAAAAAAACTTAAGATCTAATAAAAAGTATTAAATACCCCCTAAACCAAGAAGATATTAATGGCTCAAAAAAAAACTTATTCAGAAGCAGAAGTTGCTAAGATACAAAAATTACAAAGACAAAAACCACGATTTTTTAGAAGAATTATTGCTGGAGGAATTATTGGTGGGCTTTTAGCAGCAGTTGGATTAGGGTATAAAGAAAATGCCCAAAGTGCTATGAGATCCGCTGAACTTGAAGCAAGAGCAGTTGCACAAGCAAGAGCTGAAATTAATGATAATAGAACAACTTGGCAAAAAATAACTGGAAAAGGAATTAAACCAACAATTAAAGAGCCAACTCGAGCAGATATTTTAAAGAGAGCCCCAAAACACTTCAATGTAAAACCAAATATGCCAATTACTACTCCTAGAGAAGCAGGAAAAGTAGCAGGAACCGGGGCAGCGGCAGGAGCCGCATTAGGATTATTAAGTTATGCAAAAAAAAGAAGAAAAATCTCAAGACAAATTAGAACTCTTGGAACACCAACTCCAACTTTTCCAAAAATGAGTGCTTCACCAAAACCAACTACTCCCGGAAGAGGAAAACTTTTTAATAGAAGAAGATAATTTTTTTATTATCTGAAATAGAACTTAATCAAATACAAACTTTATTTTTTTAATTAAATTTATATAATCTGCTAATTAACCTATTCCAAAACAATCTTTCAAAATCAATAATTGTCGTAACTTGATGCGGGATTTAAATACCCTTTCTTCTTTTTATACTTTGGTTGTACAATGGCTAAAATACTTGGAAAAAACATTACTCTTACTGATGCGGAAACAAAATTACTTAGCGGAAAAAGTGAGTTAGTTCTCTTACCCCACCAAGAGGGAGTATTTTTGTTAGTTGATGCAAAAATGTTGACAAAAAAAGAAGAAAGCGAAGAGTACACAAGCATTCCAAAAGTTGATTTAAATAACACCAAACAAGAAGTTATTGGTTTAATTAAAAAAGATAAACTAAGTGATCTTGTTGAAGGAAAATTTGAGTCCACACTAAATGAAGTTCAAAAACTTGCATTAAACGAATTAATTAAAGAAGGAAAAGTTTTTGTTTTCAAACTTAACGAATCCTACAAAAAAGGAGTTTATAGAGTAAAAGAGGAAGAAGAAGTACAAATAGAACAAAAAGCAAAAGAATCAGAAGATTTTAACGCGCCAGAAAAACAAATACACGAATATGATCTAGAAAAAGACGGATTCATTATTGCAAACAATTCTACCCTTGCAAAAGAACTCTCACAAAGACACGAACAAAAAATAAAAGAAGGACTCTTGAAAGGAATCAAAAGCTTTGACGGATACTACTACCTAATCGAACAAAGAATACTTGAATATTATATGAGAAAAGCAACAATGGTGTTAAACGAAAAAGAAGAACAAATACTAGAAGAACTAGCAAAAAAAATGAACACTTCAAAAACATTAACAAAAATAATTTGCGAATTCCTTAAAGACGAAGGAGAACTACTAGAAAAAAAGAAAGGCCACTACAAATACATCAAATAAATTGGTGAATCATTTGAAAAAAACAACAAGAAACCTAATTATAATTTCATTTGCATTAAATATAATTTCAATTATATTTACACTCTTAGACACTTTACCAAAATTTAATATAATTCAAATAGCACAATCCTTAATATTAGGAACAGTATTTCTTTTCATAATTTTGTATTTAATTTATTTCATTTACAAAAAAACTCTAAACAAAACAATTTAAAGCTTCTCAGAAACTAATTATTATAGAATCATTAAAACAAAAACAGAGTTTTTGGGGTTATAGTATACCGGTAGTACGCGCGCCTCCAGCGCCAGTTTCGGCAGTGTAGCAAATGCTTTAGCATTTGCGTCACCCATGAAAGCAAAAGCTTTCATTTGGGCGGATGCGAAGCAGTGTCTTCGTACCCACTGGCACTCGACACAGCGGATGATAGCGCTAGGACGGGGTTCGATTCCCCGTAACCCCATCAACAGTTTCGGCAGTTGGATGCGAGGCACCATTTTCGCTTACGCTCAATGGAGCAAACTAATTATTTTTTTTATTTTAAAAAGAGTTTTATTTTTTTCCGTCAGTTCCTTTTAGTTTTTCATCTTTTTTTGTTTGTCTCAAATACAAAAACACTGCAACAATTAAAACAATTATTCCAACAAGAGCCAGAATTGATCTGTTTGATTTTGCAAAAGAAACTTTGTGTTCATTTTCAAAATAATGAGCACCATTCGCATCAAAATAACCATAAACAATCACTATCACTTTTTCTCCATCAATTTGAATTGGAGCAAGAGCTTCAAATTTTGTTGAAATTTTATTAGAATCTTTAATTGATTCAACAAAAAATGGATCTGATTTTAAATCAAAACCGGTTGGAACAATCATTTCTGCTCCAAAACCATTAATTGGGACCCCAGTTTTATTAGAAACACTAATCTCCCCAATAACTCCTTCCCCTGCGCTAGAATTACTTCTTTCAACCTTTGTTGTTACAATAAAGTTACTTTCTTTTGTATTTACAATTGTTCCTGCAACAAAAGGTAATACCCCACTCTCATAATCACTCGCATAACCATAATACACAAACAAAGTAGAAGGATCAGTTTTTGCACTAGTTGCTTTAAATTTTACTTTAACTTCTTTTGTAACACCGGCTGTCAAATCAGTGAGTTCTTTTAACAAAACTTTTGATTCTTGATCTTCAACAAAAACAACATTATCCGACCCCTCAATACGCAAATACATTTTGTCAAGAGATTTTTGAGAATTATTCAAAATTTTTATAACTAAATAATCAACTTCATTAACAAACACTTCTTTTTTTTCAGGAATCACTGTAACTAAAACTTCAGCGCTAACAAAAGTTAAAAAGAATATTAAAAACAAAAATATTGAAAACTTTTGTAGAAAATTGTTTTTATGGTTCATTAAATTCTTCCTCTTTTAATTTTTTTTTCTTTAAATAAAACTTCTCATAACCAAATATTATAATCAATGCTATAATTAATACTGCTATTATTTGGATTATTAAATCTTGGCTATTGTCCACAGTCTCTGGGAAACCTTTTTCTAATATAGGTAAAATGTTATCTTCTGCTTTTTTTGCATAACTTTGTGCTTTATCATATTCTTGATTTTCATATCTTGTTTTTGTTTGATTCCAATTTATTTTTAATAAAGCAACATTTTCTTGATCAATCCAATAATTCACATTCTCTTCATTAAGAATTATTTCAGAAGCTTCTGAAATTGAAAAAATAGAAGAATTTAATTTATTTATTTTAGTATTATTTCCATAAATTTGTTTCCAAGTCAAGTTTCTAGTTACTCTTGTGTTTAAGTTAAGCACTATACTTTCAAGACTATTACTTGAACTAAACACTGAATCAATCGCGGTTTTTATTTGATTTGTTTGACTAAAAAAACTTGGTAACTTTCCTGTAGTTGTTGGTAAACTTAAATAATTAATTAAACCCTCTTTATCTGTTTGAGTTAATGTTGTTGTTGAAAGAGAAGCAATACCTTGTTTTAATTCGTTAAGGTTTGATTCAAGTTCATCATACCTTAATTTGTATTCTTCAACTGAATCAAAATAATCATCCAAATATTTTTTGTATTTACTAGTTTGGTTTGTATCAGGAGCAAGTAAATATTTTTCTTCAAAAACTCTTGCCACATCAATATTTTCAGCAATTGCATTACTTAGAGAAGATATTTGTTCAATCTCATCTTTAACATCTCCTGCAAGTAAGCCTAATTTTACTGAATCAGAAGTAGCTATTTCATCCATTTTTGTTTCAACAATTGTTACTCTTGAAATCATTTTTGAAAAATCAGAATTTAATCCATCAAAAGTTGATCTAGTAGTGTAAGAAAGAGGCCAGTTTAATCCATAAGAACTATTTTTTAGTTGAGTTATTTTTGTTACAACAATGTTTGTTTCAAGGAGTTTTCTTAATGTAACATCCCCTTGTTCAATCTCTTCAAGTTCATTATTTATTGGAATATACAAATTAACTGTAGTGTCTTTTAGTACTGCCACTACCCAATAATCGGCACTTGCATGTTTTATCATTACTCTTGGTTCTTGAATCCCTGCTTGTTCTTCAGAAAGTAAGAAATTGTTAGTACTTGAAACAAAAACTATTGCTTCATCAGGAGAGAGAGCAAAAATATTTGAACACAAAATTGTAAATAAAATTAATAGTGATCCTAAGTAAATTAGTTTTGAATTTTGCAAAAATATCACTATTAATGAAGGAAAAAAGTAGTATTAAAGTCTTTCTTCACTAGATTTTTACAAAATAATTAGAGCAAATTGAATTAATTTTTCTAAATGTTTATTTCAACAATATCCTTGTTTTTTAGTTCATACTCTGGCCCCACTCTTTGTCCAGCAAATTTTGTTGAACCCCAAACACGAGCAAACTTTAGTTTACTTGCTAAATCTTTATGTAAGTGAGTGGCAACATCAAGAACTGTTGCTCCTTTTGGAAGCGAAAGCGGTTCTTTTTGCTCCAGTGTTTGACTAGGTTTTTTTGTAAAAACTAAAATAGAATCAAGTAGTAAAAATATTTGACATTTCCAATCAAACGCTTTATGTTCTGAATAATCCCAAGAATTTATTGCAATAGCTTTTTTGTAAACAATTTTTTCATTCAATGCTTGAGCAACCTCTGAAAGAGAATTAATGGGGCCCGAAATTATTACGTTAGAATTAGAGTACCCAGTATTTTTTAGGTATTGTTCAAGTTGTTCCACATCAAATTTTAAAAACTCTTTTCCTGAAATTTGTATTCCTGGAAAAGTAGAAGTTTTAACATCAATTGGGGGTTTTGTTTTGTTTACAAAAATAGAACTTTTTGTTAATTCTTCAAGAACAACTTTTCCTTCTTCAAGTGTGGGTGCAACAATAACTATAGCGTCAGCATTTCTAACCATTCCAATAATTTCTTTTCCTTGAGCTTTACCTTCACTTGATCCTTCAATTATTGCAGGAAGTTCTACTAGTTGAACTGGGGCTCCATCATAATTCATCATCGCTGGAACTGGTTCTGTAGTTGCAAAAGGATAGGGGGTTACTTGAGCAATATCTTTACCCACTAATTTATTTAAGATAAAAGATTTCCCCACATTTGGTCCCCCAATTATTACTACCTGACCAACTCCTTCTTTTTTAACAAACATTGAGTTAGAAGAAGCTCCTTTTTTTGTTGCAGCGGTTTTTTGCCGTTCAATAGAAGATTTTAATTCAGCAATTTTTTTGGTGATCTCATACCTCATCGCTTCGCAACCCTTATGTGAAGGTGCGGTTGATTTCATTTCAAGAAGCGCAGTTAGCTTTTCTTCAGGAGTTTTTGCTTCATGATATCTCTTATCAGCTTCAGAATATTCTATAGAAACATTAGTTGCCATAAACAAAAGTTAGTGAGAAACATTAAAAAAGAATACATCAAGAGCCAAAATAGTGAATAAAATTATTTCTTTGATTTAATTGACAAAACTAAAAGCTCTTCAAAAAATAATTTCTTTTTAGAAACAATATCTGCAAAAAAACCTTTTTTTTCAAAAAAAGAAATTAATTCAACTGGTTTATTTAAAGAGGAAATTAATAACAAAACCTCAGCATGGGGAAAAAGATGTCCAACAAATTGAGTGTTGAATTTATTTATTATCTCTCTCCCATTCTCTCCACCGTCAAGATCAACCCATTTTACTTCTTCAGTGGGAACATAAGGTGGATTAAATGAAATAAAATCAAATTTTATCCCTTTTAAGTTTGAAAACAAATCACTCTTAACAAACCTTACAATTACATCAAAATTCTTTGTCTCTTTTAAGTAATTTAAAACATTTTTTTTAGATTCTTTTAGCGCAAGTTCATTAATATCAGCGCAAACAACAAACTTTGCTCCAGCTTTTAGCATTGCTATTGCTAAAATCCCAGAACCCGTACCCAGATCAAGACAAACTTTTCCTTTTAGGTCTTTTTTTAGAATTTCTTTTTCAATTAAGAAAGAATCATCAGAAGGAAAATAAATTTCTTTAGAAATAAGTTTTTTTTTCATAGAATCACTCTAAAAAAAATTAAGTTTTGTTATTTATTTTGTTGATTGTTCCCAAAGCTCATCAAATTCACTAATAAATCTTATTGCTAAGTCTTTGTTAAAAATAAAAATTAAATTCTCATCATTTCTTTCATCAGCATTTTCTGAATAATTAAAAGAACCTGTCGAAACTATCTCCTCATCAATTATACAAAATTTATTATGCATATACCCAGAACCATCTCTTCTTCTTATTTCAATTCCATTTTCAGTTAATTTTTCATCATCACTATATTCACTCTTGCTTTGGTCATAATCAAAAACAACTTTCACTTCTACCCCTCTTGCTTTTGCAGCAATTAAAGCACTAGCAATATCATCATTTGTAAAAGAATAAATCGCGATAAAAATAGATTGTTTTGCAGAATTAATTTTTTCAATTAATTTACTTGCACATTCATCTTCTGGACAAAAATAACTATCCACACTATTAACCACAACAGTTTTTTGTAAAACTGCTTCATTTTCAATAGCGACTGGTTCTTCTCTTAAATAAGCAAAAACAAGTAAAGCGAGTACACAAACAATTACAAAAAAAATTATTCCAGAAGAGCTACTTGAAGAGAATCCCCCCCCTTTTTTTAAATCACTAAAATCTTTCATACAACAATAAAAGCAAGTGGAGTTTAAATTGCTTTCTTTTAATTAGATAATTATGTTTTATGATTGCCATGCACACATAGATTTGATTGAAGAAAAAGAAGTACCAATCACAATAAAAAACGCTGAAGAAAATAATGTTTCTACAATTATTTCTTGCTCAACCTCTTTTGCTTCGAATGAAAAAAATATTTTACTTTCAAAAAAATATCCTCAAATAAAACCAGCACTAGGAATATATCCACTTGATTTAATTGAACTTAATGAAAAAGAACTCGATAACGCATTTAATTATTTTTATGAAAACAAAAAAGATTTATTTGCTATTGGAGAGGTTGGAATTGATTTTAAATATTCAAAAACTGATGCTGAAAAAGAAAAACAAATAAACTATTTTAAAAAATTTATTGATTTTTCTAATGAAATAAAAAAACCACTCATTATTCATTCAAGATTTGCTCAAAGTCAAGTTATTGAAGTTCTGCAAAAAAAAGATGCGAGCAAAGTTCTTTTGCATTCATTTGTTGATTCAAAAAAACTAATGAAAAAAGCGGTCGATTGTAATTATTTTGTTTCAGTAGGACTTAGTGTTACTTTTAATTTAGAAGTTGAAAATAATATACTAGTTTTCCCGCAAGAAAATCTATTATTTGAAACTGATTCCCCAATAAGGTTCAATGAAGAAAAAACAAGCCCCCAAAAGATCATTGATGTTGCTAAAAAAGTTTCTGAAATTAAAAAAGAAGAACTCAAAATTATTGAAAAACAACAAGAAAAGAACTTTTCAAAACTATTTTTATAAAAGCTTTGGCAAAATTAAACAAAAAAATGAAAAAATTTGAAATTTACCTTTTTTAGTAAAAATCCAACCCAAAATTTAGATTAATAAATGTTTCTAAACTTTGTTTTCTTTATTGCCTTTGGTGAGACAAGATGATAATAGTTTTTTTAATAATAATAATAGTTGCCTTAATTGTTGCTAACATACTAATCTCAATTCTTGTTCCAAAAAAAAGAAAAGAAAAAGGATTCACTAACATTGCTAATAACTCTATTCAAGAACTTCAAGAACCTGAAGTTATTCAAAACAATCATTTAGAAAACATTAGCGAAAGAACTACTCTAATGGATTCAAGACTTGTTTCAATTAACCAAAAAATTGGTATAATCAATGAGAGAATGACAAACCTTGAAAAAGCAGTAACTACCCTAATTGATTCTCAAATAAAGCACTCTAATAATTCAAACAATTCTGAACAAAAATTAATCAACTCTAATACTGAAATAGATATTGAAAAAATTGATTTTAAAATAAAAAACTTAGAGCAACAAATTGATGAGATAAAAAAACCAAAAAATACTCAACAAACTTTTTATGGAAAAGTAGACCCCAAAATGGAAAGCAAAATAAAATCACTAGCTTTTAATAAAAAATAATTCAATCCATTAAAATTGAATTAAAAATAATCCAATTAACATTAGTATTATCGCTAAAATTTTTCTAAAAATATTTTTTGAACGAATATCTTCCTTATTTAAGTTTGGAAAAAACTTTGTTAACAAATAACCCAAAACTAAAACTACTATTGGTTGAAATCCAGTAACTAACCACACTAAAGCCATTGGAGCTAAAATTATTGCATAATTAAAAATAACCCATGCAAATAAATTAATTATTTCATTAAATAAATTTAAACTAAACAAAAACCACTTACCGTGTTTTTCTTTATTCTCAAAAACCTCATAAAATTGTTGTCGATATTTTTTAAAAGAAAGCAAAATTATTCCAAAAATTATTGACCCCACAGCACTCCAAAATACAATTGTCCAATAATCAAGCTCTAAAACAAAATACTTGAAAATAACACTATTCAGTGCCACTAAAAAAGAAGCTAAAAGCATCCATAACAAAACTTTTCTTTTAAAAATAATTTTTCCATTAACCTCTCTTAAACTAATAATAAAAGCTCCAAAAGAAACTAAAATTATCGCCAGTATTTGAAACAAAGATAAATTCTCTCCAAGAATAAAAAAAGCTAGAATTAATACAAAAAATGGAATTGTTTCAAAAAGAGGAATAACATTTGATGTGTCCTCCTCACTTAATGCCCAAAAGTAAGGAAACAAATAAATCAAAACTAAAAAACTATTCAGTATAACAATTATCATTGTAAAATAACTAACATTAATTACGTGCGGAAAAACAAAGTAAACTATTGGTGCAACAAGCACTGAAATCATACTCGAAAATATTAGTAATGCCCCAATTTTTTTGTTAAAATATTTACTAATTAATTGTTTGTCAATAAAATTTGAAATTGCCCAAAGTAAAAGGGGAATAAAAGCAAGAATAATCCAATCCATAAATTATCAATAAGAATAAAAAAATTAAAGCGCTAGAGCGGCGAGTTCCCCACGCAACCCCTTTTGCCTTTAGGCAAAGGTGTTGCATCCCCAAAAGTTTTTCTTTTGGATAAACCTTAAACTTTTCTTTTTTCTAAAAAGAAAAGGCTTGGACGCAGAGGGCGAGATTCGAACTCGCGCTTCCTTTCGGAAAACGGATTAGTAGTCCGCCGCATTGGACCGCTCTGCCACCTCTGCAAGAGCCTTAATAAGGCTCGCGAAAGCACTATTTTCGCTGCTGCTCAATAGAGCAACTAATAAAATGAATTATGGTTTTGTTTAAAAAACTGCTTAATTTGAAAAAATTAAAGCAAAAATGCGCTTTAGATAAGGTTTTTATAGGAGAAATTCTTTATCATCATAATATTGCCTTAAGTGATTTTATGAACGTAAATGATGAAATTGAAGAGTACGGTCGATCAAAAGAGTTTGATATAGGAAAAGTTTTTCAAATACTTGCTGCAACAATGGCTCTTGGGTTATGCATTTTTTTAGTAATTGCTGCAACTGATTATTTTAACCCAAACTCACAAATACCTCTTTTAGCTAACTTAAAAGAATTCTTGAATACTTACTGGATGATAATTGTTGGATTTGTTTTACTAATAAGTTTATGGGAATACATTTACCCACTTTACTCAAAAGTTTTAAAATATGTTAAACCAATAATTGATGCAACCTCACTAATGTTTGGTTTGTGGATTGTATCAGTTTTCTTAAAAGGATTAATAGTATTCTTAGACCAAAATTCACAAGTAGCAATATTTTTGAATTTCCCACACAACTTCTTTTTCCAACAGTTTGTTGTGCTGTATTTGTTATTCACATTTGTTGGTTACTCAAAACTTTTTTTGAAAAAGTAGCACCTAATAAAACAAATAATTTGAATATGCAAATTGTCACATCTAAATTTAATATGTAAATAAATACCACTAACTCTGCATTATATTTGTGATCAAAATGAAGATTGAAACAGAGAGATTAATCTTACGTCCACTTCGAGATAGTGATGCGAAAAGCATTGTTGAGAATGTCAACAATTTAAATGTTTCAAAATGGCTTTTAGTTGTAAAATACCCTTACAATTTAAAGGATGCTAAAAAATGGATTAATGGGAACAAGAAAAAATGGAAGAAGAAAAAGAACAAAATGGATGATTATAGTTTTGGTATTGAATTAAAGTCAGAAAAGAAAATAATTGGGGGTTGTGGTTTACATCACATTGATTTTAGATCAAAAAAATCAACCACTGGCTACTGGCTTGGAGAAAAATACTGGAGGGTCGGTTATGGTAGTGAGGCCTTAAAAGCAATGCTTGATTTTGCTTTTAAAAAACTAAAACTAAGAAAAGTAAGTGCAGATGTATACGTTGGTAATCCTTCTTCAGGAAAACTAATGCAAAAATTTGGGGCAAAACTTGAAGGAACAAAAAGAAAAGAAGATGTTTGTCAAGCTGATGGAAAAATAAAAGATGCACAAATATTTGGATTACTAAAAGAAGAATACAAAGGATAAATTTTTAGAAAAACTGTGTTCTTCTTTTTCTTTTTTTCAAAAAAATTAAATTGTTTCTTTTATTTTAGCATTTTTTATTAGTTGTTTCATTCTTGTAATTGTTTTCTTACTTACCTCTCCTGTTTTTTGTTTTTCTTTAAAAAAATCAAATCTTCTCAGAATTTCTTTTTTAGCAGCCTCTCTAACTATTTGGTCATTAATTATTCCTTCTTTAGCCATGTTTACACCCATATCAGTAGGGGATTTGTAAGAGTGCATATAATTATCTTTTGGAACGAATTGTTTTATTATTTTTTTTAGCAAATAAAAGTTCTCAATATCTCTGTTATAATTCACTGCTTTTATTTTGTAATATTTTTCGTGTAATTTATCATATTTGTTTTTATCCAAAATATCTGCAGTTGCTGCTTCATAAGCAATATTAATTGGGTGTTCTATTGGAAGATTCCAAATTGGAAAAGTTTCCCACTTTGCGTAACCCGAATTAATTCCTCGCATATCATCTTGATAAATTTGTGACATGCAAGTAAACATTTTTCCGCTGTTCGCTCCAGCCCCAGTAACAATAATTATTCTTTTTGTAGTTGGAATAAATTCTTGTGCACAAAAACCACTCTTTCCAAAAACTTTTTTTAAATCATTCGGGTAACCTTTGATTTCTTTTGTGAAAAAGACTCTCTTTCCTTCTTCTTTTGCTTCTTTTTGAAACTTTTTTACTCTCTTTTCTCCGTTATACCTGCAAACAACTATTCCAAGAGCACTTATTCCTCTTTTTTCTAAAATACTGGTCTCTCTTAGAGCTAACTTATCAACACTTAACCCAGTATCGCTCCATGCCTTTTGTGATTCTACCTCTTTTGCATTAATACAGTAAAGAACTTCAACATCATTTTTTATGGATTCAATTAATTTAATCTTATTATCTCCCTCATAACCCGGCAAAACTCTAGTTGCGTGTCCGTCAAAAAGAAGTTTTCCTCCAAACTCTAAGTAAAGTTTTGAGAATTCTCTCACTCTTTTTAAAATAGCGTTTTTTTGTGCAGAGAAATACTTTTCATTATCAAAACCTGTATTTGAATTATTTTTTTCACTTGAAAACATTACATAAGAAATGTTTTTTAGTTAATAATAGTTGCCTTGAAAAAAGTTCAGTAACAAAATTTATTAACAAAAGAAACTAAATATCCTTTATGCCTTCAATCTCTCCTAGAACCTCAACTTTGCTTCAAAGAAGAGGAATTCAAAAAGAGCATATTGATTTGTTTAATTCTGAAGTAGCTATTAGAAAAGCTAAAGCTATTCAAAAAATGAGACAAGGAAATTTAGACAAACCTACTCAAGCTGCTTTAGCAATTCTTGCTAAAAGACTTCTTTTACATAAAAGTCCAAGAGTGAGAAGAGCCGGACTTGAAACTTTACTTGCACTAGGAAAAGAAGAAGCATTCATGCAACTAGAAGCAGAAATGATTAGAAAAAGAAACGTTGGCCCAATAATAAACATTCTTGAAAGAGTAGACTACTCTAACTTGCCCCCTCATACAAGAGATAAAATATATAATTTTGTAGAAAACAAACTCCTCAAAAAAATCCATGAAGAAAAAATACCCCTAACAGAAAACCAAAGATATAATTTAATGATGCTAAAACTAATTTGAATTACTATTTGTAAACATTTCTTCTATGCCTGATTAAAGTGATTTTGATTATTTTGTTTGCTTGGTCAATATCAGCTATTACTCTATAATCTCCTACTCTTAGTTTGTAATCAGTTCTTCCTGCAAGTCTTTGAAAGAAATGTAAAGGATTTTCTTTTGTTGAAAGAATTTTGTTAAATATTTGTTCCTTTAAATCAGGTTGAAGGTTTTCTAGGAACTTAATTGCTTCTTCGTCAAAAATGATTTCGTAATTCATAGTCCGAGCCTTTTTTTGGCATCGGCTTCTGTTATGAATTTTCCTTTAGCAATTCTTTCCCTAGCTTTAGTTATAGCAATAATTGCTTCTTGACCTAACTCGGGATCTTTTTTACAAGAATTAACAACATAAACGAGTTTTCTAATTACTTCATCATAACTCTCGTTCTTGTACTCCCTAAACTTATCTAATTGATCCTTTGTTTCCAAATAAAGCTTAATTGTAGTTGAACTCATAATAAATCACTATATACCTTAGTATACCAAAGTATATTAAAACCAATGCTTGATTAAGTTAGAAATAATTTTGAATAAAAAGCTTTGCAAGAATTCGACAAGTGACTTACTTATTTTTTTCCTTTTAATCTTATTAGCATTGCTTGTTTTACTGATTTGTTTAATGGTTTGTTCCACATTAATAGAATTGTTTTAAAATCACCAAGTGAAAGCAAAACTGGTAATAGTATTAAAATTAATTTTTCAGTAAGAGAGGACATTTGTAGGGTGAAAATTGCTGAAACTATTACTGAAGCAATAAAACCCACAATTGAAATCACGTATTGCTTTTTTACTGAATGATCCCAAGTTCCTGGAATAACTTGTACTCCAGTTGGAAGGTTTATTCCAAAAATCTTTTCACTGAACAAGGCAAAATACGCTTTTATTTTAAAGAACCTAAAAGCATAATAATGAGCTAACCAGTGGAACAAAATGCAGAGAATAACATACAAAACAATTAATTCAAAATTCATAATAACTATCCTTAACACAATCAACAATAAAAAGATATTGAAAGCAAAATGCCGGCGGTCACTTCTTACTCAAATTTACCTTGTACTCTTTTTCTTCGCTAACCATTTACCTAGTTTTTTGTATCCTTCACTCCACAAATCAAACTTTTCTTCACCATTGCATTCAGCAAGAGTTTTATTTAATTTTTTTATCAAGATTATTGAATCCCACCCTTTTCCATTTGTTCCGCGTGGAAAATTAATAATCTCACAAAGCACTTTTGTTTCAAATAGTTTTATTTTCCCTAAAGGAGTAACATACACTAAAACACTCTTAAATGTTGCAGATTTATCCTTTTGATTTTTCAATAATTGAATTACTTGATTTGTAGTTAATCTTGATTGAACAAATTTCATATATGGTCCGGGAAAACCACTCAATGTATTAATAGTTAATTCAGTATCCTCACAAACACAAGGAGTATTAATTTTTTTTGAACAATCAAGCGCTTTTCTTATAGCTACCTCTTTAACAATATCAGCTTGAATTTCATTTAATTTAACAGATTTTCTTATAACTTTAATATTAAATTCAGCAAACGCTTTTTTTACAAAATTATACCTGTTTTTATTTGAAGTAACTAAAACAATCTCTTTACTCACCATATCAAAAATACATTAGTTAAACGAATATATTAAGTATTCTATTTTTTGGACAACATAATTTTGTAGTCTTTTTCTTTGTCTAATAGTTTTGTAATGCTTTTTGGTAAATCTTTGGAATTGTATAATTTAACGTAACTAATTTGGGTAAAATCCTCTTTTAGCCCGGATTTTTCTAACGCTTTTTCTAGTTTTTCCTTGTTCTCTTCCTTGCACGTGAGTTTCTCTATTTCTTTGACCGTTACTTTCTTATTTGACCCAAAAATCGTCTCAACTTTTTCTTGCTTTGCAAAATTAATTAAGTGTTCCTTTGTTTCATCTATTTTTTCTTCTATTACTTCTTTTTCTTTCTTTAACTCGCTAAACTCGTTAACTAGAGTCAAACCCTCATCCTTGCTGTACTCTCTTAGCGTTTTTTGTTCTAATTTAGCTTCGTGCTTGAATGCAGGGCACAACTCTTTGTACTCGCAATAAACACACCTATTAGTTGGATTAGTTGGGAACTCTTTAGTTGACTCTATTTCTTTAATTAACTTAATTACTTTATTCTCTAGTTCTACTAACTCCTTACTAGTCCTAGTTGACTTAATTTCTTTGTTAAACGCAAGCATGTGCCAAACAAGCACAACACTTTTTGCATCACTAAACCTTTGCTTAACCCAGTGAGCATACATAGCTAATTGTCTATCACTATCTGCTTCCTCTTGGTCTTTTAGTGTAGCATTAGTTTTGTAATCACAAACAAAATAAGTACTATCCTTACAAGCTAACTTATCAATCCTAATATCATAAAAAGAACCGTTTCTTAGTTTTAACTTGTCCTTTGTTTCAAGACCAATAATAGTTAACTCGTCAAACGGTTTATAGAACTCGTAATAAGTTTTAACATAACCCCAAGCCATTTCCTTGAAGTGACTCTCTGTAATCCCTTCCTTTTCCTTTGGATTAATCACATCTTTTGTGTAAGACTTCTTCCATCGTTCTTCAAAGAACTTGTTTAACTCTTCTAAAGAATTAAGTTTCTTGAACTTCAAATCCTTGTAAAGTTTTTCCAAAGTTTCATGAACTACAGTTCCCAAGATTAAATGAGCTGCCTTCTTCTTTTCAAACTTAATGTTGTCTATGTAGTGTAGTTTGTACTTGTACTTACAATCTTCGAATGTTGAAAGCTTAGAATGAGAGTACTGGGGCATACAAAGAATAAGTTAAGAATAGAATTTAAAGTTAAGGGAAGTTGTTTGCCGGCACGTAACTTTAGAAGTATTTTTAAATTAATAAAAACAGTCTATTTAATGGTTAAAGTATTTATTGACGAAAGTGGGGATCTTGGTGAAAAAGGATCTAAGTATTTTATCATTTCTGCACTAATTATTAATGATGAAAAACCATTTAAGAGATTAATAAAAAATATGCGTAGAAATAAATTCAAAAAAGAATTAAAAAAGGCAAACGAATTAAAAGCAACAAAATCCTCTGTTGAAGTCATAAATTATTTATTAAAACAATTATTACCAATAAAGTTTTCTGCAACAGCAGTTGTCATGTTGAAAGAAAAAAACTATAGCACTTATCTTTCAGAGCACAAGGATAAATTTTATAATTTTGTTTCTGGAAAACTCGCTAGAAACCTAAATGTGTTACAAGAAAAAGATTTAGAAATTTACATTGATAAATCTAAAAGAAAAAACGAGTTAAGAACTGATTTTGATCAATACTTTTCAAGAAATCTAAAAGAGGTTGGTTTTTGCGGAAACCTAAAAATAAAACACAGTTACTCGCATAGTTATGATTGTTTGCAAATAATTGATTTTATTTCTTGGGCAGTTTTTCAAAAATTTGAACACAACAATGAAAATTATTTAGAACTAATAAAAACAAAATTAGAGATAATACAATTTTGGAATTAGTAGAACCCAATAGTACTCGACTATAAGTCAGTGAGTTTAATGCTTCGTGAAACAAAGTTTCACAACGCACGCGAAAACTCTCGTTTTCGCTTTGTCATCACAGGACGCGTGCACCTCAAGGTACACTGACTACTGGGTTTTACCTACTAATATACTACTATAATAACAAGTATAAAAATCTATTCTAGGTGTCTTGCCTTTGTTGATTGTCGAAAACAAGCCTAGCTTTATAATCTACCAAAAAAACAGATAATTAATGAAAATCTTTGATATTTCTCCCGAAAATCGGCCAATAGAGCGTTTAGATAAACTTGGTGCTGGTGCGTTAAGTGATGCTGAATTATTAGCAATAATTTTGCGAACCGGCACTAGAAAAGAAAATGTTATTGATTTGAGTAATAAGATTCTTTCAACTATTGGGTTAAGTAAGTTAGTGGATTGTTCTTTAACTGAGTTAAAAGAAATTAATGGAATTGGGGTAATGAAATCTTCTCAAATAGTAGCTTTAGTTGAATTAACTAAACGAATTTCTTTAGCAAAAACAAATATTACTAAAATCACTTGTGCTAAAGATGTTTTTGAATTAATGCAACCAAAAATCGGCCACCTAAAACAAGAAGTATTCGTTGTTATCTTATTAGATTCTAAAAACAATGTAATCAAAGAAGAAACTATTGCTAAAGGGACTTTGAATTCCGCTTTAATCCACCCGCGCGAAGTATTCAAGTTCGCAATTAAAGAAAGCGCAAACTCAATAATATTAGTACACAATCATCCATCAGGAGATCCGACACCATCCTTAGAAGACAAAGAAGTTACTGAAAAATTAAAAGAAGCTGGAAAAGCGATAAACATAGAACTAATTGATCATGTGGTGATAGGAAATCTAAAATTTGCAAGTTGTTAACCAAGCTAAAAGTTATTTAAATGGTTTAATCCTTAATTATCTTAGATTTTAATGAATAAAAAAGAATTAACTGAACGAGATATTTGTAGCAAATTCATTACACCAAATGTTGTTGCAAAAGGGTGGGACTTAGACGACCAAGTTAGAGAAGAAGTATATTTTACAGCAGGCAGAGTCCAAATTAATGGAAATAAAGTAAAAAGGGGAGAAGCAAAAAAAGCAGATTATATTTTATATTATAAATCAAATTTACCAATTGCTGTAATTGAAGCGAAAGATAATAATCACCCAATAACAGGAGGACTTTCACAAGCAATAGAATATGGTCAAATTTTAGATATCCCTTTTGTATACAGTTCAAATGGAGATGGATTTGTTGAACATGATTTTACAAAAGAAAAAGGAAAAATTGAAAGAGAACTGACTTTAAATGAATTCCCAACTCCAATTGAATTATGGGACAGATATAGAAAATGGAAAGGAATAGACGACTCGACCGAAAAAATTATTCAACAAGAATATTATTCTGGAATTGATGTAAAAGAACCAAGATATTACCAAAGAATTGCGATTAACAAAGTTGTTGAAGCAATAGCAAAGGGACAAGACCGAATACTTTTAGTAATGGCCACAGGAACTGGAAAAACTTTTGTTGCATCACAAATAATGTATAGATTGTGGAAAGCGAAGCAGAAAAAAAGAATATTGTTTTTAGCAGATAGAAATATTTTAATTGACCAAGCCAAAAATAATGATTTCAAAGTTTTTGGTGGAGCAATGACAAAAGTAACAAAAAGAAAAGTTGGAAAAGCACACGAAATTTATTTAGCGTTATATCAAGGACTTTCAGGTAACGAGGATTGGAAAAACATTTACAAACAATTTTCAAAAGATTTTTTTGATTTAGTAATTGTCGATGAATGCCACCGTGGAAGCGCAAAAGAAGATTCAGCGTGGAGAGAAATATTAACTTATTTTTCAAATGCAACTCAAATCGGAATGACTGCTACACCAAAAGAAACAAAAAATATTTCTAACATAAATTATTTTGGCGAACCAATTTATACGTATTCATTAAAACAAGGAATAAATGATGGATATTTAGCACCCTATAAAGTAATTAGAATTGCAATTGATAAAGATGTTGAAGGATGGCGGCCAAAAAAAGGACAAAAAGATAAATATGGCTACGAAATACCCGACAGAATATATAATGCAAAAGATTATGATCGAGACCTCGTTTTAGATAAACGAACAGAAATAGTTGCGAAAAAAGTAACAGAGTATCTAAAAAATAGTGAAGATAGATTTGCAAAAACAATTATTTTTTGTATTGATATTGATCATGCTGAAAGAATGAGAATGGCATTAATAAATGAAAATTCAGATTTAGTTAAAAAATATCCAAAATATGTGATGAAAATCACTGGTGATGATGAACAAGGTAAACGAGAATTAGATAATTTTATTGACCCCTCAACAAAATTTCCAACTTTAGTGACAACCTCAAAACTATTAACAACTGGTGTTGATGCACAAACGTGTAAACTTGTTGTATTAGATACAAATATACAATCAATGACAGAATTTAAACAAATAATTGGAAGGGGAAGTAGAATAAAAGAAGAATATGAAAAGTATTATTTTACAATAATGGATTTTAGAACTGTGACAAATTTATTTGCAGACCCTGAGTTTGATGGTGATCCAGTTCAGATCTTTGAAACCAATTCTACTGAAGAAATTATTTTACCTCCAGTAAAAGAATTCCCTGAAGGGCAAGACCAAGTATACATACGTGGTGGGGAAACAAGACCGAAAAAATATTATGTTAATAATGAACCCGCAATGGTAATTAATGAAAGAATACAATATTATGGTGATGATGGAAAATTAATTACAGAGTCCTTAAAAGATTACACAAAAAAGAAATTGGGGGATGAATTTGCTTCACTTGATGAATTTTTACAAAAATGGCATTCTAGTCAAAGAAAAACAGCTATTATTGAAGAATTAGAAAAAAAAGGGATTTTATTAGATGAGTTAAAAAAAGAAATTGGAAAAGATTTAGATGATTTTGATTTAATTTCACACATTGCATTTGATAGAAAGCCATTAACCAGAAAAGAAAGAGCAGATAATGTAAAAAAAAGAAATTATTTTGCAAGATATGGCGTAAAAGCAAAACAAATAATTGATGCACTAATTGACAAATACGCTGACCGAGGAATAACTGAAATTGAAGACATAAAAGTTTTATCAGTAAACCCAATAAAAAACTTTGGTACTCCAGTTGAGATTGTTAAAGTTTTTGGTGGCAAAGATAAATATGAAAAAGCAATAAATGAACTAGAGGAATTAATTTACGCGAAGTGATAATATGGATTCAGGATTAATAAAATCAATTCAAGATATCATGAGAAAGGATTCTGGTGTTGATGGTGACGCACAAAGAATATCACAATTAGGTTGGATGATTTTCTTAAAAATATTTGATGATAAAGAAGAAGAATGGGAACTTCAAGGAAAATATAAATCCCCGATCCCAGAAAAATTAAGATGGAGAAACTGGGCAAAAAATGAGGAGGGGATAACAGGAGAAGAATTACTTAATTTTGTAAATAATACTTTATTTTCTCAATTAAAAGAATTAAAAGTAAAAACAGGAGATGCAAAATCACAATTAATAAAAGATGTTTTTACTGACACTCACAATTATATGAAATCAGGAACATTACTAAGGCAAGTCGTAAATAAACTAAATGGTGTTGATTTTAACTCAACTCAAGATAGACACTTATTCAATGATTTGTACGAAAAAATACTTAATGATTTACAAAGTGCAGGAAATGCTGGAGAATATTACACTCCAAGACCAGTAACACAATTTATTGTAGATATGGTAAACCCAAGAATAGGAGAAAAAATATTAGATCCTGCATGCGGAACTGGTGGATTTTTAACATGCTTATTAAATAATTTAAAGAAGAAAACAAAATCGAAACAAGACTTATTAAAAATTCAAGATAATTTACTCGGTGTTGAGAAAAAGCCTTTACCTCACCTGCTATGTACTACAAATATGATTCTTCATGACATAGAAATACCACACATAACTCACGGAAATACTCTTGAAAGACCATTAAGAGACTACACAGACAAAGACATGGTTGATATTGTTGTAACTAATCCACCATTTGGTGGAGATGAAGAAACTGGTATAGAAACTAACTTTCCAACTGAATTTAGAACAAGAGAAACTGCCGACTTATTTTTAGTACTAATAATGAAACTATTAAGGGATCAAGGGAGATGTGGATTAGTTTTACCAGACGGATTTTTGTTTGGAGAAGGAATAAAAACACGAATAAAAGAAAAACTCCTAAGCGAATTTAACTTACACACAATTGTTAGATTACCTAATGGAGTATTTAGTCCATATACAAACATTCGAACTAATTTATTATTCTTTGAAAAAGGCAAACCGACAAAAGAAATTTGGTATTTTGAGCACCCTCTTCCAGAAGGAGCAAAAACTTACAATAAAACAAAACCAATTCAATACAAAGAATTTGATTTAGAAAAAGAATGGTGGAACAACCGAGAAAATGAAAAGTTCAAACAATATTGTTGGAAAGTACCAATAATTGAAATAAAAGAAAAAAATTACAATTTAGATTTTAATAATCCAAATAATACTAATGAAACTGAAAACTATTCTAGTAAAGAAATCATAAATATGCTTGAAAAACAGATGTCACAAAATGTAATGCTTCTTGAAAAATTAAAAAAAGAGTTGTAAAAAATGGTTAATCAAATACCTTTATCAAATTTATTAAAACAATACAGAAATACGCATTGGATAGAAAATAATAAAGTATACGGACAAGTAACTATTTCGCAAACAGGGGAAGTTAGAGTAAGGGGGTCAAAAGAAGGTGCGAAAATTGGGAGAAAGCGACAATTCTTTATAGACTTAAAAAATCACCCCAATACATTGATTTTCATAAGACAAGGAGTTTTTAATGGGGGAATAGGTCTAGCCCCACAAGAAGTGAACGGTTGCACTGTAACAGAAAATATGCCAATGTTTGATATTAAGGGAGTTTTACCAGAATATTTAGTTAATTATCTAAAGTCCCCATTATTTAAAAAAGACATAAAAAAATTAGTTCCTCTAGGAACTGCACAGAAGGCGATTCATGAAAATAAACTACTAACATTGACAATACCTCTACCAACTGAAAAAGAACAAATGAAAGTTATTGATAAAATCAATAGAATTAAAGAAATTCAAAAAGTAATTTCAAACAATATTGAATCAAATGAAAAATTACTAAATAATCTTAGACAATCAATTCTTCAAGATGCTATTCAAGGGAAACTTGTTCGTCAAGATCCAAAGGATGAGCCGGCAAGCGTTTTATTAGAACGAATAAAAAAAGAAAAAGAAAAATTAATTAAAGAAGGAAAAATAAAAAAAGAAAAATCTCTGCCACCGATAACTGAAAAAGAAAAGCCATTTCAATTACCAAAGGGTTGGGAATGGGTCAGATTAAGTGATATCTGCAACAGCATTTTCGCAGGAGGAGATAAACCTTCAGATTTTACAAAAGAACAAACTTCCAAAAATAAAATTCCAGTTATAGCAAATGGAGTGACAAACAACGGAGTAATTGGATATACAAAAGACGCAAAGATTTTTGATAAAAGTATTACAGTTTCGGGAAGAGGTACCATTGGATTCTCTTATATTAGAGAAACTCCATACTTCCCAATAGTTCGTTTATTAATTCTAATCCCAAATAAGGACCTAAATTTAAAGTTTTTGAATTATTCCTTTTCTGCAATGCTAGAATCTGGATTAGGAACGAGCATCCCACAATTAACCGTACCAATGATTCGACCCAAATTAATTCCACTAGCCCCCTTATGCGAACAAAAAAAAATCGTTGAAAAAGTTGATAAATTAATATCTTATTGTAACGAACTAGAAAATAATATTAAACAAAATGAATGTTATTCTGATTCTTTAATTGACGCGGTTTTGAGAGAATCTTTTTCTGGTGGTTAGTTTGTTTGTTAATTTTGAAAAGGGTGAAAAACAGTTCTACTTTTTTAAGTCGCATAATTTTGCTTTAAATTCTTGGATTGATGCTTTGAATAAAGGTGCATTTGAAAAGGGTGCTTTTTTGGTGCATATTGATTATCATTCAGATTTATCTTTTGTTGAACAAAATGCAGAATATGATTTTAAAGAAAATGCGATTAATTTTTTTAGTTTAAGTTCTGGTGATCAAAAATATTTTCTTTCGCAAATAACTCATTCTAACTTTATAGTTCCTGCCTTTTTGTGTGGTTTATTAAAAGATGGTTTAGTTATTCATAAAATAAATAATTCTGATTATGGTGATTTTGAGATTGAATCAGATGAATATGTTTATGGAAAAAGAAAAATTAATCTTGGTCGAGGAGTTGGTAATATATATTTAGTGAAGAGTAATCTAGTTGGATTAGAAAATTTATTAACACAAAATAGCCTGAGGTCTTGTTTTGATACAAACACCAATTTAGTTTTAGATATTGACCTTGATTATTTTACAGTTTATTTTGATAATGAACAAAAAATAGTTGACAATCTTGATTTAGAAATTAATTCATTTTTATTAAAAGAGTTATTTAACCGCGCTAAAATAGTTACAATTGCTTTAGAGCCAGCTTGCTGTGGTGGGGAAGAAAACTGTGTTGTATTAATTAAAAAAATGTCAAAAATATTCAATTTAACAACGATTGAAGAAGAAAAAATTCTTGATTTGCTAAAATAATTCTTCCATCAACATAATACTCTTAAAAAAATAGTAATTGAGGCTCTTTTAAGAGCCCCAACTTAATTATTTATTTTCTTTTCTTTTTTGTTGCAACATTTTTTGCAGCTTGTTTTTCTTTTATTGCAGCGTGTGCTGCAGCTAGTCTTGCAATTGGTACTCTATAAGGAGAGCAACTAACATTACTCATTCCTATTCTGTGACAGAATTCTACTGTTGCTGGGTCTCCTCCGTGTTCTCCGCAAATACCAATATCTATGTTTGGTCGAACACTTCGAGCAAGTGCTACAGCTTGTTTCATTAAGAGTCCAACTCCGTCTTGGTCAATTGTTGTGAATGGGTCACGAGCATAAATTCCTTTCTCAACGTATGGTACTAAGAATTTTGCTGCGTCATCACGAGAGAACCCGCAAGTCATTTGAGTTAAATCGTTTGTACCAAATGACATGAACTCTGCTTCTTTAGCTAAAACATCTGCTGTCAAAGCCGCTCGTGGAACTTCTATCATTGTTCCTACTGTGTATTTTATTTTTCCTTTTGCACCAGTTTCTTTAGCTACTCTATGAGTTAGTTCTGCTAAAGGATTATACTCTTTAA